>CAYNNU010000048.1:0-12996 GCA_964398645.1 uncultured Spirochaeta sp.
TTAGGTAGTTGGCAAATCACCTACAATTCGCATTGCAGTAGCAGCCATGTTGTACCCAACGCCGGATCCAACCATAACTACCAGATCACCCTTCTTCACTTTTCCCTGCTCAAGAGCATCGTTCAGGGCCATTGGAATACATGCGGAACCGGTGTATCCCCATTTATCCATAATCATATGAGCTTTGGACTGATCGATTCCCAAGTCATCCATAACGGTGATGATTGCGTGCTTGTTAACCTGGGTAAACACAATCTGATCAATGTCTGAAAGCTTGAACTTATTTTCTTTTGCAAGGTCACGAATCAAGTGTGGCCAATGCTTTGTATTGATATCCGCAGGATATTCGCCAACAAGCTTAACTTTTGTGCGACCAGCTTCAACTGATTCTACAGAAGCAGGCTCAGCTGTTCCACCAGAATAAATTCCCCAAGCCTTGGCATACTGACCATCAGCAATCATTTTTGTTCCCATGAAAGCCTTCTTTTTACCAGGCTGCAAAATAGCGGCACCAGCACCGTCGCCGTAGAAAAAGCGGGTAATATCATTATCATCAGCAAGTTTGCGCATCATGTACACGCTAACAACAAGCACGTTCTTCAGAGCATCATTTGCTTCCATCAGTGAAGCACCGATTCCAATACCGGCAGGAAAGGTTGCACATGCACAAGCAACATCAAAAGTACCGGCATTTTTTGCTCCCAGCTTGTGCTGAAGCACTGTAGATGTAGCAGGAGTAAGATAATCAGGTGAGTCAGTACCCAAAATGATCAAATCGATATCCATGGGTGTAAGGCCGGCACGCTCAATTGCCTGCTGACATGCAGGAACAGCAATATCAGAACTTGCCCAGTCATCGGGTGCATACCCGCGCTGAAGTATTCCAGAACTCTTTTCGAGCTTATCAACTACTTCGCCAAGATTAATTTTAGAAAAATACTCTTTTAATTCAGCATTCTTTACAATCCGGTCCGGGACATACATGCCCGTTGAAACAATGTTCGCTTTTTGCGCCATACACAATCTCCAGAATAATTAGATTAGCATTCAGGTTATCAATTTCCCGATGCCGGTACATGGTATTTCATGCATCCATGCAATGTCAAGAAAAAAGACTTGCACTATTCTAAATCCGGCATTATAGTACTATTGTACTAGTTAACTAGTACAATAGTACATTCCAGGGAGATTTCGATGGTAAAGCCGGCAATCCAGTTTTCCATAGATCACAGCAACGGGGTACCCTACTATAAACAAATCATTTTACAGGTTGAACTTGCGATCGCTGATTCACGCCTTCAGTCAGGCGACCAACTGCCAACCGTGCGTAGTCTCGCCGTTGAATTGCAAATAAACCCCAACACCGTTGCCAAGGCATATCACCAACTGGAACTGCGGGGTATTGTGAATACCCAGCAAGGAACTGGCACCTTTATTTCAAACCGGACAATACCGGTGTCAGATATTGAAAAAGAACGCATTTTGGCAGAAATTTGCCAAAGCACCGTGAGTAAAGCCGGCGCATACGGCTTTTCTATTCCAGATATCATCGATCAATTACAGGAAATGAATACCAAGGAGGACCTGGCATGAGTATTTTTTCAGAGAAACTCTTTTCCCACGATCAATACCGAATAAAAAATCTGCCGAAACGCCGCATACCGATAGACTTCCGCTTTTCTACCTTCTCCTTTTTGAGCATGCTGTTTCTATCAGGCGGGTTTATCTCTCTTATATTTGTGTTTGACGGGCCAATCCCAGCAACCGACCTGCAAGGGGCCGCCGCCGGCCTGTTCGCCGGAGCACTTTTACTGATTCTTCTACCCCACTGGGTAATGCTGGTTCTGGCTCTCTTTGTTGCTGGAGGAGTTCAGACCATACTAAGCGGCGCTCCCCCCGCATCACCTTGGCTGGCCGCATTGCCGGCAGCCGTACTCATTCCATCTGCAATGCTGCAAATCATCACCCACTGGGACAAGGCCATCATTTTACGCGCCGGGAAATTTCAACGGGTACAGAACGCGGGTCTCTTTCTGCTCATCCCCTTTCTGGACCGCATTGCCGCCAAAGTAGACACACGCATCCGCGTTACCGATTTCAGTGCCGAGCGCACACTTAGCCGCGACAATGTTCCGGTCCACATTGATGCAATCTGCTTCTGGATGATCTGGGATGCCGGCAAAGCAATACTGGAACTGGAAAATTATCTGGAAGCCATCACCCTCTCGGCTCAGACCGCCTTGCGGGACGCCATTGGAACCCATGATCTAAGCACTCTACTTTCCGAAAGAGACAAAGTAGGCCGTGACCTCCAACAAATCCTGGACACCAAAACTGATCCCTGGGGAATTACCGTACTTTCGGTTGAATTTACCGACATCATCATTCCAAAAGAGTTAGAAGATGCCATGAGCAAAAAGGCCCAGGCCGACCGTGAACGGCAGGCTCGCCTCATTCTGGGCGAAACAGAAATCGAGCTGGCACAGAATATGTGTACAGCCGAACAACATTACAAAGACAATCCCGAAGCCTTTCAACTGCGCGCAATGAACATGGTGTATGATGCACTGCGACAAAGCAAAGGCTCAGTAGTACTTATTCCATCTTCGGCGGCAGAACAGATGAATCTGGGCAGCCCGCTAGGAACAATAGCCCTGCAGAAATCTCTGCAAAATAAAACAGAAGGAGAAACGCCATGATACGCGTACAAAACGTCGAAAAAAACTATATTGATGGTGACACCACGGTGCATGCCCTGCGAGGAGTAGACCTGCACATCAAAAGTGGAGAATTTATGTCGATTGCAGGGCCTTCCGGCTCAGGCAAAAGCACCCTGCTCAACCTGATTGGCTGCCTGGACAGTATGGACAGCGGTGAAATCCTTATCGAAGGAACCGCAATCAGCCACATGAACAAAAAACAGCTAGTGGAATTACGGCGCGAAAAAATCGGCTTTGTATTTCAAAGCTTCAACCTGATCCCAGTACTTACCGCATACGAAAATATTGCAATAGTTGTTTCCCTTTTGAATATTTCAAAAGACGAAGTACACGAACGTTGCATGAATCTGCTCAAGGAAGTCGGCTTGGAAGGACTGGAAAACCGCCGGCCGGCTAAACTCTCTGGCGGACAACAACAGCGAGTTGCCATCGCTCGGGCACTCATTAAAAACCCGCTGATGGTACTGGCAGATGAGCCAACAGCAAACCTGGACTCTGAAAACGGCGAGGCCATCCTGAAACTCATGAAGAAAATTAACCAGGAACACGGCACAACCTTTGTATTTTCCACCCATGATCCAATGGTTATGAACTACGCCGACAGGCTGTGCCGATTACAAGATGGCCTGATTACCAGCGATGAAGCAGTTCAACATACTCCAGCAGGGGGCTTGGCATGAAAACAAAAAAGAATCATAAGCTTCTGCTGTTGATACTTTCCCTCAAGAACTTGTCCCGGCATAGGCGAAGAACAATCATTACAGCCATTGCAATTGCCGCCGGCACAGCTATTTACATAGCAACCACCTCTCTCATTGCCGGCTTTTCCAGCGAGTCAGACCGCAACCTGAAGGAATTTGAACTAGGCAACGTAGGAATCTTTGCCATGGATTATTGGGCAGAGAAAGACCAGCACCCGCTGGATCACATGCTGGAAAACCCGCAAGCCACACTGGATGCATTGCGTGCGCAGGACATCCCGGCTGTGGAACGCCTGAATTTCAAAGGCGAATTGATTATCCACTATGATCCATTTCCAGAGGATGGCTCTATTCCTATGCAGTTTTCTGCTATCGACCCTCAAGAAGATGACCAGGTCTTTCATCTGAAAGACACCCTCATAGAGGGACGCTGGCTGGAAGATGGCGATGAAATTCTGATTGGCCGTTGGCTAGCCGACAAGATCGGCGCCGAAGTAGGCTACTATGTAAGCGTAACCACTCGCACCCGAGACGGCTTTCGACAATTGATGGATTTTCAGATTGTGGGGATCTTTGAAAGCTTTAACCCGCAGATCGATCGGAAAGTATTATATATTCCACTAGACACAGCCCACATGTACCTGGAAACCGGCGGCGCAGTAAATACCATCCATGCCTTACTACCGGAAAATCAACCCGGTACAGCCGATGTACAGCCAATCCGGGACATTTTGCAGGAAGCCCTTCCAGCAGAGAGCCAGCAAATTGAGGTTTTGAGCTTTGCGCAAATGAACGAAGAAATGGCGGCACTTATGCAAATGTCCGATACAGCAACCGGTATACTCCTGTTTCTACTTGGAATCATTGCCGTCGTTGGCGTTTCCAATACCATGCTTATGTCAGTGATGGAGCGGCAGAAAGAAATCGGCACTATGCGGGCCCTTGGCTTTCGCAACGGCGAAATACGTCAGCTATTCATGTTAGAAGCTGCCGGCATCGGCCTTATTGGCGCAATCGGCGGGCTCATTATCGGCGCCATTCTCGTGGGCCTCATGGTTAACGTTGGTATCGATTACGGATTCCTGCTGGAGGATGCGGATATGGAATTCCGCCTGGGCAACGTGCTCCACGGAGTTTGGAACACTGCAGATATGCTGAACGTGGCCATCTTCGCCTTTCTCTTTTCCGGCTTGGTAGCTTTGTTTCCCGTTCGTAACATGCTAGGCAAGCAGGTAACCGAAAACCTGCGGCAATAATTGCCGTACTGGATGCAAGGAGGCACCCATGAATTTTATCGAAATTGCATTCCGCAATCTATTTAGAAACCGACGACGCAGCATCTTGTCCCTTATGGGAGTTGTTGTTGCTTCCCTTTCAATTACCTTCCTATTCTCAATGTTAGCGGGTCTTTCCGACGACATCGAAAAAAATGCTTGGGAATACGAAACCGGCGAGGTTCATGTTCGCAACCAGCTGTACAACAAATACGAATACCTATATCCAGTCCAATATGTTGTTCCCAACTACACGGAACTGACCCAGTTTCTGCGTGAACGACAAGGAATTGCCGCAGTGAGCCCAAGGATTCAAGTTCCAGGCATTTCATTTATTGGCGAAGAGCAAATCAGCGCTGTGGGCATCGGCCTGGACATGGAAAGTGAAAGCGAATACCAAAACCTTGGCGACATTGTCATTGATGGCCGGCTTCCCGAGCCAAACAGCAACGAAGCCCTTATTGGCGCAGGGCTTGCACAAAAACTGGGCGTAACTATTGGCGACGAAGCCACCTTTATGACGCAAACTCGTTACCGCAGCTCCAACGCATTTACTGTAGACATTGTCGGCATTGCTGCATTCCCGGTTACTGCCATGAATTCCCGCACCTACGTTCTGCCCATCGAACGGGCCGATTACTACATGCGGATGGATGGTGGCGCCAGTGAAATCCTGATCAAAACGACTGAGCACGAGCCCGAGCGAACCACGGCGGAACTCAATGAGTTCTTTTCCCAACACGCGGCCGAGGGCTGGAATCAGCTGGAAGCTCGATCTTGGACAAAAATCAGTGCCGGATATGCTTCTTTATCCATGGCAGGAGCAATTTACAGCATCATGGCTCTCATCTTTTTTCTGCTAGCCGCAACAGTAATAATCAGCACAACCATGATGATTATCAACGAACGCACCCGGGAAATTGGAACGCTCTCTGCCCTGGGAATGAGCGAGGGCCAACTGGTTCGCCTGTTCTTTACCGAGGCCGCTCTTCTGGGCTTTGCCGGGGCCTTTATCGGCGTTCTTCTTGGCATTGCCATTACTGTGCCTGTTGGAATCACCGGCTTGGACATTTCCGCCAAAATGGACATGATGGACATGGGAATATCCAGCCTGCTCTACCCACGCATCAACATTATGTCTACCGTTGGTGTTTTCTTCTTTGCGTGGATAACCAGCATGGCAGCAACCTACCCTTCAGCACAGCGAGCCGCTAAATTGAAGCCAGTCGAAGCTCTGCGGGCTGTATAATAAAGGAGAACAAAATGAATATACATATTGAGAAAACCAACAGACCGAAGATTCCAGCCATGCTGATTCTTGGCGTTCTTCTAAGCTGTATTATTTCCAGCCCCCTATTCGCCCAAAATAGCGGACTTACAGCAGCACAGATCATCGATCGAATGGAAGCAAATCAAACACAGCAAACCAGCATTTCCCAGGGACGAATGATTATTTCAGACCGCTTTGGAGAACGAGTCAGCACTTACCAAGCATGGTCGGAAGGCTCAAACCGCTTTTTGGTTGAATTCACCTCTCCGCACGAACGGGGACAAAAGGTTTTGCGCCGCGACGACAGCCTGTTCCTGTACTACCCTGATGCACGCGAAACAATTCGCCTGCAAGGCGCAGCTCTACGCGATTCCCTGCTTGGCTCCGACATTTCCTATGAGGACATGACCGGAAACCGCGGACTGGAAGACAACTATACCTTTGAACTTTTAGGAACCGAGGAGTACGACGGAAGACAGTGCTACAAAATCAGATTGACTGCCCGGCAAGCCAACGTGGCCTATCCGGAACAAATTATCTGGGTGGACTCACAGGATTTTGTTATGCGCAAAAGCGAGCAATATGCCCGTAGCGGCCGCCTGCTGAAAACCACCCGGGTGCTGGCAACAACAATTGCCGGCGGCTATCACTTTCCAACCCACATGGAAATTGTCGACGAAACCCGTAGCTCAAGCAAAACGGAAATGATTACCGAAGACATTCAACTTGATGTGCAACTGCCTGCCAACATTTTTTCTTTGGAGGAACTTTCGTGGTGAGATTTGCGGCTTGCATCATACTACTGCTTTTTTCCGCTGCTATGCTTCCCGCCCAGTCGGCATCGACCATCCGGTTGGATATAGAAAACCTGGCTGTCTTCTCTTGGGATGGCAGCCAGGCATTGGGAGCAGGCACAAGCAGCGCATCAGTTGATTTCCTATCGGCGCCCTCATCATCTGTGCAGGGCCGGCTGCAAATGGATTTCAACCTGCTGCGTGATCAAACTACCGGCGCTTTAACCCCCTATCTGAGCCTTCCCAGAGCCTCCATCCGCTTCCGTTTTCCAGTAACAGACAGCTATTCCATCAGAATTACCACCGGCCGCGACCGGCTAAGCTGGGGACTGGGAAGCCTGTTTAAAGCCGGCGATATTCTTTTTGGCGCAGATGGCAGCAGCAGTGCCGACCTGACCCAAAGCGGCGATGTCCGCGACGAAACCGCCTGGCTGACGGCTATCTACTTTCCGCTTGGCGGGCTTGGATTTCTGGAAACAGTCTACTTGCCCCCGCTTATGCAGATTCCAACCAACACAGATCCTCAGCCTATTCTACCGCTGGATTACAGCCGCGCCGGCTTACGCATTCACAGCGCAGTTGGACCGGTCAGCCTTGAAACAGCCTGGCTGTACGATGGAGAGCGCAGCCCGCTGAATACCTACACAAGCCCGCGAAATCATTTTGCCCAATCCATACAGTGGAATCTGCTGGGCGCAGACATCTACTCTTCCGCCGCGCTGAACATACCCATTACCGCAGAACGATCTACCGCAAACCTTGTTCAGGATTATGGCAGCTTGTCGGCTGGAGTTTTCCGCTCTTTTTCCCCAGCCTACGGGCAGAGCCTAAGCGCACGTGCTGAAATTCTGCTTCAACCAGCCGAAGATACGCCGTGGCAGCTGTACCCGGAGCTCATTTGGGCACCGAACCGCAGCCAAACCTGGCTAGCCCGCGCAGTAATACGCGAAGGCCAAAGCGATATTACCCTTGGAGGATTTCGAGCGCTGTACCAGGGTTTTTCAGTGGTATTTTTTGCCGCAGGAAGTTTTTCGGATGAGCAGGATACTACTTTCGCGATTGCCGCCGGCATTCAATACCAATTTTAAGAAGATTGATGCTGGCCGGCATGATCTTTGACCGAGCTGCCGAAGAACAACAGCAAAAAAAAGCCCAGGCTGGTAAAACCAGCCATAGCAAGAAAAACCCCACTCACGGATTTTTCCGCCACAAAGCCGCCAAGATTTGCCGAAACAAATAAGCCTAGGCTAAACATCATATTAAACGCCAAAGACATCCGGCCGCGGAAGCGCTCCGGCGAGCAGTCCATCAAATATCCCATAATGCGCGGAAAAATGACCCCATGAGCAACCCCATAGCCCGCGCCGGCAAGCGCTAGCAGTGTATAGCCACCAGCCAAGTAGGCGGACAGCAAACTTAAAGGTAAAACCGCCAGAGGAATAGCGAGCACATACACCAGTTTATAGCGATCAAAAAGCTGACTGACGCTCAAGCGCAAAAGCGCAACCATAATTGGATAGGCAATATAAAAGGGCCGAACCAGCCCAATCCCCCGTGCCAGCACTAAATCCGGCAAAAAGGCCACAAAGGTGCCAAAGCCTGCGCCCAGAGTAAAAACCCAAAAAAGAGGCAATATATAATGACGATGCCCCAGCACCTCGATAAATTCGCGCCAGCTAGAACGGCTGTTCTTCTCTACCGGCGGCCTGGCCGGATATAAAAGAGCCGAGATCAACGCCAGCGCAAACAGGCAAAAGGAAAAAATATACAGCCGCGTTAGCCCGCCGCTGTCAAACATAATTTCGCCGACCGCCGCTGCTGTTAAACCCCCAGCCTGTCCTATCAAGCCGAACAGCGCAATCCCGCGGGCACGGGAACCGGCCGGCAGCACCCGGCCCAAGGCAGCATTGTAGCTAATCATCATTACGGCAAAAAGCGCACCCTGCACGGCACGCGGAATTGCAAAAAAAGCCGAGTCTGGAACCGGTAAAAAATACAAAGCCGGCACTGCCATCCCCACCAGCATGGCAACAGCCAGAATACGCCCCGCCCGAAAGCGATCCACGACCGCAGCAAGAAACGGCAAAACCAGTAAAGCTCCAGCCCCTGTCCAGCCCATAATAAAGCCGGTACGAACCGGACTAATCCCCTGCAAAGAGAAATGCTTAGGCAGTAAATTGAAACTTTCACTGGCGCTCACCCCAAAATACATGGCCGCGCCCAACAGGAAAAAAACAGCCGCCGATGCCCCGGCAGACCCCGCTGAATTATTCTTCATCCAGCTCTTCTTGCACCGGCACCCGTTCGGCCCGCTTTTTTACCCTGCCGAAAAATGAAAAATGGGGTATCATAACAGCCGGCTTGGCTGAAATCATTATTTCTTCACCGGTAGCCGGGTTCCGACCCATCCGCGCCTTCCGCGCCGGCCGCTGATGCAGGGAAAGACTTCCCAGCCGACCCAGAGGCACCCGCTCGCCCATCATCATTCCTGCTTCCACCATTGATAGGTAATCATCAATGATTTCACGAGTCTGAGCCTGGGTTAAATCAGTGCGCGAAGCAATATAGCGCACGATATTCTGCATGGTAAAATGATCCAGATCGCCGGAAACAAGGGTGAGGGTTCTATTTATCTTGGCAAAACCATTGGTTAGAAACAACATGGCTTCGCGCAAACGCTTATCTTGCTCATCCGGTTTCACATCATCGGCAAAACTGGTAACCATCAATATTTCTGATGAACGGGCAACGGGTGAACCGGCAAACTGAGCAACCTCATCAAGCTTCAAGTTGCTTTGCAACTGCACCCCTTTTGCATAAATTACATCCGGCACGTCGTGCCGAAGTTTGATGCTGGCATATTCGAAGCGGCGGCCGCCGGGGCCCTTGCCCTCTCGATTACTTTCCAGGCCAATAAGGGAACCGGAATAGGTAAGCAGCATTACCGCGCGCCCATCATCCATAGAAAACGAATCCAGCTGCTGCATATCCAAAGCATCAGCCTGCTCCTGATACAAACGCCGCTTTTCCAGCCAATTACGGGTAATCATCTCCAGAGATTCATCCCCGTCGGGCAAACCACTGGTTGCAGTAATTGTCCGTAAATGGTCTTGAATGCGTTGCGGCAAGATGTCGAATTGCTCCATATTACTGCCTCCAATCTTCCACCATTATAGCAAAAAAACAGCGGGCGAAAATGGAAAAAGCCCGTGAAATGTGCTATATTTTTCTGTACGAATAAGTAATGAAGCAATTAAAAGGAGTTGGCCATGCGATTTTTCAAAATAACGGCTTTCCTACTGACAATGCTGATTATAGCCCTATCCGGCTGTGATCTGCAAATGCCGCAGGAAGTCCATGTCACTGGATCCCCGAGCTACGAATTGCCCGCAGGAACCATGGAATTTGATCTTATGCAGGAGCTTGATTTGGAAAACCAGATTGAAACTGCCCTGCAGGATTATGTTGATACCCAGAATAATATGACACTGAGTGTCGTAAACGACGTATACACAATAACGATTACCGAAAGTATGCTCGTTTCCGACATTTTGGGAGAAACGTCCATCGATATGTCAGATATTGAAGGGATTACCCCTACAACACTGCCTGCAGTGAGCGGGAATCTTCCGGCAGCGGTGTCCCTGACCCAAAACGCAAGCGATACTGTACCAGCCGGAACATACGGTCCGGGTGATACAACCGGAATAGACAGCAATTCCCAGCTTTTTACCCTTGGTATAGCCGATTTTGTTTCCGGTACAATCGGCACTGGTACTTTCGGCATTACCATTACGCCGGACCATGCTGGTGTTACTATCGATCTCGACTCGATCGAACTGGTGCAGGATGCCACTACCCTAAAAACCTGGACCGACGGTGAACTGACTGGCCACAGCATTTCCCTTGATTTAGACGGAATTGGCTTGCTTTCAAGCAATGATCTTACGTTCAACTACTCCTTTACCTACACCATTGCAGACGGAACGACCCTAACAGATGGCATAGATAACGGAGTTAATCTTGCCTTTGACATGTCTGTAACACAGTTTTCCACCCTGGTAATTGATGATTCCGGCAACGGCGATTTTGCTCCCCAGGGAGGCAGTGCTGATTCCATCATCGACCCTGCCCTTTCTGATATGGTAAAGAGCATTCAGCTGGACCCAGCCCATCATTCACTTGATTTTACCATCACTAACAACTTGCCAGCCGACATCACTATTACTATTTCTTCCGACGTATTGCTGGGCGTCGGTGGCACCGCTTCAGTTTCTTATGCAGCTGGCGATGACGCCACAAAATCCATTACCCTCTTGGACACAATCGATCTGACCTCTCTTGCCGACCTTGGCGGCGGGAACTTTGGTGTTGATTTTGATTTTGAACTTAGTTTTGATGGCTATAGTGAGGCACTGCAGCAAATGACGCTGACAAATGTCACCCTTGGCAACCCTTACAGCTTTAGCGGCTCCGTTGCACTGGATGCAACAGTAGACACCGTTACCCTGGGCGGCATCTCCGAAACCGGAAATTATCCCGATACAGCCGGCGGAGAAACACCTTTCAACTTGGCTGACATGCTGGATATGGTCCCCGCCGGAATAAATCTTTCCACCATAGAAATGAATGCAGCTGTTAACGGCATTACTGATTTCAGCGGAGACGTTGTTCTGCTGGGTATAGACGGCGGCAGCGTAAGCGACGTGCTGGCTGGCACCTGGAATGGCGGTGTTGGCGCTGAAGATCCAGACCCAACGCATGCCGACTACAGCGGCCTTGCATTTACAACATCCTTTAGCCTAGACACCCTTAGCGACCTGTTGAATCAACGGCCAACAGCATTAGAACTGGCTTATGCAGTGAATGTAGACAATGCCACCATCGACCCATCCGACCTCACCCAGTATTCAATCGATGCAAGCATAAGCGTTCCCATGGCACTGGAGATCGTGCCTGCCGAAGGTGTCAACCAAGTCTTCGATGGAACAAATTATCTGATGGTTGAGTTTGATATGGACGGAGAAACGATTCTTCCATACACAATTACTGACGACCTATTAGGACGAACCGTTGCTGATGAAATGGAAGAAGATTATGGCGAGTTCTTTGACATGCTGCAATCAGCAGCACTCAATATGCAGCTGAATAACGACTCCGGCATGAGCGCAATGTTTCGTATCTATCAGGCAGGAGCCCCGGATTTTGACAAGCAGTTGCCAATAACCACAGGACGGCACCGGTTGGAAATGACCGATGCGGATATTACCTTTATCCGGGAAAATCTATTCACACCGGAATTGCAGGTGTGGCTGCCAGAAGGAACCCTGTCCTTCAATCCGGAGCCGGCATTGACCTTTGCCCTTTGGCTAACGGTCCTCGCTGAAATCGACTATACATTCCCACTGCAAGGGGAGGAATAAGCCATGAACAAAAGAACTTTTTACAATTCCCTGCGCAGAAGTATTCTGGTTGCAGGATTCGCCCTGCTGACAATGTCGGCAGCTGCATTTTCCACTGACGCATTCAACCACGGAGATAACCCGGTCTTTCTAAGCACCGGCTCCCGCTCTTTGCTGGATATCTCTGTAAATCCGGGAATCGGACTTACAAACAGCTACTTTACCCTGGACAAAATTTTCACGCCGACCATCATCATCGATTTTGATGATATCTACGAATCGATCGGCACCGGCGGGTACCGCATTGGCACAACCATCGATACCCACGCCCACGGCACCATGCACCTCTTTGGCATTGGCGTCGGCGGCTATGCATCCGTAACCGGCTCAGCCCGTGTTACCCTTCCACAGGAAATGATTGGTCTTCTTACCCAAGGTATTGAGCTAAATAATCCCTATGAAGGCACCGGAGAAGCATTCGTTCAGACCTTCGTTGAATACGGCGGCTACGGCAGCTTCCAGCTGGGCAATTTTACCATCGGCACAAAAATTGCCCGCTATATCCCCTTGGCATATACCAAGAACGGCGAAGCCCTATTTGAAGCACAGGCAAACCAGGACGGCACGGTAACAGCAAGCGCTACGGTCTCCGCCCAATTGTATTCAGCAATGGATTTGGAAAACCCGGACAGCATGATGGATCAAAATGATATTTTACGCTATCTATCCGAATCCGGCGGTACAAAATTTGATATCGGCTTTGTATACAATCCGGATCGAAACCGACCGCTGTGGGGAGCTTCATTGCTGAACATTCCTTTAGGCGCAGCTAACC
>CAYNNU010000049.1:0-12896 GCA_964398645.1 uncultured Spirochaeta sp.
CTATGAGCCTGCGTTTTGACTGGGCCGCAGCAGCACGGCAATATCTGGCCGTGTATGAGCGCATTCTACAAGATCAAGCAGATTGATCAACAAAAACGATAAAAAGATGATTCGAACTATCGCCTTTTAACCCTCAGTGCGCATCGTCTGGGCAATGCTCATTCGTACCGCACGCTGTGCTGGCAAAATGCTTCCCAAAATAGCGGTTGCCAAGCCAACACCCAGACTGATGACAAAATCAAACAAAGAATAATCTCCATAAAAACGCTCGCCAAAGGGAATTGGCAAATCCGCCGGCATCATCCCAGCGACATCAAAGCCGACAAACTGCACATAAGCAGCTGCTGCCCCGCCAAAAACCACAGCCACAGCTGCAGAAAAAATAGCCGTGGCTGCACTTTCGGATAACAGCAAAAAACGCAACTGCCCCTTTTTCAAACCTATTGCCCGCATGGTGCCAATCTCACGGCCGCGTTCCCGCACCGTCATGGACATGGAATTCAATATTCCCAAAATTATGAGCAAAAAGAGAATAATCATAAACACAAAAAACGAACCAACATCCGCCTGTACCGCCCGTATCATTGTTTGAGCGAACTCCTGCCAAGGATAGACAGCAAGATCATCAGGAACCACATCCTGCAGTCGGGTAACCAGCCTGTCAATAGAGACGCCCGAATCAGCACGAACAACAAGATGAGTAGCCGCGCCATCCAGGCGCAGCATAGCGCCAGCCGACTCGAATGATGTGAACAGCATAAAACGGTCGAATAGGGGGTAGCCAAAGCGAACAATCCCGATAACAGGCACCGCGGTGGTGTTCGGTGCGCTGTAGCGGTCACGAACACGCAAAAACACCGTATCCCCCACCGAAACCCCCAGCAATTCGGCAGCCTCATAGCCAATAAGCACCCCTGGATCTTCGTTCGAGGAAAACCACGCCCCTTCAGAAAGCGATTCACGCACACTCGTAATATCCGCTTCATAACGGGGGTCAATCCCACGGCCCCGCATGGGCATATACTCCCGTCCGTTTCCCAGCTCAACCTCAAAAGCAATCCGGCCACTGCATTGCTCTACCCCGTCGACCGCCAATATATCAGCTCGACGGGCTTCATAATCCTGCACCAGCAAGTCCAAAGGCACCCGCCGGTCTTCTGCCATATAATCATTGTTCAAAATTTGAACATGGCCGGTGTCCAAGCTTATCATTCCATCATACAGGGTGGTAAAATATCCCCGGACCCAGCCAATAGCAAAAATCATTATGGTCATTCCTAGCGACAAGGCAATCATGTTCAAAACCGTGCGCCGCCTGTTTCGTGAAATATTACGAAACGCAATATGCAAAAGATGTTTACCCATGACGCAAAGCCTCCATTACCGATAAGCGGGCCCCCATCCAGGCTGCATACAAGGATCCCCCAAGTGCGATAAGAACGCCCCCCAGAAAATCCAGACCGCTGCTCGCTGGCTCATAATGAAAATAGAAATATGGTGATGCCATACCCAGCGCCTCTGAAACGCCACCCCAGTTCAATCCATTAACTGAAAAATACAGCACTACGGGAACACCAATTACAAGACCAAGCAAACTGCCAAGAATGCCCTGCACAAGCCCCTCAATGGCTATCATTTGCACCACACCCCGGCGTTTCAAGCCGATTGCCCGCATGGTCCCGAATTCACGAATACGCTCAAACACATTCATCAAGACTGCGTTTGTAATAACGCTGGCAGCGATCACAATAACCATCAAATTCATGAACAGGATAAAGAAATCCATCATCTCGATCATTCCAACCAGCCCGGAATGTATTTCGTAAAAACTGCGCAGTTCCAGCTGATTTGTAGCAATACCGGCATCCTGCAAGACCTGCACTGCCCCGGCGGCGAATTCCTCTGCCTGCTGGGGATCATCCAGCATAATCCGTATGCCGCTCACCGCGCCATCCAGGTACAATAATTCCTGGGCATCTGCCAGGTTCAGGAAAAAGGTATTCTCATCAAATTCGCCCCCGCCGGTGGAAAAAATTCCACCCACGATATATTGCAGATAAAACGGACTGCCACTGCTGTCCTCAACCACAACGAGCACAGCATCCTGATAGGATAAACCCAACAAATCAGCAGTAGCCTGCGAAAACACGGCTTCTTGCGCCCCCGGGGGAAACTCGCCCTCTTGCAGATTATCTTGCACATTCCCATACAAGCCGGAATCATCTGGCAAGCCAACACCGCCTAGGGTCACGTTTTTTTCATCATACTGAACCAGAGCACCAAACTCCAACACTTCCTCGGCTGCCTGAGTTTCATCAAGCTGCATAAGCACATCGCATATTTTGCGATAATTATACAGCACATAATCAAGCGAATAGGGATTCAAACTCTCCTGCCGTCCTTGGGCTGAAATCTGTACATGCCCCCCCTGCTGGGTAAGGTTCTCAAAAAAGTTCTGACGGATGCCATGAAACATTCCAGCAACTACTTCCATCACCAAAACCGACGCAAACACTGCAAAAATGATCAAAAGACTCCGGCGCCGATGTTTTATCACGTTAAAAACGGCAAGCTTAAAAAACATCAGCTTTGCTCCCCGACAATAACGCCATCCTTCAGCTCGATAATCCGCTGTGCATACTGCAAAACGCCAGGATTATGCGTAGAAAACAAAAAGGAGACTCCCTGATTCCGATTCAATACCGACATGGCTTCTAAAATTTCAGTGCCGGTTTTACTGTCCAGATTTGCAGTCGGTTCATCGGCAATAACCAAGCGAGGGTCATTCACCAGGGCCCGCGCAATGGCTACCCGCTGCCGCTGTCCTCCCGAAAGCTCCTCGGGGCGGTGCGCAGCATGGCTGGTCAGTCCAACCAGTTCCATCAAATAGGCAACCTTCTTTTGACGCTGGGCCTTTGACTTTTTGGTGAGCATCAAAGGAAACTCGATATTCTCTGCTACATTAAGAACAGGAATTAGATTAAAAGACTGGAAAATAAAGCCAATCCCGTTCAGACGCTGCTCGGCCTGAAAATCGTCGCTGACCTGCGCCATACTCTTGCCATCAAAATAGACATCCCCGGTGCTTGGGGTATCAATACAGCCGATAATATTCAGCAAAGTACTTTTTCCACAACCGGACGGACCCATAACCGCCACAAACTCCCCTGCTTGTATGGCCAAGGAAACATCTTGTAAGGCATGAATTACCGTTTTGCCCAAATGATAATCCTTACATACGGAACGAACCTCTACAATTGCTGAATTACCCGCCATATTCCCTCCTGGTTTATGAACTAAAAATATACCCGCGTTTCACAGCCGCCGGATTGCAGCCCAAAGCCTTCATCCGAATCGATTTCAGCAGCAAGCTCTAAGCGAAAATCCACGGCATCAAAAGGCTGAATGATAATTGCCCCAGCCACAAGGCCGCTGCTGTTTTCAATATCACCCCAGCCAGACAATTCAAACTGCACATCCGCACCGCTATCCAGACTGGCTTGCACATAGGCAAAATGGCTACCGTATTCAACGGGAGATTCTTGCACCCACATATACTCAGCCAAAAGCACAAACTGCCATAGGTCACCTGACAATCGATAGTTCATTCCAGCGGTAGCCGCCCAACCTTTGCCGATGGCAATACTCATTACCCCCTCGGCCGGGCCACTGCCGGTGACAGCCGGATCATAGCCAATCCCCTCATAGGCAAAGCCTGAATGAATCACCGCATCGCCAGCACCAAAGGCAAGCTCGCCGAAAGAGCGAAAAACCTGATCATGCTGATATATACTGCCAGTCTGCAGCTCCAATCCGCGAAAAAAAGCAAGGTCGCCGGGATAGGCGGAAAGCGAAAAAGCATAGCGAAGCTCGCGCCACCACTCTCGATCCGGGGCGTCAGCGGCCGTCCAAACCGCAGTATCCGTGCGCAAAGCAGCGCTTAAAGTCCAATCCGGGTGCAGCGTCCATATTACGGCCGCACCATCGAAGCCCCGCACATCATTATCCACACTGCGGGCATGGTGCAAAGCATCTGCGGGAAAAAAGGCTGTCCCGAGACCCCATGGCAGGGAAAAGCGACCGAGTCTTAGCGTAAAATCATTTTGCCAAAAGGTAATAGAGGCCTGCTGCACCAAATGTTCGGGCGCCAACTCGCTTTCCTGCACCGACTGCAGGCTCTGCACCAGACTATGCTCTAAAACAAGCTCGCCCCATGAATATGCAAGATGATGATCTGCGCGAATGCCTATTGTTGAGTACAAAAGGCTCTCATTGAAAATACTGGTCAAAAAAACATCGCCCTGCAAGCTATACTCCTGAGCCGACAAGGCAGGCAACCCACCCAAAAAGACCAAGTGGACACACGCAAAAGCCCGCAGAATGTGTAGCAGTTTTCTTCCAGTCAAAATCTCCCCTTCAAGCCCACTAGCGGGTTAGGTATTGCTGCGTGAATATCCGAGCCGGAAAATCATTTACAGCCTCAAGCTCAGATATTCGCACAACTGACACCTTTCCTTCCTCTTCTAGCGAGCGCATTTCCATCCGCAAAGGACGGCGGCGCCCGGCAATATTCTGAATATTGAACAAATCCATCACTTTAACCTTCATGCCGGAGCGGACGAAATACTCAAGCCGTAATGGAATGTGTTCATCTTCTGTAAGCCAAATCAGCAAACGGCCATAGGCGGCTTCTTCATGTGCCGGGACTGCTTCCAAAACGATAGCTGGCACTTCGCCCATTTCATCATGCACAAAATTTTCCCGCCGAATGATCTGAGCATGATAATCCTGGGTATAACTGCTTTCTCCCATATCACGATTGGAAAAAACACTTCCCTGAAATGAATCACGGCCGGATAGCCGAATCGCCGAACGGGCCCCAGAGCGAGGAATAAACATCCACAAGGCATCATCGCGCTGCAAAAAGCGTGTCCCCCGGGACCGAGCGGGGGCAAGCATCTCCATATATGATCCAATGCCATGCAAATAGTTCACAGATAATTCCATATTCCGTTGCCGACCATTTGATTCGGTGGTTTCAACCGCGAAGGTCATACGGTAATTGCGCGGAAATAGGGTTTCGTCCATTGCCTGCAAAAGCGAATCGCCATCCTGAGCACTAATACCTGAAGCCACCAAAAGAAACAGAATGATCAATCTTCGCATAATAACCTCCACTATCTGGGTACCCTTTCATGGTAGCACAGGCAGATTATTTTTCAAGCAGACCTGTCATGTAAATATTGACCTTCCACAGTGGCGGCACTATAACAGAAGCAGGAGGCAAAATGTCAAACTATTTGATTGTGTATATTTCACAAACCGGCTCTACCCGGGAGATTGCAGAAAAACTAGCCGAAAATGTAATAAGTGCCGGTCATACAGCTGATATTCAGGATCTGGAGAAGGATTTTGATATTTCCGGCTACAGCCATATCATTCTGGGAGCACCTATTCACGGGATGCAGATGATGCCGGAGGCCACAGCCTTCTTGCAAAAAAACAGTCTTGAGCTGAAAGATAAAAAACTGGCCTTGTTTACTGTTTCCTATGTGACTCACTGCGGACGCAAAACCTGGGGTAACATGATGAAGAAAAAGATTGATCAGCTGGCAGAAAGCTATAATATTGCCCACACTGCCCACCTGTGCGGCCGTGTAGACAAGCAGTTGCCGGCTCCGGCACGCTGGCTCTTTGGCATACCACGCAACGCTCCGCTGGATCTGCGTAACGATCAGGAGGTCGCCGACTGGGCGCAGGTGCTGCTAGCCGACTAGGCGGCAGCGCCCGCGCTGCCCGCGCCACAGGCCGCTACTTCTCGGTAAGCGTAAACACCCCGTCCCAATCATCCTTCGGCGGCCGCTTCATAAAGCCCTGGCAGCGCTTCAGAAAAAACTGCGCCGGCCCATCTTCCGAATCAATTTTTAACACTTTGCTAAACACTTCAACCGCATCCGCCCAACGCCGCTCTTCGCTCAACTCAAGCCCCTGGTCAAACAAATCCAGCAGCTCCCGCTTTTCGGCTGAAATTTCACTACTGAGCTCTAAAAGCTCAAACAGCCGAACCGGCGTCTGCAAACCAACAACCCGAACCCGATCCAGGCGCCGCACCGCAAAATCGCCACCGAGCGATTCCTGCACCGCCTCACTAATCAAAATCCAAGTACCATAGCGCTTATTAACCCCTTCCAAACGAGCCGCAAGGTTTACCGCATTCCCCATAATGGTGTAATCCATCTTCCGGGCCGTACCCATGTTACCCACAACCATATCGCCGGTGTTTATGCCAATTCGGGTCTCTAGCATATACTTGCCAATCCCCTCTTCCCGGATCTTCCGGTTCCGCTCCCGCTCTGCCCGCTTCATCAAAACAGCCGACATACACGCCCGATACGGATGATCATCAAAAAAGGTCGGGGCACCAAAGAATGCGATAATCGCATCGCCCTCAAACTTATCGATCGTCCCGCGCTGATCCATAATGGTATCGCTCATTAAGGTAAGATACATATTGAGCAAACGAACCAGGTCCCCCGGATCCATGGACTCGGAAATCGTGGAAAAGCCCTTCACGTCAGTAAAAATTGCAGTTAACCGCCGTTTTTCACCACCCAAGGTCAATTTATCCGGATTCGCCAGTAAATCCTCAATAACATCATTGGACAAATATTGCCCGAAAGCCCCGCGGATAAAGGTTTTCTCGCGGGAGGTACGCAAAAAGCTGATAGCAGTTAAGGCAATAAAACTCACCACCAGCGATAACAGCGGCACCATCATCGGCACATACAACTGGAACAAAAAGAATACCAACCAGCCAGATACTGCCGCCAGCACGGTAAACCCAATACCGGAAAGCACCGCCCGCCCCGGAGAAAGCCGAACCTGTAAATGGTAATACAAAAATAGCAAAACAGCCGCCAGCACAAAAGAAATCCAGAAAGACTCCATCTTGATAAAATCACGCTGCAAAATGGTGTTCGCAACCGAGGCGTGTGTTCCTACGTTATCATACGCGCTGTCGAAGGGATTCACACCCAAATCTGTGGTGGCCGTTCCCGTCCAGCCGATATAGCACAAGGACCCAGCAAGCTCTGCGGCTAGATGTTCCCGAAGCTCCTGTAAATCGTTCACCAAGCCGGCTGTTTTTGTAAAGGTTTCATCCACCGAAACGCGGATAGCCTGATACTCAGCCTGCCCGGCTTCATCCAGCTGTTCGGAAGAAAGCAGATCATCAATCTGTTCCAACAACTGATCGCGCACCGGCCCGTTCAAAAAAGCCGATGTTTCGGCAAAAAAGTAATCGCGCACCTGACGATATTCTTCCATCCGGGATGTATCCCCGCTTGAGAGCATTTCACTTTGCAGACTGCGAGCATACTCATAGATCTGCAATAAGGGAGTGCCGCCCTGGTAGTAATTCAAATACCCGGCTTCCTGCATAATGCCGAGGTTATGCACAATATCCGCAACCATTTCATCATGGCGAACAAGCTGATAATACGACATCGACCGAAATGATTCTTCAAACTGCTTCCGCGGCCAGTTAATGGCAAAATGCCCCCGTTCATCAATAGGAATACTGACATCCCGCTCACTACCATCAGGAAAACGAGCGCCTATCATTTGCAGTTCTCCCCGAGCAAGGTGCAATTCCGGCTTACCAAGCAAATCATAGACAGCAGCAAAACTCAACTGCGGATAATACACACCATCATTCTCAGCTACCAAACTGATACGCCGCCGAACCCCGTCAGAGTCGATATGCACATTGGTAAAACCAGCCGCATTCCCGCCTTGCAAAATCGGTGCTATCGCAGGCCGGATATCAGCCGCCCGCCGGATCACCGCATCATCATCAACTTGTAATGGAATAGCA
Source organism: uncultured Spirochaeta sp. (assembly GCA_964398645.1). GTDB lineage: Bacteria > Spirochaetota > Spirochaetia > DSM-27196 > DSM-8902 > Spirochaeta_B. The sequence goes on from CAYNNU010000049.1 coordinate 7,877, forward strand.
AAATGAGCCGCTACCCATTCCTTGTTTTCGGCATCATATTCATTTTCTGCCTGTTCAAGCAGATTGATAGTAAACACCGCATTACCAAAGTAGCGCGCTGCCTGGCCAAAATATGCATCGTTATCCCGTGCAACCGTATTTATGCGGTCGGCCAGATCCTGCTTTCCGGCAAGATTCAACTGAGCCAATTGACTAGCATAATCCTGAACGTCGCCCAGTCCTATGTAGCCGTCTTGTAAAGCAGTGATAAGATCAAAAAGATTCGAATTGATCCTGGCAAACTCCTGATCCAGGGCCGCCGGAATTTCTGTGCGCAAGAAGGTGTTATCCAGACCCATGGGGCTTTCTTCGGTGTACTCAATATCAAAAACTGCCATGTAGGCTTCCATTTCCCGTAATAGAATGAGCCCGTCCGCCATAATGGAACGGCTCCAGGGAAACATTCCCACCTGGGCAATGGCCAGATCATCAATATTCAGTAATAGAATTTTCTCACTTTCCTGCGGACCCGGCGAAAGATGCAAAAAAGCATCATAAACAACCTGTTCGGCTGAGGGAAGAACGGAAATGAAGTGTAAAACAGTAAACAGCAGCAAAGCTGCAGGCGGAATCAAAGCAGATTTCCGCTTAAACGGTAATTTCATATCCGAAGTATAGTAAGCTTATACGAAAACTGCAAATAAATGAGAAAAATTATCGTATTTCGCAAAATACAATTGCAGTGATCAAACTCAATTCTTATACTATTTGCGGGGAAACTATTTACACAGATATGGGGGACTCATGACAAAAAAGAGATTAGCAGGGGCCATAGGTCTATTGCTTCTGATGCCGCTAGCTGCCTTTGGGCAATTCAGCTCAGCTCTGGATGACATTCTAGAACAGAGCGAACTACAATGCGGACAGGCAGCCTACTTGGCACTAAACGCCGCAGGCGCCGCCGGCGAAACAATTGAGCCGCAAGCTGCCTGGGCACAAATACAGGAATACGACTGGTTTTCCAGCGACAAACAAGCCACTGACAGCGTTTCTTTGGGAGAGTACTCCCTTATGCTGATGCAGCTGTTTGAGATACCCGGGGGGATCATGTACAGTCTTTTCCCCTCCGCCCGCTATGCATCCCGCGAACTGGGATTTCTTGGTATCATCCCGCAAAATGCTGGTGCGTACAGAACCCTCGACGGCAGTGAGGCTGTTTCCATTCTTGGGCAGGTATTACAACATCAAAAGGAGCAAAACCAATGAAGCGCCTAATTCTTTTCTTGCTGACTGCCTGCATTTTTGCTGGTGTTTCCAGCATGGCTACAGCCTACGATTTTGGACTTACCAGCGACACCGATGGCAGCATCGAGGCAGCCAGCGGGCAGGAAACATCTTTTTCGCTCAGCTCGCAAAATTCCCTGTGGCTCGACTCAAGCATAGGCAATACCATACTTGAGCTGCAGGCAAGCTATACCTACAGCCAGGACCGCAGCGTATTATTAGAGATTGATCACGCCCGCATTTCCGGCGGAATACAAATGGAAAACGCAGTACTCAATTGGAAAGCCGGCCGTATTGAAGCGACAGATTTTTCCGGTCAGGTTTTCTCGCATAGCGGGGATGGAGCACAGCTGGCATGGGAAAACGGAGACACCCAGATTGAGGTTTTCGGGCTCTATACCGGCTTGCTGCAGGCATCTTCGAGCGACATCAGCATGACAAATACCGATAAGTACATACAGGACTTGGCTACAACAGACCCGATTCCCGTACTTGGACCGCTTGGGCCAGCCCATATTGTGGAAGGCCTGCAAGTCAATCTATTGAATATTGTTGGGCGCCAATCGCTTGTTATTGCCGGAATCTTCCAGCAGGATGTAAACTCCGACAGCCAACTGGTAAGCGGTGGCGAACGCCTACACAGCCAATATGGCGGCCTTGGTTTTTCCGGTCCCTTAAGCGAAGAAGGCTTTCTTTTCTACTCAGTGTTCGGCTGGTTTTCTCATGGTACTATCGGGGAAGACCGAATGCTGGCAGCTTTGGCCGGAGGCAGCATCAATCTTATTCTGCCTGATGTTCGCTCTGCCCATCTAAGCCTAAGCACCATCTTTGCTAGCGGCGACTCAGACTACGCCCAATTTCGCGAAGGAAACTCGGCTGACTCAGCTACCGCTTTCACGCCAATAACATCAGCTCCAATTGCGTGGATTTTCACCCCGCAGCAGAGCAATCTTTGCTATATTAGCGGCCGCGCATCCATTATTCCCTTTGAACAGGGCTTTTGGGCGGACAAAATACTGGTATCACTGCAGCCAACGCTGTTTTTTCGCACTTCTGAGGGACCAATTTCCGATAATACCGTGATTCCCAACGAAGATGCGCTATACTTAGGTACAGAGGCAGATCTTCTGGTAGTTGCCAGAATTACATCTGATTTGGGGGCCTCACTGGGAGCAGGAATTTTCTTTCCAACAAGTAATGCTAGCATTTCCCGCACCACAGTAATTGTTCAGGCAGGAATCTCACTTACCCTGTAATCATGGAGGAGAATTAAATGATTTCCGGAAAAAAACAAACACTTTTTATCGTACTCTTAGTACTCATACCATTCTTTGGCGCATGGGCATCGCAAGCCGGAGGACAGCCGGTTCATGCCTCCATTACCCGGGTTAGCGGGACTGTGGAAGTGCGAAGCGGCTCAGGCAGCTGGCGTGCTGCCAGTCCCGGTCAGCAATTGAATGCCGGCGACCACATTTCGACCGGTTTTAATTCCCGGGCTGTTTTGCAGCTTGATAACGGCTCGGTTATTGTTGCCGAAGCCCTGACCCGGCTTTCGCTGGAGCAATTAGCCCAGCGCTCAGACACCACCGACACAAACATTTTTCTGCAGATTGGCAGCGTACGGGCCGAGGTTCGCTCCAGCGAGACCCAGCGCAATAATTTTTCCATCCGCAGCGCAAACTCAACCGCTTCGGTTCGCGGAACAGTGCTTGATGTTGCTGTTATGGGCGATGGGCGCAGTTTGCAGGTGCAGGCATGGGATGGATTTGCCGACGTGCGGGATTTACGCAGCGGTCGCGGCACCAGCGTTGGCGGAAATGCCAGCGGCGGCAATGGCGGCGCGGAACCAGCTGCAGCTCCGCCGAATCCAGCCCCACCGGTTCTTACCGGCAGCACGGGCATGATCACCTCGCTGGCAAGCGGCCTGGCTGGTGCAGGAGTACAAAAAGGAACCCGCCCACCGGGTCCCGGACGCATTTCGATTGGCGGCGGCCGCCGGCCCAGCCCAGCCGGTATTCCCGGGCTTTTCGATGGCATTCTGGATGGCTTTTTACCAGCAGCAGGCAAGGCCCAGGTAGATATTCAGCTGAATTGGCCGGATTGATCCAAACTATCCAACAGGAGATAGCATGAAAACACAACACATACACTTTTTCAAATTAGCAGCGGCAATGGTACTGGCCTTCGGCCTTCTTGCTTCCTGCATTATGCCCTTTGGCATAAGCAGCGACAAAAGTGTGGTTACCATCCAAACCGGCCTGCTCCCGGCCAATGCACGGGGAGCAATGCCCGGTACAATAGATTCTATTCTTATTCAAATTACAGCCCCGGACATGGAACCCATAGTCAGAACCGTCACCAGCGGCTCTGTAGAAATTGAAGTTCCCGCCGGGGAAATGCGGCTTTTTTCAGTAATGGCACATGACAATGAGTACAATAGATATACCCACTATGGTGCCTCTTTTGTTAGCCTCGCCGGCGGACAAAGCACGAGTGTGAGCGTTGAGATGGAGCCGTTACAAAATGATATGTACGCACCCATGGGTACCTACTACACCCAAATTTTTTGTCCGCAAGGCATCAGTTTTCCACAAGCAGTTGCCGCCGCAGCAATAGCCGCACCACCGGGCTGGGAAAGCCACCTTGCAACATACGAAGCTGAAAGTCAAAGTCTTTTCGGCGGAGATATAATACTAGAAGACTACAGCCAAAGCTGGATCGGTTTTACCCTTGTTTCAGTATTTGGAGAATCAGTCGTACTTGCACAATTAGATGGAGAAACTTGGTCTGGTTTTAATTACTTCGATTACGATTATTTTGTGCGCGATGTAAATGCTTCTCACTTTGGAATATCCATGCGCGGCGATTTTAAAGGCACTCCAAATATTATTAACTACACCTGGGAAACCCAAGCGGCCGACACAAAACTGAACTATTATCTAATTGAATTTATTGATCTGAATGCCGGTGCCGAACCATAAGAAATTATTTTTCAGGAGATATAAATGAATGATAATAAAAAAGTCCTTATTCTCTTTCTTATCGTTCTTTCGATTAGCCTTCTTGCCTCCTGCATTATGCCCTTCGGCATAAGCAGCGACAAAAGTGTGGTTACCATACAAACCGGCCTGCTCCCGGCCAATGCACGGGGAGCAATGCCCGGTACAATAGATTCTATTCTTATTCAAATTACAGCCCCGGACATGGAACCCATAGTCAGAACCGTCACCAGCGGCTCTGTAGAAATTGAAGTTCCCGCCGGGGAAATGCGGCTTTTTTCAGTAATGGCACATGACGGATCAATGGATTCCTACACCCACTATGGTGCCTCTTTTGTTAACCTTGCCGGTGGACAGAGCACTGATGTAAATATCAACATGAAAGAATTATTATCCACAATTTATTCTCCTTGGGGAACTTCCTATTTCCAAGTGCACTGCCCCCAAGGCATTAGTTTTCTACAAGCCGCTGCAGCCGCAGCAATAGCCGCACCACCGGGCTGGGAAAGCCACCTTGCAATAATTGACACTACCTCAAGTGATGATTTTGGAAATTCTTTTGATTTAGAAGCGTATAGTCGAAGCTGGATAGGTTTTACCTTGTTTTCTTTCAATGGAGAAGTTGCAACCGTTCTTCCTGTAGCCGCTGAACCTGACTACTTAGGTTTCACCAATTTTGGCAGCCTTGAAAATGATGTAAATTCATCCCATTTAGGTGTTTCCATCCGCGGTATTTTTGGTGATGATCCGGATAATCC
>CAYNNU010000050.1:0-12859 GCA_964398645.1 uncultured Spirochaeta sp.
CTGTGCTGCACCCCCTGCCATTAAGCCATCGGCGCACCGGCGACACTGTACTGGACATGCTCATTAGCGTTTCTACTGGGCAAACAATGATGATGGGTATTAAAACCGAATACATAAGCTCATTCAGTGTTCAAGCCATCAATCATGACGGTCTACAAAAGGAAATCAGCCGGCAAACAAATACCGATACCACAGTGGGCGAAGTTACTGCCATGGGAGCTTTCATAAGCCCCTACGAAAACCGCGCCGCCATCCTTTTGGACCTGCAGCGTTTCGGCCCGGATGTCAGCCCGCGCCACCGCTATCAAATAATTGGCTGCCACTTACAGCACGGCTTTCAATAATATGAAAACACCCGAATGAATCAATTGCTGGAAAACAAAACCAAGCACCCCAACGCTTGACCTAATTTGCCGTTCGGGAGATAAGTACATAATGCAGCATTACGGAAAAGAAACCGAAAAAGCCCTAGCGATTTTAGGCTCGGGCCAAACTCCCCGCCAACTCATCAGAGCCTACGGAGAGGTTAAACTTGCTGCCATTCAAGCCCAGCAGGAATGCCAATCTATCTACCCGGATGACTACTATCCTCATTTAGAAAATGCTGCCCGGGAAATCATCAGGGGAGACCATGACAATCAATTCCCCCTGCCCATGGCTCAGGGAGGCGCCGGAACCAGCCTTCATATGAACATCTGCGAGGTTCTTTCCTCCCTAGCAAACAGCCGCTACAACGGGACTTTTAAAGCTCTACCCTTAGAACACATAGCCCTCTATCAATCTACAAACGATACCTTTTCTACCGCTGTTATTCTGATGTCCTTCCGCTTTTTGGAAGAGATTGAACAGGCTGTTATCAGGTTGCAGGAAGAGCTCGTGGAACGTGAAACCCGTTACCAGGAATGGATTATGACCGGCCGCACCGAAATGCAGGATGCCCTTCCCATCACCCTTGGCCAGGTATTCGGCGCCTGGGCAGGCCCGGTAGAACGGGACCGCTGGCGCCTAAACAAACTGAAAGAACGACTGCGGCTAATTCCCCTTGGCGGAACGGCAATCGGCACCAGTTTTTCCGCCCCCAGAAACTATGTTTTTGCCGCAGAAAAAGCCCTGCGCCGCATTACCGATCTGCCCCTTTGCCGCAGCCAAAACCTCTGCGACCAGGTAGCTCATACCGACTCCCTGGCCGAATGTGCCCACGGCTTGGGTCTCTGCGCCGAAAACCTCATTAAATTTGCCGGAGACCTTTTGCTCTACTCATCATCCTTTCTGAATGAAATCCCCCAGGCTGAGCAGCAATACGGATCAACAATAATGCCATTCAAAGCAAACCCCGTCCTTATCGAACTTATACGCGGCCTCGCACTGGATGCCCGCAGCTCTGCAAATCTTGTTGCCGCCTATAGCTGTGAAGGACAGCTACAGCTGAATGCATACCTCCCTTTTATGGCCGAGCATATGATCAGACTATTTGAAAAATTGCAGAAGGCTTTGACTGTTGCTACAGAAAAACTTATGCCAGCCTTAACACCGAGCAAAGAACGACTTGAAAAGCATCTGGTGAACTCTGCCGCCCTAATGAATACCCTGCGAAGCTCACTGGGGTACCAAAAGGTAAAAGAGCTCATTGAAAAACTGCCTTTCGCAGAAATACATACGCGCCAAGACCTGATCAACTGGCTTTGCACACAAACAAAACTGAGCAACGAACAACTGCACGAACATTTTGATCTTCATAATCTGACGACCGGAGCTCAATCATGAGCAAAACCCCGCTAGCCGAACTGAAACGCATTGTGCTTGCTGGAGTCCGCAATGCTGGCAAATCCACCCTAATGAACAACCTTTTCCAAAAAGAAATCGCCATTGCCTCCAACACCCCCGGAACAACAACCGACCCGGTCACCAGAAAAATTGAACTCGGCAAGTTGGGGATGTGCGCCATCACCGATACCGCCGGCCTCGACGACCAGGGAGAGCTTGGAAAACAACGAATAGAAAAAAGCCGCGAAAGAATAAAAAACGCCGACATCATCCTTTTTGTAAGCCCGGCTCACCAGCCCATTTCGCCAGAAGAAAAGGAACTCAAAGACTTTCTACAAAAGAGCCGCCTCCCCTGGATAGGGGTTTTAACTTTTAGCGACAAGGAAATGGCCCCAGGAAAAGATGAACTCTTCCCGCCGGGCAAAAAAATACGTTTGAATAATACCCAGGCCGAAAGTGCCCTCCCCCTCATCAAAATGATGGAAACCCTGCACACGGCGGTGGCAAAAGAGCTTAGCCCCGTTGAGGGATTAGTTAAAGAACAGGATCTAGTTCTCCTGGTAACCCCAATCGATCTGGCCGCCCCTGCCGGGCGGTTAATCCTTCCCCAAGTAGAAACTATCCGCGATCTTCTAGACAAAGACTGCGCCGCCTTAATCGTGAAAGAACGTGAGCTTCATCATTTCTACCATAACCTTGGCATAAAACCAGCTTTGGTAATCACAGACAGTCAGGCCTTCCACAAGGTCGCTGCTGATATACCCGAAGACCAGCCACTTACATCTTTTTCCATACTATTTGCCAGAAAAAAAGGGGATCCTGCCTATTTTATTAACAGCCTGAAGATTCTAAATAATTTTCCCAAGAACGGAAAAGTTCTGGTCATGGAATCCTGCTCACATCATAGGCAGGCAGATGATCTGGGAACCGTAAAAATACCCCGCCTCTTCCGCCAAATGGTCAGCTCCCGCGCCGAGTTTTCCCATAGCAGAAAAATGCCCGAAAAGCCGGAAGACTGGGACATGATCATCCATTGCGCCGCCTGCATGATTACCCGAAACGCCATGGAGAACAAACTTGCAGTTTTTCGACAAAAAAATATTCCTGTTCTAAACTATGGCCTGTTTTTAGCCTGGGCCAACGGTCTGCTCCCTAGAGCAATAGAACCCTTTCCCGACCTACATGCGATCTACCAAGGATAGCAGCTATTTTTCTGCCTGACGTGATGCCTCTTCTGTTTCCCGACGGCGTTGTTCAGCCAACTCCCGCACCTGGGTGGCAAAATCCGGGTATTTTTCCAATACCCGCTCAAAAGCAGCTTTATTCAAAGAGTATAAATCACAATAATCGCGCGCTTTAATAGTTGCGGTCCGCGGCATACTCAACAGCAAGGCGATCTCCCCAAAAAAGGAACCCTCCCGCAGAGTGGCAAAAATGATACTCTCATCGTCGGAAACAACATCAACCGATCCACGACTCAAAAAGTACATTTCCTCGCCGATCTCGCCCTTTCGAACAACATAGTCGCCCGGAGTAAAGACAACCGACTCCATATTCATAACGATATCTTTAATAAAGGCAGGACTGGCTCCAGCAAAAATCGGCACCTTTGCAATAATTTCCCTGTGCAGCTCAAGCGAAACCAGCGTGCGCAAGCTATACGGTAGCTCATCTACAACGGACGATTCATCATACCCGCGCCTAGTTTCCCAGAGATAGTCATAATAATTGTTAATTTTTTTAGAAAGACTGTCCGGAATACCACGATACTTCAAAAAGGTATTGATCTTTTCCATCTTCTCGCGGTACTGCGTTTTGGCAATATCCAAGTTTGCAATTACGTTACTAATATTACCAATTACATAACCATACATACCAACCCCAACAAATTGGGTAATGATAGTAAAAATAACTTGCAATGCGTTTGTTCGATCTGGCGTAATATCACCGTAGCCAACGGTTGCCAAAGTGGTCACCGTCCAGTAAAAAGCCTGTAAATAGCGCATTCCATCAGTTTGATCCGCGGACACTCCATCCACCAAAATCATCCCACAGGCAATCAAATGCGCAACCAACAACAGCCAGAAAATCATCAAAATGAGGCGCATAACGTTCGGGTTAATGTTTGAATTTTTTAATTGATTGATACTGCGGGCACCCGAAAACAACTTCAACAAACGGACCATGCGGGCAAAACGCCCAATACGGGCAAGAACCAGAAATCCACTGCCGGCAAGCAGAAAAAACGGAAAAGTCGCCAAAAGATCAGCAAAAAACCAACCCTTCAGATACCGCTTGGCGATCAACTTTGGATCTTCTACCAGTTTCCGCCGATGCAGATATGCAGTACGGAACATTATTACCATATCGGTGGCAAAAATCAGGGTTATCAAAACATCAAGAACAAAGAACGCGCCTTGCGACTTAATCCGAAAGGTAATACTCAAGGGAGCATAAATCGTTGCAACAACGACGCTAAGCAATACAAGCCAATCCCAACGAAGTTTCCACTTTGATTCAGGATCAATAACTGCGCCGAAAATTTTTGATATATGAGCCATACACACACTATAAATTATTTTCGAATTTTCCGCCACTACGAAGCGGCTGAATCAGCTTATTCGGCAAGAAGGTTTTTTATCGCAGCAAGGGTTTCCGGCGAAATAATGTGCTCAATCCGACAGGCGTCCTTTTCTGCAATTTCCGGATCAAGCTTCAATGTCGTTTGCAGGAACTGAAAAATACAGCTTCTTCTGTCCTGCAAAAAAGCCGCCATTTTCTTCCCTTCAGCAGTTAAACTGATACTTCCGTATAACTCATGATCTATCAGCCCGTCATTTTTTAGGATTTTCAATGCACGGTTTACGCTGGGCTTGGAAACGGCCAAGCGGGTGGCAATATCAACTGAATGAACGCCATCAGAATCCTGCCCCAATTGATATATTGTCAACAAATACATTTCCAGCGATTCGCTATACGACACAGTCTGACTTCTCCCCAACCCGCGAAAAAAATACGTATATAATAATGATACCGATGCCTAGCGCTTTCTGCAAGTCAGCATTCACAATGATCGGCTGCCCATTGCCTGGAAAAGGCCACAAGCCGCGGCCAGAACGCATACAAAGCCTTCCGTAGCAATTCTTCCTGAGTATCCAAAAGAGAGATACTCTTTGCCAATTCATCTGCCCCGCTCAAGCGCCTGGAAAGCCCCTGCAGACTTTGTGCAATACCAGACCGCCGTGCAAGCCCTTCAAACCAATGATAATCAACCATCCAAACTGCAGCCCGGGCAAATGCAGGACTCACACCTATTTCTGCCCCCATGTTTGCACGCTCAACATCATCCTTTTTGCGATCCTGCCGAACAGTATTCAAAATGCCATATAGCAAGGATGAAAAAGCACTCAGATCCAAGCCGCATCCCGGCTCCACCAATTGCTTCCAATCTGCAGCAAGAATGTGTCCCCAAAACATATCAACAAGAATTGATGCTGTATGACGCGGTGCACCTGCAGCGGCAAGCGCTTGCCTGCAGGCAATAAACTCCGAGCTGGCATCAGTCTCGTAATCAATTGCCCTATGTTGCTGAATCGCCAAAGCAAGCGTTCCAGAATAATCAGCCAGATTGCACCCTCGGCAAAAATCTGCCATCAGCGAACCGGTCAAAAACGCTGCAATCTCACCCTCTTTTTTCACCCCCGGCAACTCATCCAAACTGAGATAAGCCAAGGCTGCATGCGCAAGCAAATTCATACACACAAGTGTAGCCGCTTCCCCTGCTTGCGACAATGAGCGCTATGCAGTATTCTGCCGTATGCTCGACTATAGCATCGTTCCGGTTCCCACTGAGTTTCCTGTTCCGCCGGTAAACTGCATCATCATATTTAATGAACCCCTGACAATAATTGACCCCGGAATCCGCCGGGAAAAGACCCGAAATCTACTTGAGCAAGCCCTGCAAGTCAGAGGAAAAACACTCAAAGATGTCCAGCGCATTATCCTTACCCATGGCCATATCGACCATTTCGGCATTTCCGGCGACCTGAACCGCCAATATGGTACTCCTGTATATATCCACAAAGACGACATGGGAAAAATCCTCAGCGCCAGCAGAGAACACACTGCTGGAGGCATGAAAGAAATTCTTTTGATGCACGGCGTTCCAGAAAAAGACCTAGTACATATAGACAGCTTTATGCATAAAAGCGACGAACTTATCGCCCCCTTAGATCAGGCAGAACCACTAGGTGAGAGCATTGATTTTGAAAATGAATCATTACGGGTTATCCACAGCCCAGGGCACAGTTCGGGCAGCGTCGTTCTTTACCACGAGCAGGAAAAACTGCTATTTAGCGGCGACACAATCCTCAAACATATAACCCCAAACCCGGTCTACGAGCAAAAATCCGATGGATCCCGGCTCAAAAGCCTGCTGGCCTTCCACGATACAATGGAAAAACTATCCAAACTTACATATTCATGTATCATCCCGGGCCATGGCGAATGGATATATGACTTTCAGGAAATCCACCAACGCTATGAAAACAGCTGGCAAAAACGCAAACAAAAAATCCTCAAGTTCATTTCGGAAAATCAGCCCCTATCCGCCTACTCCTTAGCAGGGCTCCTATTCCGTAAGCTGGAAAATTTAAATGTATATTTAGGCGTTTCCGAAGTTATAGGATATCTGGATTGGCTGGAAGCCGATGGTTCTATTCGCCTTGATGGCAGTCACCCCGTCATTATTACTGCAACTTAGCTGCCAACTCCCTTGACAGAATTCTGCTTAGCAATAAAGATTATCTAATTAACAATATCAAGTAAACAAATCATTTTTGAATATCCTGTAAGAATAAAAAGCGACTCTAGGCATAAAATAATGGAGAGGGGGGACCGTATGCCCAAAGAAAAAATTAAAGATGTTGAATTATACTACCATCTAGATGAAGCAAAAAATAATCCACAAGATGCTGATATAATTGTATTTATCAATGGCGTTGGAATGACCGTGCGAATGTGGGATCCTATTGCTACTTCTGTAGGCGAAAACTACCGGGTTCTCCGGCATGACACCCGGGGCCAACTTTTCAGCGAAAAGCCGGAAGCAGACTACAGCATGGAGATGCATGCCCAGGACCTGCGAAATCTACTTGAGCATCTTGGAATCAATACAAAAGTTCACCTTGTGGGCACCTCCTATGGAGCAGAAATCGCTGCAATTTTTGCATATACTTGGCCCGAACTAAGCAAGAGCCTGACGATGATCTGCGGTGTCAGCGAGCTGGACAAAGTGTTATATACCGCAGTGGAATCCTGGGCAGATGCAGCAGACCCGCAATTTCCACCTGAACATCTGCTAAAAGTTATGACCCCATGGAACTATTCCGCAGAATTTATTGCGAATAACTGGGATTTTGTTCAGGGACGTCTCGATAACGCAAAAAATCTGCCCAAGGATTTTTTTCCAAGCTTTGTCCGCCTAGTACGTTCCTTCCAAAAACTGGATATCACAGACCAACTGGAAAACATTACCTGCCCGACCTATATCATGGCAGCAGAACAAGACATCATTAAACCACCCAAGTACAGTGAAATGATGCATAAGGCGATACCAGGCTCACGCTACGATATTGTAAAAGGATCCGGACATGCTATTGTAGTAGAAAAACCGACTGAGGTTTCCCGACTGCTCATGGATTTTATTCAATCAATATAATGCGCTTGTATGATGATTGAACATCACCTACACTTATTGGTGTGAGTGTGCGCAAACATTTTTCACTTTTTTCCGTCTTGTTAGTAATAACCATCGGGCTTTCGTTATTAACCGCAAGCCTGATTGGAATTGTTGCGCTGCACAGTGGTCGGGAAGCGGTTAACCAAACAGCGGATATCCTGCGCCAAAAAATCAACCAGCATATCCAAACCCATCTGGAGAATTTTTTCGCCGTGCCACGGCAGGTAGTCAATTCCAACGCACTTGCCATTGAACGCGGCAATCTGAATGTTGAGGACCAGGAAGAACTCACCCAGTATTTTTGGGATCAAGTTCATTTACTCAAAACAATCAGCAGCATTTACTTTAGCAATACCAATGGAGGTCTCGCAAACTCGGGGCGGGAAGCTGATAACGCAGATCGTTATTACCACATAACCACTGATAACTTTGCAAGCGGTGTTTTTCATAAATTCACAACCGACCAACACGGCAGACCTATGCAAGAAACAACAGTACTGCCGAATTTCGACGGAAGAGAACGCCCCTGGTACCAGGAAGCGGTTCGACGGCGCCGAAACACATGGAGCGACCCCTATATCCTCTTTACCGGACAGGATATGTCCATAACGGCTAGTCGCCCGGTATACAACGAAGATGGATACCTTTTAGGTGTAGTTGCTGCAGATGTCTTTCTTTCCCAATTAACATCATATCTAACCGGAATGAATATTAGCCAGCACGGGCAAAGCTTTATCGTTGACAGAAATGGCAAGCTCATCGCCACTTCAACCGGGGAAAAACCGTTCACTCCGGCAAGCCGGGGGAGGCCAGCCCAGCGGATTTCCGCCGTTGATAGTTTTAGCTCACTAACCCGCACTGCAGCAACAGTATTATTGGAAGAATATGCCCAAACAAATAGTTTCCGGGACATCAAAGAAGAATTTTCATTCTCATTTGATCTCAGGGGTGATCTTCAATTCGGACAGGCTGTTCCTTTTCACAACCCGGACGGCATCGAATGGCTCATCGTTACCGTTATCCCGGAAAACGATTTTTTGGAACCAATAAACACAGCTTTTCGTGATACCCTTGCCCTTGCTAGCCTTATTATTATTGGCATCATTTTTCTTAGCCTGATTATTTCCCGCCGATTATCCCGGCCCATATCCAATCTGGATGCCCAAACCCGGTATCTTGCCAGCGAAGGATGGACCCCGTCCCGCACAAGTGAAGCAGTAATCGAAAAAGAAACCAGCAGCATCAAAGAAATTGATGCCCTTGCCGACTCATTCGATAACATGGTTCAGGAGCTCCAGAAAACCTTTGCCGGTCTGACAATCGCCAAGGAACAAGCAGAAGCAGCAAACCGGGCGAAAAGTGAATTTCTTGCCAATATGAGTCATGAAATTCGCACTCCTCTCAATGCTGTCATCGGATTTACCGATTTGCTCATGGATACCAATCTGGATACCACGCAGACACAATATGTTCACAACGCCAATGCATCTGGTCAAATTCTTCTTACCATTATCAGCGATATTCTTGATTTTTCCAAAATAGAAGCCGGCAAACTGGATCTGGAAATTATCGACACCAATATTGCCAGCCTGCTTCAAAGCATCATTGACCTAACAAGCTATCAAGCTGAATTAAAAAATATCAGCTTACAGCTGCACATTGAATCAGAAATGCCTGAATCAGTACGCGTAGATCCAATTCGGCTCAAGCAAATACTCATTAACCTGGTAAATAACGCAATAAAATTCACCGAAAAAGGTGAAGTAGTGCTTGAGGCTGCTTTCACCGCCAAATCCCCTACCGAAGGAATGCTTGCTTTTTCTGTTCGCGACACAGGAATAGGTATTCAAGAAAAGCACAAAATGCAGCTGTTCAAAGCCTTCAACCAGGCTGATACATCTATCACCAGAAAATTCGGCGGCACTGGTTTAGGCCTCACAATTTCCAACCTGCTGGCAAAGAAAATGAATAGCACAATAGAGCTTGAAAGCGAATTTGGCAAAGGGTCAACGTTCTCCTTCCAGCTCCCGATTTCCTATGGTCAATCCACAGCTGGCCAGACAGCACAAAATCAAAGCGAAATACCAGCTCCCCTTTCGCAGGATGCAAAAACCATACTCATTGCCGAAGATGTCGAAATGAACATGATTCTGATCACCACAATAATAAAAAGTCTTGTGCCAAATGCCCGCATCCTTACAGCAACTAACGGACAAGAGGCGCTACAGATAGTAAATAAAGAACAAGTAGATATCATTTGCCTGGATGTTCACATGCCAATAATGGATGGAATAAGCGCAGCAAAAGAAATCCGCCGAATGCCCGGAGATGCCGGGGCAACCCCAATCCTGGCAATAACAGCCGATGCCCTGCAAGAAGAGCGGGAAAAGTGTTTGGCAGCCGGCATGAACGCCTTTATCACCAAGCCCCTCACCCGCACTGATGTTATTCAGAGCCTACAACAATACCTGTAATCTCAGTAATACAACACTGCATCAGGCAGCTCGTTTTCATTCTTCTCCGGGGGTGGGAAATTGGTAGCCAGAACATTCTCCAGTACATCAAGAGACTCAAGAATTGCGGTTGCACCCCGACCTTGACGTATTCCCAAGGCCAATTTTTCGGCCATATCCTGTAAACCATCCTGGCCAATTTTCTGATAAATCCCCGCATCAGCAAGAATCCGAGCAGTGCGTTCGTACAAGGAAATATACAAAAGCACCCCAGTTCCTTCCTTGGTGTTATACAAGCGATTTTCATAAAAAACCCAGGCTGAACGCTCCTGTACTTTTTGCTGTTTTTTTGCAGTATTTATTGCCGGAGCAAGCAGTGCTGGAAATCTGTTGATTAGTACACGCGCCGCAGCTAAGACACACAAAAAAATCGGAATATACAGGATCATCTGCATGTTCACAGCTTGTATTGCCAAATCCGGCCGATACAGTACATCCATTGCCACATTCACAAGCGGAATAGAAAGCAAAAGGGCTGCAATCGAAGACAACAACATTGCCGAAGATGAGTAGGAAGAAGATCGGCGTGCAACTGCTACCACTACCTCCCCGGATGTCTTTCGCTCTAATTGGGCGATGCGCTCTTCAATCTGCTTATTTTCCGACTCTGTTAAAATCCTTTTCATATTACCACCCACCTGATGCTCCGCCGCCGCCACTGCTACCGCCGCTAAAGCCGCCAAAACTCCTGCCTCCGCCGCTTCTACTACCGGAAAAACCGGTAGACCGTCCCATTCCGCTCACAGTTGCCGCCATGAGCATCGTTCCGAAGCCGGTAGACAGCAAAAAGCCGCCAAATGCACCAGCAAAAAAAGATGCAAATACCACAAAGAAATAATCACCACCGGATAAACTGCCAGCGAAAACAATAGCAGAAAAAACCGCGGCAAAAACTGCCCCCACAACTACCCCCACCGACCGATTCTTACGGGAAACCGCTGAGGTAATAAAATAAAACAGAAACAGCAAACCGGAAAAAACACTGGGGTCTTTCTGACTCACTGATGGCGCAGCATCGATATCATCGGCAGTAAACTCACCTTGCACGGCTAGCAAAATTGCATCCACCGCTTCAATGAACGCACGATCCGCATCTCCAGCCCGCAAGGCCGGGGTCATTATCGAATCAAGAATACGGCCAGCAAGCAGGTCGGTTAAAGAGCCTTCCAAACCATAGCCAACCTCAATTCTCAGTTTTCTCTCCTGGTTAAAAACCAGCAGCAACACGCCATTATCCTTATTTTCCTGCCCAATTCCCCAGCTCTCAAAAACCTGAACTGCAACCTGCTCTATCGGCAAACCCTCGCCGCTGGCAAGCGTCAGCACGACCACCTGCGTTGATTCGCTATCGGCAAATTGCTGCAAGCGAGCTTCTAGGCTGCGCTGAGCAGAAGGCGAAAGCAGGCCGGCATGGTCATTCACGAAGCCATAGGGTTCAGGAATGTTCAATGCCCCCAGCTGGGCCGCCACAAGCAATAACAGGACAAGCGCAATCGAAGAAAGCCGCTTAATCAAAATTAACCTCCGGCGCATTTTCTGCCCCTTCGGAAGCAGCAAAGAACATTTTGCGCTCTAGATGCAGCAACAAGCTGTTTGTTATGCTGTTCGGAAACCGGCGAATGGAAAGGTTAAAATCCCGCACGGCCTCATTAAATCGCAGCCGGGCAACATTTATCCGATTCTCTGTACCCTCCAGCTGATGCTGCAAGTCAGAAAAGTTCTGATTCGCTTTCAAATCAGGATACTGCTCCACAACTACCATCAAGCGCGACAAAGCACCGGAAAGCGACTGCTGTGATTGCTGAAATTGTTCAAATGCCTGAGGATTATTCATCAATTCAGGAGTAAGCTGCATACTGCTAGCACGCGATCTTGCCTCTGCAACCTCAACCAAAACAGATTGTTCATGCTCAGCGTAGGCCTTTACGGTGTTCACTAGGTTCGGAATCAAATCCATACGACGCTGATAGGCAGCCTGTACATCCGCCCAGGCAGCTTGAGCAGCCTCATCTTTTGTCAGTATGGTATTATATCCACACGAAGAAAAAGCCATCGAAATTACAACCAAAACTGCAAAAACAGAAGAAATACGCACAAATCTTTTCATTTTTCACTCCTAATCCAGCAAACTGAAAAAAGTATACAAATTGAAAACCAGACCGACAAGGCTATTTTCTCGAAAATACAATTCCAATGCGCTATACTATAAGAAATTGAAAAGGAGCCAGCATAATGAAAAAAACTGTTAAGAACATCTTACTACTTATAGGTATTTCAATAGTAATGATGATTACCTCCTGTGCATCCTCCAGCCCAATACACGTTTGGGCCCCTTCGCAAGGAAGCAACCTGCCCCCCATCAGCCGTGTGGCCCTGGATATGGATTTCAACGCCTATTACGATATTCCCGTGGGCGTTTTCGGCCTCGGTTATCTGGATGAAAGCGACACTGCAATGCTACAGGAAAAGATCGCCAGCACATTGGCAAGCATCCCCCGCGCAACATCAGCAGAAAACCAACGGCCAATAGAAATCTGGGCTTTTATTCGTTCCTATATGAATGCCTACACCAACGACGAGGTGCACCAGTTAGCTTGCGTTGCTTGGTGTATAACAGATAGGGAAAAAATCCTGTTTGAAGATCAATTTTTTGTCGAAGCCCACGGAATTTTATTTGTCATGCCAGCCATGGCAAGAGGCACACTATATAACCGAATTACTGAGAGAATTTCACTTGCCAGCGTTCACTTTTTCCGCGGCGAGGACGAAGCCCCCTATCCGGCTTTCGATGTTCCGCACACCTTCAGTTCTTTTGAACAAGCTGTAAAAAACTTTCCCGAAA
>CAYNNU010000051.1:0-12617 GCA_964398645.1 uncultured Spirochaeta sp.
GGGAGCCTACGCTCAGATGGCTTTGCAGGAAACCCCCTTGCTTGCTGTGAAATAATCATCACTGAATGAATAGTTCCCATCATCATTTCTTGACCGGCGTTTTTCACTGTGTTAGTGTGGGCATGGTGAAAGGGGGCGATGATATGAATCGAATTGTAAGAGTGATTGCTGTGCTTTCTATAGTTTTGCTGGGCATGGTGTCTTGTGCAACAAACGGAATACTTGGAATAAATGGCGACCCGTTGGCTACAGCCAGTTATGTGGATAACGCGACCAATGGTTCAACCCAACGCATAAACTCAGCTGAGCAGGAAATTGCTGCCCTGAAAGCTCAAATTATCGAACTGCAGGCCGAAGTTGAGCGACTGAGTGCAATACAAACAAATATTGATGAGCTGCCCTTGGAAATGCTGCGTCGGATGGTCGATGCAATGGATGCCTACCTAGAAAACGAGGGACAGTAAGCGGGCATCTCCATCCCACGCGTTAGAGCGTGACCAGCGGCAGCGACACAGCTGCCGCAAACGTCCTGATTTCTGCAAGGTCGGCATCTTCTGAGTCGAATTGCTGATAATCCCGCTGACTCAGCCGCAGCCGAATATCTTTTTTAGTATCTTTCCGGTGGATAAAGTCAGCGCAGACTAGGCGGTATTGCCTGGCAGGGCTGCTTTTGCCTTTGAATGAATCGGCTTCAACAATTCGTCGGGGAACAATAAACAGATAGTCTTGTAGCGGCGCCTCGAAATGCTTTCGGCCGAAAAGGCTCTTGCGGGTGTATGCAATCTTGCCGCCGGAAATCTTGATGATAATTTTACTGCCTTTTATATTGATGGCGGCCAGGATAAGCGATAGGCCGATCAGGCAAAAAATTCCTGAGCCGGCAATGAGGGCCGGGAAGTCTGGATCATCCTTGTATATTCCTGCGACAATAACAGCAAAGCCAATAACAATGCTGCCCATCAGTATCATAATTACTACGCCTATGGGCCGAAAAAAGTGTGCTGGATATGAAAAGCTCTGCGAGTAGGATTGGGAAGCGTGAGGTGCAGGCCGGGCGGCCGCTTCTTCTCTGGCTCGCTTCAGCAGAGCCAACTCGCGCCGCGCTTTGGGGTCTTGCCTTCCAGCCCAGATCATGGTTCCTATTCCTGCTACAAGAAAAACCAAGCCTATCATTGGCAGGGCAAGGTCGCTAGTGTTTGAACCGGGGATAAGCACAGCCTTGGTAGGATCCTTCGCCGAGTAGAAAACCGCTATTTGCTGTCCCTCTGGGCAATTTTCCAGAATCTGCCGCCGCAAGGTTTCGCTCATGGAAATATGAAAGCTGATTCTGTTGCCTGTATAGTCCTTGCCCGCTACCGTGTATGTATAGGCTAGGTGAATGCCTGTCATTTCGCCTTGCAGATTAGCGTTTTGGTATAGCCCCCAGGATTCGGTTATGCGCCCTCCGGCTTTTTGCCAGTATTCCGAGGCTGTTCCTTGGTACATATTATACGAACCGCCGCCTATTACCCCACATCCAACAATTGCAAAAACAAGCCCAAAAATGAAAGTTGTTTTGTCGTTCATGGCTTTGCCTCCAGCTATTCCACTATCTACACTATAAAGCCTGCTTTGAAAGAATGCTAATGCTATCCTTACTGGAAACTCACAGAATTCTATTTTTTTGGCTGTCTCATTATGTATGGCTGAAGCGCTTATTGTTGACTGGATACGGGAATCTTTAGAACGTGGATCCTTGCATGAAGGCGAACAACTACCTTCTGAAAATATTTTGGCTGCCCGCTTTGGTGTGAGCCGAAGTACTGTAAGGGCAGCATATTCTCAGCTAGAGGATATGGGATTGGTTCAGGCAAAGCAAGGCCAGGGTCGATTCTTTCGCGGCTTTGGGCAGGTTGTGCCGCTTTCGCTTGATGGCGATGAGAGTTTTTCTACAAAAGTTCGAAAATCCGGCCGTACGCTTGAAAACCGCTTAATTGCTGCTTTCCGCGTGCCCGGCGAGCAGGAGATTCGTCGCCGTCTAGGGATTGATACCGAGCAGAGTCTTTTTTGTTTGCGCCGCCGTCGGATAATTGATGGTCATCCTATGGCTATACACACCTCATTTCTTTCTGAAAATCAGTTTCCGGATATACAAGAGCAGGCCCGTGAAATGGATTCTCTATTTGCCTATTTTCACAGCCATGGTTTTCATCAGCTTTTTTCTAGCCGGTCTGAATTATCGGTAAAACTTCCATCACTCGAGGAGCAGGAGCTTTTGGGCTGTCCAGCACTGGTGCCGCTTCTCGAGATCGAGAGCGATACATTTGATGTGAGCAGAGCGCTTCCTCTGCAGGTTACCCGAATAACATATCGTGGTGACCGTTTTCGATATGTACTTTAATCAATTTCTAACAAACCTAAACTTGGCGCCAAGTTAGCATGTGCTTGTCGCTTGGCAAAGGAGGAACGTATGACTCGATATCAACGTACTCAAGTATTGATTGATACAGATGCTGAACTTGCCCACTCGCTAGCAAAAGAAGTTCAAGACTCATGTTCAGTGGTTGTTGTTCAGGAGCCGGAAGACTCTCTAGTAATGGTTCAGGTTCGGGAAGGCGCGAAAGGAAGCCGTTTTTATCTGGGCGAAGTGCTGGTAACCGAGGCGAAGGTACAGCTTGCTGGAGTATTGGGTTTGGGATTGGTTCGCGGCCATGAACCTCAGAGGGCACTGGATTTGGCAATCATAGATGCTGCCTATGCTGCTGAAATTGCTGTTGTGAAACAGTGGGAAGGTCGTCTTCTTGAAGCCGAGCAAAAACGGCTGGAAGATCGTCGGCAGCGTGCTCAGGAAATATTACAAACCCGGGTTAGTTTTGAGTCAATGCAGGAGGAAGACGTATGAATTGGGATGCAGTACATCACAGTCAGCAGGTCTATCGGCAGCTGGTTCAGTCATTTTCCTACCCAGGTACTCTTGTTTCTGTTGCTCAGGAAGCTGGAACGCTGGAGCTGGAAACTGCGATACCCGGTCCGCTTTTAGCACTATTATTGACCCTTTTGGATAGGGAGGTTTCATTTTGGTGTGCTGATCAAAAGAATTCTGCCTTTTTACATCAACTTACTGGAGCTCGCCCTGCAGCTGAAATTGCCCAGGCAGCTTTTGTTTTAGCAGAGCCAAATGCAGCGGCAACATGCGAAGCATTAGAACAGGCTTATGCCGGAAATCTAATAGATCCACAGACCGGTGCAAGCGTTTTGATTGAAATGACAGGATCGGGTCCGCAGTGGCGGCTGCGGGGACCAGGTATTTTGGATAGCAAGCATATTCATTTGGGAGAAACTGCCAGCGAATGGGTGCCAGTTCGATCTCGGCAAAACCGGGAGTTCCCTTTGGGACTGGATGTGATTTTGTGGAACAGGCAGGGGGAGGTTGTTGCTTTGCCCCGGACAACCCAAATTGAGGAGGTACAATAATGGCCTATGTAGCAGTGCGTGGCGGCCGTGAAGCAATTGATGCCTCGATTGAACGGTTGGAAAGTTTTCGCCGAATGCAGCCTGATGGGCTTCGTCAATTGGTTGACCAGGTGATGTCCGAGGCGTCTTTATATGATGAAGAGGTTGCCCGCTTGGCAATACTACAGGCAGAAGGTAGCCCGGAAGAGGCTGTTTTTCTGTTACGGGCATATCGTTCCACGCTTGCCCGTTCACATCGTAGCAGGGTAGCGGATACGCGAGAAATGTTTGTGGAGCGGCGTATCTCTGCCAGTTTCAAGGATATTCCAGGCGGACAGATTTTAGGCGCCAGTCCTGATTATTCCCATCGATTAATCAATTTTGATCTTCTTGATGAAGATGATGATGAGCGTGAACGCTGGCTGGATGATTATCGCCACCGCCTGCAGCACAGTGAAGTCGATAATGGCGGGGATCCTCTAATTTTAGAACGGCTACCCAAGGTGGTGGATTATCTGCGCAGTGAAGGGCTGATGGTTTCTCATGAACAAGATGATTCAGAACCGCGGGATGTTACTAAAGAAGGTTTGGTGTTTCCCACTGCTCGTTCAAGCCGTTTGCAGGTGTTAACTCGCGGACAAACAGGTGCGGTAACAGCCCTAGGCTATGCCAGCCTTCGCGGATGGGGAAGCGGATCGGTTCATCCAACGGTAGGTGAGTTGCGAGTGGGCCTCGTACCCATTTCTGTCTCAAATGGTGTGAACGATGATCCTGATGATTCCTACTACATAGGTGAAATCCGGGTAACAGAGGTTGAAACCTTTATTCCTGTCAGTGTTGATTTGGGTCATGGCAAGCATCAAATGGAGTTCGAAATTGGCTATGGTCTGTGTTATGGGCAGAACGAGACAAAGACGATTTCAATGAGTCTTCTGGATCATAACCTGGAAGCAGTTGACGATCGATTTCCTACACACGATCAGGAGTTTGTGCTGTTCCATGTGGATTCTGTTGAGGCAACAGGATTTATTTCTCACCTGAAATTGCCTCATTACGTGACCTTTCAGGCCAAACTCGATTCTTTGCGTCGTATACGCACGGAAAAGGAGAGTTCTAATGAGGCGTGAACACCATTTTGCATTTTTTGATGAGGGTTCAAAAAAAGAGATTCGGCGGGCAAGCTTGAAGGCAATTTGTATTCCTGGTTATCAGGTTCCCTTTGCCAGCCGTGAAATGCCGATTGCTCGCGGCTGGGGCACCGGCGGGCTGCAGCTGACATTGAGCCTTATTGGCCGTGAGGATGTGCTCAAGGTTATTGACCAGGGCGCTGATGATTCGGTGAATGCGGTTAGCATAAAAAGATTGATTCAGGGGACAACAGGTGTTGAAATAACTGAACAGACGGCTGAAGCCAGTCTTATTCAAAGCCGACACCGCATACCAGAAGTTCCCCTAGAGGAAAATCAAATACTGGTATTGCAAGTGCCGCTACCTGAACCGCTTCGCTTCGTTGAGCCTCGTGAAACAGTTACAAAACGCCTGCATGCTGAGCGGGATTATACCGGGGCGTATCTGATTCTTTTTGAAGAAATCTTGAAGCATGGTCGGATGACCACCGGAGCAGACCACCCGGTAGAGGTTGCAAACCGCTATGTGATGGCTCCATCGCCTATCCCGAAGTTTGATAACCCAAAAATGCATTTCAACAAGGGCTTGATTCTTCTTGGTGCTGGCCGCGAAAAGAAAATATATGCCGTTCCGCCTTACACCAAAGTAAAGAGCCTGGATTTTGAGGATGTTCCTTTTGAGGTGGAGGCTGTAGCTGGAAAGGTTTGCCGTTTATGCGGTTCAAGTGGGGTTTTTCTAGATGAGATTATCGACCCGCTAGGTGGCCCGACTCAGTATCAGTGTAATGATACTTCCAACTGTCAGGCTCTACAGGAACAACAAGGAGTACAGTCATGACTACAGAACAAGAACCGCTCTTGCAGGTTCAGAAACTGTCTAAACACTATGGCAGTACGTGCCCGCACTGTGATGGGAAAAGTGGTGAACCCGAATTACAAAAAAATTACTGCCCATATTGCCGCACTGTGCATGCCCTGCGGAATGTTTCTTTTGATTTGTACCCGGGGGAAATTCTGGGCATTGTAGGCGAGTCCGGCTCGGGCAAATCAACATTGATGCAGAGTTTGTATTTTGATTTGGATCCAAGCGGAGGACAGGCATATCTGAACCGTGAGGATTTGCGCGGCCAAAATTTGTTTGGGCTTTCGGGCCAGCACAAGCGGCAGATACGAAATTTTGTGTTGGGCAAGGTGTACCAAAATCCATTATTGGGTTTGAAAATGGAGTTCAGTGCTACTGCTAATGTAGCGGAAAACCTTATTGCCGGCGGCGATCGAATTGTCGCCCAGATGAAAAATAGGGCCCAGGATTTGCTGGAATACGTGAATATTCCAGCCTTTCGTATGGGCGAGCCGCCCAAAAATTTTAGCGGCGGTATGCAGCAGCGTGTACAAATTGCCAAGGCATTGGCGCCAAATCCACCTGTTCTTCTGCTGGATGAGGTTACGACTGGTTTGGATTTATCGGTGCAGGCGAAGGTACTGGATTTAATCAAGATCATTCGTCGGCAATGGGGAATCAGTATGATTCTTGTTAGTCATGATTTGAGTGTAATCCGCATGCTTGCAGACCGGACTTTGGTGATGCTCTCGGGGCAGGTTGTTGAACATGGCCTGACAGATCAAATTATGCAGGATCCCCAGCATCCATATACCCAGGAACTAGTGCAATCACTTTTATAGGATAAAAAAGTAAGGAGAAATATATGATGCAAACAACAGGGCCTGCTTCTGCTTCCGGGGGGATGCAGGTAATAAGCGGTGCACGTGTGGTCGGCCCGCAGGAACTGCTGGAATCAGCCGATATCGTCATTCAGGGTGATCGAATTGTGGAAATAGTTGAACACCGTGATCCGGAAAACTGGCGCTCTGCTGGGGCGCAAGTTACCGATGCTGGCGGCCTATATGCCCTGCCGGGAATGTTCGATATTCATTCTGATTATATTGAGCATATGGCGGCCCCTCGGCCCACATCAATGATGGACTTTACCCTCGCGCTTCGGGAAACCGAGCGGGAACTGGTCGGACATGGAATCACTTGTATGTTTCATTCGCTTTCTTTGTATAAAACCACAGAGTTTGGCGACCGCCCAATACGTCAGCCGGATAATATAAAGCGCTTTCTGGAGGTTATTGAGCGCAGTCATCAGGGGCATCATATCATTCGGCATAGATTTCATGCCCGTTTTGAAATCGATATCTTGATAGGATTGCTGAACTGAGGACATACATAGAGCAAAAACGGATTCATCTTTTGAGCTTTATGGATCATACCCCGGGTCAGGGACAGTACCGGGATTTGGAGATGTTTCGAAAGACCTTGAAGGGCTATCGTGATTTAACGGATACAGAAATTGATCAAATTGTAGAGAAACACCAAAGTCAGGAAAAAATTAGCTTGGAGACCATTCGTGAACTTAGCAATCTGGCAATAGAAAATGGCATATCGGTAGCCAGTCATGATGATGATACGGTTGAGAAGGTTGCGCTTGTCAAAGACTTTGGCACAAGCATCAGCGAGTTTCCAATCACAATTGAAGTTGCCCGGGCAGCAAAAGAAGCAGGGTTATTTACCATTGTTGGTGCGCCCAATGTTCTTTTGGGCGGATCACATTCCGGTAATTTGAGCGCTGAAGATGCCATTCTTGAGGGGGTTGCCCACATTTTATGTAGTGATTATTACCCGGCAGCTATGCTTCATTCCATTTTTCAGCTGCATCAGAAGTATCCGGATCGCTTATCCCTTTCAGAGCTAGTGCGCCTTGTAAGCTTGCATCCAGCGCAGGCAGTAGGGATGGGCGAGGATCATGGTTCGATTGAAGTTGGTAAGAAGGCAGATATCTTTCTGGTAGAAATGATTCCTGGTTTTCAGGCTGGTGAGCAAGCTCAGTCGCCGGCTGTCCGAAATGTATGGATTGATGGTGAGCCGGTATATAGCGCTCAGTACCGTCAGGGAGAAAAACATGGGTGAAAATGAGCGAAGATTGGGGTCAGAGCCCTTTTTTCATGCAGGGGTGAGACATTCGGGCTGTCGATTCGGTGTGTATACTGAAATTGGCGAAAACAACACCTTGGAAAATGTGGACTTTGGGGCCTACAGCTATACCGGGCCAAATGTGATCATTCAGAATACCCGCTTAGGGCGCTTTGCTAATATTGCAGCTGCCGTGCGCATGGGGCCGACAGATCATCCTATGAACCGGCCGACCCAGCATCATTTTACCTATCGTCGCCGGCTTTTCGGGCTTGCAGATACAGATGATCAGGCTTTTTTTGCCCATCGAAAGGGGCGCATGCTTGAGGTAGGGCGTGATACATGGTTTGGTCATGGGGCCATAGTGCTGCCGGATGTTCAGATTGGTGATGGGGCGGTAATTGGTGCAGGTAGCGTTGTTACACGAGATGTACCGCCCTATGCCATTGTGGTTGGAAATCCTGCGCATATTGTCCGCTATCGATTTGAACAGGAAGTTATCAATAGGCTTCAGGAAGTGGCCTGGTGGGATTGGCCACATAGTAAACTCAAGGAATGTCTGGATGATTTTAGTCTACCCGTTGAGGCATTCTTGGAAAAACATAGCTGAAACAGGGGGAAATATGAAACCCGAAAAAACACTTTCGGCAGAAGACAATTTGTTGGAGATTGATAATATCAGCAAGAATTTCACCTTGCATCATCAAGGAAAAGTAATTCATGGATGCCGGGATATATCATTGCATGTCGGATCCGGGGAGTTTGTAGGAATTACCGGCCGAAGCGGGAGTGGAAAATCAACCATTTTACGAATGATTTATCGGACCTATTTACCGCAGGATGGCGAAATTCGCTATCGTAGTCAGGCTTTCGGCTGGATTAGCATGAACAAAGCAACAGAACAACAGGTTTTGTATTTGCGTCGGCATGAAATTGGGTATGTGAGTCAGTTTTTGCAGGTCATTCCCCGCACAACCGCCCGGCAGATAATTGAACAAGCTGTGCGTGAAACCGGCGCAGATGATGAACAGGCACAAAGCCGGGCACAAACAATGCTCGATCACTTTGAGCTTGATCCTGATTTGCATGATGCCTTTCCCTATACATTCAGCGGGGGGGAGCGTTTGCGTCTGGGTATAGCCCGGGCGATGGCTCAGCGTCCGCGCTTACTGCTGCTGGATGAGCCTACTGCCAGTTTGGATAATCATTCAAAGCAGAAGGTGCGGGACCTCATTGAGCAGTTAAAGGCTGAAGGAACTACCATGCTTGGAATCTTCCATGATCTTGAGTTTATGGAAGGTTTGTGTGACAGGGAATATGCTATGGCAGAGGGGTCTCATGTCCAGACAAACTGATGTTCCGCATGGGGGTATGCCCCGATGGGCTGATTTGCATTGCCATTCACGCATTTCTGATGGAAGTTACAGCCCGCAGGGGCTTGTTCGTTTGGCTCGTGCCCGGGGCTTATCTGTTTTGTCCATAACCGATCATGATACAAGCCCGTTTGGAGCCGGCGGTTCGGATGGGGCTGGATGGCAGGGTTGGGACGAGTTGCGGGAACAGGCTGCGGGCTTGGATGTTCGCTTGATCCCCGGTGCCGAAATATCGGCCCGGGATGGAAAGCGGCGGATTCATTTGCTGGCTTACTGGCCTGAAGGAAACACTGCTGACAGCCATGTGGAAGCATTATGCTCGCCGACTCGAAGCGCTCGGGACGAAATGACACGTAGCCACATTCAGACTCTAACTGGTATGGGCTTGCCAATCTGTGTGGAAGATGTCGAAGCTGAGGCGCAAGGTGGCAATTCAGGCTTGCCAGCAGCCGGTGTAGCTCAGCGGGATGGTTTTACCCGCGGATTTTTTCGGGTTTTGTATAAACAACATATAATGAGTGTCTTGCTGCAGCGCGGTTTGGCGGATTCCATGTATGGTGAATTTTACAAACAGCATTTTAAGGGCGGGGGCCCCTGCGATAGGGATATTGACTATCCAGATATTCGCTCGGCAGTCGCAGCAGTTGTAGCGGACGGGGCACTTCCGGTGCTGGCTCACCCGGGTTTGCAGGATAGTTTTGATCTTGTTGCAGAGCTGGCCGAACTCGGTCTTTGGGGTATAGAGTTGAATCATGAGGCTCACGATGAAAGAGCCCGTCATATTATTCTGGGTTTGGCAAAGAAACATGACCTCTTTCTTACTGGCGGGAGTGATTATCATGGCGAATACGGAGGAGCAACTGCCTTGGGCGACATTGTTGCTCCAGCCGCATTTTTTTCTGCTGAAAACCCTCTGCTCTAATCTGGTTTTACTGTTTGTTAATGTGATATTTTTTTTGCAATTGAGTGGCGATCAGTTCCATAAGCAAAGCGGTAGCAAGAATCAGGTAGGTTGCAAAACCGATCTCCCGGATATCAAAAAAGTAGCTGGATGCCATAAAGAGCTGGTAGCCGATTCCGCCGGCTCCAGCAGCCGCACCCATGGCTACAGCAACAGCAAAGTTCACTTCAAAACGCATAAAAGTCCAGCTTATCAGTGCTGTTATTGAGCTTGGAAGAACAGCTTGAAAAACAATATGCCACCAGGTTGCGCCGGATGCTTTCAGAGCATCGATAGTGCCGGCATCAATTTCTTCAAAGGTTTCTGAGTATGCTTTTAGCAAATAGCCGATAGTGTGGAAACTCATGCCAATAACCGCAGCAACTGAACCCATTCCAGCGCCTATGGCAAAAATCAACACCCAAAGAACCGTTGGAACGGAACGTATTATTGCAACAAATCCTTTAATAATTGCGCTCGATTGCGCATTGCCAAGGTTTTTGGCGGCAAAGAGGCCGAGAAACAGGGCAATTACTGCTCCAAGAATGGTCGTTAAAAAAGCCAAAGCCAGAGTGGTCCCGACCAGCTTTAAGCCGGCAATTAAAACGAGGGCCCAATTTCCTTCAGCTGCGTTAAAGTGAGACGCTACTCCTCGGGGAGAACCAAACATCTGCCCTAGATATTTGAAAGTCTGGATGCTGGATTCGGCCAGGTCGGCACCCTTTGTGTCTATGGTAATAAATCCAAAGAGGGTAATCAGAATCAGCATAAGTAATGTACCATTTACCCAAACTGTTGATCTGTTTAAGCGGTGAACGACTATTTTGCCGTTACGTGGTTTGCGGATAGGGCTTGTCATAGGATTATTCTCCTTAGGGTGTTGCTGATTATTTCAATGCTAAGAACAACTGCAACAATGGCAATTATTACCAGGGCCGCGCTGGAGTACTGCAGACTTTTATAGTAAACGCTGAACATAAATCCGATTCCCGAACCGGTGAGCAATCCGACAAGGGTAGCGCTACGGATATTGGTTTCTATTACAAAAAGTACCCAACTAAGCATTTGCGGTAATGAGCCGGGAACTACCGCCTGTGAAATAACATGGCTGTAGGAAGCTCCTGTGGCCCGTAGGGCTTCAGCTGTAAGGTCGGCGTTAGCATCAATAGAATCCATGAATGCGCGGGTAAGAAATCCGAAGGAAGCAAAGAACAGGGCCAGAAAACCGGTAAAAGAACTTTGTCCAAAACTCAGCAAAAATATCATTGCCCAAGCGGCAACCGGAATGTTCCTGCCCAGACTGGCAGCAATGCGGCTGATGCCGGCTAGAAATTGATTGTGGCCGGTTGTTTTTGCACCCATTATGGCAAAAATGAAGCTGAATACTGCAGCAGTCATGCTGGCCATAATGCTCATAAGAATTGTTTCAACCAATTTGTCGATGATTCGCGGTAGCTTTTCCAGGGCGCTTGCCGTCGGCACCATGTTGTTTATTAGCCACATAACAACTTCAGGTATAGCGGTAATTGCCCGCCAGAGGCTAAAATCCGTAGCGCTGGAGGCCACCCAAATAAGGCCTAAAAACAGAGCAACGTAGCTAGTGCGGCGGAGTTTAGTCAAGGTCATGGATAAGTTCCCCCGCTTCTGCTCCGTAAATATCATATATGCGCTTCGTTTTCAATTTATCCGGCGAGTCGTTAAATACCAGCTTGCCCTGGTTGAAGCCCAAGATGCGGTCAGCGTATTTTTTTGCTACATCCACTTGATGGAGGTTTATGAACATGGTTATTCCCATTTCCACCTGCACTTTTTTCAGATAGTCCATGATGATTTTTGCAGAAGATGGGTCCAGGCTGCTGATTGGCTCGTCTCCCAATATCATCATTGGATCTTGAACAAGGGCGCGGGCGATGCCAACACGTTGTTTTTGACCGCCAGAGAGTTGGTCTGAGCGGCGGTATACATAATCTTCCAGGCCGAGAAGTTTCAAAACAGCCATGGCCTTTTCTTTTTCTTCTTCACTATAAATGCCCAGAATGCCTTCCAAGCTGTTTTTGTAGCCCAATCTTCCATGGAGAACATTTTCCAAAACACTCAAGCGCGGAACAAGATTGTAGTGCTGAAAAATCATGCCGATTTTTGCCCGGGCCTGGCGAAGTCGGCGGCCCCGGAGACTTCGCATATCAAGATTATCATAGATGACCTGTCCATCTGATGCTTCGATTAAACGGTTTATGCATCGGATCAAGGTGGTTTTGCCGCTTCCGGATGGGCCGATAACAGCAACGAACTCGCCTTTTTTTACCGAAAAGTTTACTTCAGCAAGGGCTTGGACATCCTGGTAGTATTTTGTGAGGTTCTTAATATTCAAAAGCGCCATGGCGTTCTCCTGGGGAATCGTTTCGTAGGTATGGAAAAGTGCAGGGGAGGATTGCTCCCCCCCTGCGGTTTTTACTTGCATTATTATGAATTACTCAGCCAAGGCACGAATAGGATCGTACCAATCATCGGTTACGGAAACAAAGCGCTGTCCCTGGCGGAACAGGCCACGAACTTGAGATTCTCTGGGAACAAAGATCAGCTCGTTTTCAGCAACTGCATCGCTGGTGAGAGCTGCTCGAACTGCTTCAACTTCTTCGTCGCTCAAAAGATTGGTATTCATTACGATTGGAGCGTTTAGAACAGGAACAGTTGCAACCAGAACTACTTCCATGCCGGGAACCTGGTCGAAAGGAGCATCAGCATTGTCGATTACACGAATAACATCGCCG
>CAYNNU010000052.1:0-3513 GCA_964398645.1 uncultured Spirochaeta sp.
ACGCAAAAATCCTGAAGCCTTGCTTACTTAAAATCTCAGGATAATCCATTTCAACCGGGGCCGGATAAACAGTATCTCCGAATCCGATATCCAGTTTAAGATTTGTTTTCATATTTCCCAGGGAACAGGAAACTTTTATTCGTTTGCCCTGATAGTCGGCTCCCTCAGTTATGTCGGTAAAGTTTATTGATTCAGTATCAAAAATTAGTCCATCCTCTGCAGTTACAGACAAAATCTCTTTAATGATTCCCCGTAATTCCAACTCACCCCCGGATATCTTTGAACCAAGTAAATCAATATCCTGGGTTGGTCTGCTTGAAAATCTGGATAGAGAATAAAGGAGGAGTCCTCCTTTCAGGTAGAAAGATTCTGAATAAGAGGATAGTGAAATCCTCCGAAGAAGTCCTTCCTGCATGTAAAGACGGGATACAAGGGTAAAATCAAGACCTGAGTCTTTTGAGAAAATCTTCAATCTTGCCAAGATGGAGGCTGAGAGATTTTTCATAGAAGTACCTCAAGATATTGACGCAGAACTGAACTGATTTTCAGGTTTTTTGCGTAGGAATTAAGTTTGTTCAAGTTTTTATCTCTGCTCTTTATATATTCTCCCAGTGCCTCTTTCATAATATCTATACCGATTTTATTTCTATAGCGTATAACATCACAAATTGTTTTTTCTTTGTCATATATTTTTATTGTTTTATCAGTTTCAAGTTTTTCAGTTATTATTCCCATTTTATAAAATTCACCTGAGAAATAGAACAGTTTAACAGGAGGATACTCAGGAAGTGTTACTTTCCGACTCTTAGGTATTGCGATATGTGTTTCCGGAGGGTCCCAAGTTGTGAAATTGTAAAAAGAAAGAGCTGTCCCGAGGCATATGATTACATCAGGAATTAAGAGCTGAGATTCAAAAAGCGAACTGTAGTGACTGTTTTCAGTAAGACTGAATAGACCGTGTTTCACCTTGATTATTGTTCCGTCTTCCTGAAGTTCTCTCAAATGGAGATGGTGAATTCCTTTTTGTATGATATCCCTGGTGCGTGCGTAACCTGATTGTTGATGAAATATTTCAAGGATCTTCTTTCTGGTAGTCTGTTTCATTATCTGACATTATACACGTTACTTGGCGCTAAGTGAAGTATTAAATGTCAGAAATACACTGTTTGAAAACAGGTTTCAGGGAATGAAATTGACACTAAATTAGCGCAAGATATTTGACACTACCGGACCTGGTCTACGGGTTCGTACATCGTGCGCTCCAAGTATTCGCGCCGGAGCTTCGTTTCAAGTCCTGCCTTCTATGCCAAAACAAAAATCGCCAACCCAAATAGGGCTGGCGATTTTCGTATGGGCCCACCAGGACTTGAACCTGGGACCCACGGATTATGAGTCCGTTGCTCTAACCAACTGAGCTATAGGCCCGGGTGCGGGGTTTCCGCGTGGGAGATATAGTGTCATAGGCTTGGGGTCTATGTCAATTACCGGCTTTCATGTGTTATTCTTGTACCCAAGATAACAGCAGGAGGTTGTATGGAAACGACACAAAGAGTTGGCGGTTACTTGCACCGGGTAATCCCGGTACGCGATGCAAACGGCAAAATCATTGACCACGTACTCAAACCCCTTATGATCGAATTCCGCCCGAGGGATTTATTGCAGGTCATTGTTGGCGCCGCCCTGTTGGCCGTACCGGTTGCGTTTACCGAGGAAACCTGGGTTCTCGGGACGCAGCTTCCAATGAAAAACGTCCTATTCCTATCTGCCTTTTCGCTAGTGAGCATTGCCCTCTTTGTCTACTTTAACTTTTACCGCTTTACCTTTAAGGGCCACGTTTTTGAATACATCAAGCGAGTAACTGCCATCTATCTTTTTTCGCTATTAGTAGTCGCCATACTTTTAACGATCATCCAGAAGTGCCCCTGGGAAACGGACAAGCTCACAGCAATAAAACGCATACTGATTGTGGCTTTCCCAGCATCAATGAGCGCAGCGGTAAGCGACACGGTAAAATAATAGCGCACTCAATTGATGCGATGCGTAAAAATCTACAGACAAGCCGAAATAAGCCGGGCCAAATTTTGCGCACCATAGTGATTCAGGTGAACACCATCGAGAGTACTTACCAGCTGGCGGGAACGGCTGAGCCGGGATGTGAGGAAAAGCCCTTTGGATAACAGAATATCCAAAAGCATATGTGAACGTTTTGGCTGAATAAAATACGCACTCCCGCCATCTTTTAAACAGCTTTTCTGCCACCGATTAAAATCAATAAACGTTTTATTATGTTCACTGCACAGCTGCTCAATTCCCTGATTATAGAAATCGACTCGGGCGTTTACAGGGCTGCCCATGTTTTCTCCAATACAGGGAATGCTAACGCAAAGCACCCGGGCACCCGCCAAATGTTCCAACACAGCTTGATACTCTTGTAAAAATTCGTCGCGGTCAGAACTGATGCGCAAGCCCTTTCGTTCCATTGCATCTATACCCAAGCTCCAGTCATCAGAGAGTGTTTTCAAATAAGGAAGCATGATGTCGTTTGTGCCAATCTCAATTACAAAGATTGATGCCGAGTCGGGGGCATAAGCCTTCAACCGTTGCTTCAGACCAAATACGGTATCGCCGCCCTTGCCGTCCTGTACCAGCGGCCGATGGGTAAGATAGCGGCAATATGAAACACCAGGCACCCCTGCTGTGATGCTGTCACCCAGGCAATACAAACGTAACTGTTGCGATGGCTCTTGGCGATTTTCGACTGCGTTCACCATATACACATGCTAACTCAGGAGATAGATTTTTACCACCACTGTATGCTAGTATGCCCACATGGCAAAAACAGTTGATGATAAGAAAGTTATTTACTCCATGCATGGAGTGTGTAAGACGCATGGTACCAAGCAGGTACTCAAAGATATTTCCCTGTCCTACTTTTACGGCGCAAAGATCGGCGTGCTCGGACTCAATGGTTCGGGTAAGTCTACTTTGCTCAAAATTTTAGCCGGAGTGGACACCGAGTTTACCGGCGATACGGCTGTATCGCCCGGCTATTCGATTGGCTACCTTGAACAAGAACCGGAGCTGGAAGCGGGTAAAACGGTACGCGAAGTTGTGCAGGAAGGTGCAGCTGAGGTGCTGGAACTTCTAGCCGAGTTTGAAAAAGTAAGCGAGGCCTACGGCGATCCGGATGCTGATTTCGAGGCGCTAGCGACACGCCAGGGCGAAATTCAGGAACAGATAGATGCTGTTGATGGCTGGGATTTGGATTCGCGGCTAGAGTTGGCGATGGACGCCCTGCGTTGTCCACCGCCAGAAACCGTAGTGGATGTTTTATCCGGTGGGGAACGCCGGCGAGTGGCATTGTGCCGGTTGCTGCTGCAAAAACCCGACATCCTGCTTTTAGACGAACCAACCAACCACCTTGATGTTGAAACCGTTGCCTGGTTGGAACGCCATTTGAGTGATTACGCCGGAACCATTATTGCGGTTACCCATGATAGATATTTTC
Source organism: uncultured Spirochaeta sp. (assembly GCA_964398645.1). Lineage (GTDB taxonomy): Bacteria > Spirochaetota > Spirochaetia > DSM-27196 > DSM-8902 > Spirochaeta_B. The sequence continues at coordinate 3,509 of CAYNNU010000052.1, forward strand.
TAGAC
>CAYNNU010000052.1:3523-12549 GCA_964398645.1 uncultured Spirochaeta sp.
CTTGATCGCGGCGAAGGCATTCCCTGGAAAGGAAACTACACAAGCTGGCTGGAACAAAAACAGCAGCGGCTTGCCCAGCAGGAAAAGGGCGAAAGTGACCGTCAGCGCACGCTGGCTCGCGAACTGGAATGGATCCGAATGTCGCCAAAGGGGCGGCACGCGAAAAGCAAATCTCGTATAAATCAATATGAAAAACTGCTGCGCGAAGGCGGTCAGGAACGGATTAAAGAGACCCGCCTGAGCATGCCCACCGGCCCGCGCCTGGGATCAATCGTAATAGAGGCTCAAGACCTGACAATGGCCTACGGCGATACCTTGCTGTTTGAAAACCTGAACTTTCAGGTGCCGCCGGGTGCGGTAATCGGGATTATCGGGCCAAACGGCGCGGGTAAGACAAGCTTATTCAAATTGATTGCCGGCCAGCTGGAACCGGTTTCCGGCAGTCTGAAGCTGGGCGAAACCGTCAAACTGGGCTTTGCCGATCAGCTGCGCGACAAACTTGACGCAGACAAAACTGTCTGGGAACAATTATCCGACGGCCAAGATCTTATTCAGCTAGGCGACGGGGTCACTGTAAACTCACGTGCCTACTGCTCCTGGTTTAACTTTGCCGGCGGCGACCAACAGAAAAAAGTTGGTGTTTTATCCGGCGGCGAGCGGAACCGCCTGAACCTGGCCATGACGATAAAAGAGGCAGCGAACGTACTGCTTTTGGATGAGCCAACCAACGACCTGGATGTGAATACCCTACGGGCGCTAGAAGAAGCCCTGGATCAATTCGCCGGCAGCGCGATGGTTATTAGCCATGACCGCTGGTTTTTGGACCGTATTGTGACCCACCTTTTGGTTTTTGAAGATGATGGTGTGGTGTGGTACGACGGCAACTGGAGCGAGTACGCCGAAGACCGGCGCAAAAAAATGGGAACGGCCGCTGACCGTCCCCATCGCTATGTGCATCGAAAGTTAACACGCTGATCGCGTGAACTACTAATCGGCGTTTTTCCTACACGAAGCGCGGTGCGAGAGCCGCGCGCGCTGTAGGCAAATGCCTTTTATACACATACATTGGCTGGCGGGCACAGGGCCCGCGACCAATTTTATTGAGTAAGTCCCAGTCGATGTGAAACCAATAATCCACCCTTAAAGTAATCTGTTACCCAGAGCTCTCCATTTGCAGGATTGTACAGGATATCACTTGGTTCACTCAGGCGATCTGGAGCGATCGTCTGCAAGCTATCGCCTTCAAGATCAATTACACGAATACAGCCGGATGTATTGCTACCGCTTGCGCTTACAGGCGAAAGGATTTCCGCAGCAGCCACAAACTCATCGGTTACTGCAATATCATCAAAAATCTTGCTAGTGTCGGTGGTGTAAAAAGGCAGCACCCCACCAGCAGCCCCGCTTGCCAGCACTGAAATGCTGTAAATCACATTTGCATCAGCATAGTACATGATTGAACAATCGGCGTTAAAATCAATTCCGTTCGGAAATGCCTGTGCATACTCAGCATCAAGCCACTCCTGAGGAGCCGCAGCAAAACTGTCCAAACGGAAGATTGGAGCAGTTGATGGTGTAAGCCAATTTCCAACCGCAGCGCTATCTGAAATATAAATGCGACCGTAATTATCAACTGCCATACCATTAGGCTGCTTAATTCCGTTCAAGGTCCGTGTTTGAACCGTTACAGACTGAGCATCAACATCAATCTGATATAGTGTAGGAGTGCTATTAGTTGCGGCAAGCTGATAGCTGGTTGCGTACAAGCGGTTACCATCAACAGTTAGGCCGGAAAAACCACCGTTTACACTGTTTACAACAACATCAAGATAATACGAATCACCAGTCTGAATTACTTCGTACAGTTTTCCACCTGCATCCATATCGGCACCAGCAACGAACATGCGGCCGCTGTCGGTATACACTGCATTTTCAGTATGCGGCATCTCGCTACCGCTGAAAATGGTTTGGGCAGGAGATTCATAGATCGGATCGTCTATAACGATTGGCCCGCATTCGCCTAGGCTGTACACACCATCACCATTGCTATGAAGGGTGTTTGATGTATATGAACCGCCAGGCAAAAGCTCGCCCGAACCAACTGCGGTATACACTACAGTCATATTCCACCAGCTTCCTTCATAGCTTCGTGTTGCCCGTCCGTACATAGCATGAAGCCAGTTCTGGCTTGTCCATTCTTCACATGCAGCTGTTGTACCAGCTGTGGTATTCACTGTTGCTCGGGCATCAGCACTGCTAGGATTCAGCAGCAGCTGATCGTTGGCCGAACAGCCTCCCATGATTACCGCAGCAGCTATCAGCAAAATGCTGAGCACGGCAAAATAATTCTCTTTTTTCACTTCTTCCCCCATCATTTTTTTTGGATTCTCGCGTGCACATGGTAACACTGAAAACTGTATCCCGCAATATTTTTTTTCTGGCATACGTGCGGACGGCATGTGCGCAGGCGGACGGGCCAACGGGGGAAGTAAAAAATCAGGCCATGATCTTTTCGTATAGGCAATACATATCAGCTCGGCTTAATATTCTCGGAACAGGATAGCCGGGGTTTGCTTCGCGCAAGGCGTTACTGGCCATGGCTGGAATATCATCTTTCTGAATACAATCAAATGATGATGGAATACCCATTTTGCTATTCAGCTCACGAATCCAGTTGATGAATGCCTGTGCCTTTGCTTGCGCAGAGTCAGCATCCGCCTCGCCGCTATCCGCGACACCGACGGCTTCCAAGCCAATAAGATCAGCAAGCTCAGCCAAACGTTTCCAAGCCGCCTTGCCGTAATACTCCAGCACAATCGGCATAGTCACTGCATTTGCCAAACCATGCGGTACGTGATAAAAGCCGCCCAAAGTATGTGCAATAGCATGAATGTTTCCCACATAAGCTCGGGTAAATGCCTGCCCGGCTCGAAATGATGCCAGCTGCATATTATTGCGATAATCCAGATTTTTGCCATCCTCAAAAGAGGCAAGCAAATTCTTGTTGATCAGTACCACCGCATCCCGGGCCTGCTGGCGGGTCGCCTTGGTATTGCTATGATTTAAATAGGCTTCGACCGCGTGGCAAAGCGCATCCATTCCGGTTGCTGCGGTAAGCTGCGGCGGCAGGCCGACAAGCAGTTGCGGGTCCAACACGGCAGCATCGGGAATAAGGCAAAAATCGTTGATGGCATACTTGCGCTTGGCGGCGGCGTCTGTGATTACCGCAGCCACGGTTACCTCGCTTCCGGTTCCCGCAGTGGTTGGCACAGCATACAGCGGGAGCTTGCGGCGCCTGACCTTCAGCAAACCGCCCAGTCGCGCCAGCTGTTTCTTTGGCCGCGAAATGCGGGCCGCTGCTGCCTTGGCGCAGTCCATTGGTGAACCGCCGCCAAATGCCACAATGCAGTCACAATCATTCTGATAATACTGCTCAACCGCAGCTTCCACTATTTCGATGGTTGGATCAGGTTTGGTCTCAGCATACACACTACAATCAAGCCCCTCTTTTTCACACTGAGCAACAAAACCATCATACAAAGCAAGCTGCTTCATGCCGGGGTCACTTATCAGCAAAACCCGCTTACCGCCCTTTGCGGCAATATAGGCCGGCAACTCTTGCACAGCACCGGGGCCGGCTAATAGATCAGGAGTTCGCCAAGGCATAACATACGAAAAAAGATGCAGCACCCGTTGCTGCAGGCGATATCTGATTTTGGTAAAAATTGTCATACCGACAGTATGATCAAAATTGATACTCTTTGCAAAGCAACAGGCAGACTTGACGGCTGAAACCAGCAGTGGTACATTTGACCTACGATCTAAGAAGGTGCCTCCCCCACGGGCCGCGCCCTCAAGGATGTACACACGCATCTAATCCAAAGGTAGGTACTGATGGAAAAGAGAATCGGGTCGATTATCATTTTAATTGAAGATCGATCCTGGATACCTCCCCTGAACACACTCTTCTCTGAATACGCCGAAATTATTATTGCCCGCACAGGGGTTCCCTTACGCGAACGCAATATCAGCCTGATCTCACTAGTAGTCGAAGGGACTACTGATGAAATCGGAGCGCTGACCGGCAAAATTGGCAGACTACAGGGCATCAAGGTAAAATCCGTTCTCACGTCGTACCGTGAAAACGGCCAATGAAATTACACACTGATTCAATTACCAAACTACTTGATACGCCCGACCCCGAAATGCTGCAGGATGTCTTACAACAGGCAAAAAGTCTGCATCCCGGCCGCGTTTTGATTCGCGGTATTGTTGAGATAACTAGCTATTGCCGGCAGAGCTGCGCCTACTGCGGCATTCGACGTCAGAACAGCACATTGCAACGCTACAGAATGACAGCCGAGCAGATATTGAAGAGGACAGAACGGGTTCATCTGGCCGGAGTACAAACCGTAGTTATTCAAGGCGGCGAGGATCCCAAACTTGAGCCCGAATGGATGGCTGAAATTATTGGCGAAATACGCCAGCGCTGGCCAAATATTGCCATCACTCTTTCTTTGGGTGAGCAGAGTCGACAGACCTATGCGCGCTGGAAGCAAGCTGGCGCCGACCGCTACCTGCTAAAAGTCGAAACCAGCAATCCAGAAATCTATTCCGAGCTACACCCCGGCATGAGCCTGGAAAACCGCACTCGCTGCCTGAATGATATTATTGATGTTGGCTTTGTAGCCGGTAGCGGAATTATCGTTGGGCTCCCCGGCCAAACAGCAGAAATACTGGCAAAGGATTTGCAGTTCCTGCAGCGAAAAGAAATCGGCATGATCAGCATAGGGCCGCTCATTCCTCACCCGGATACCCCGCTATCTCATTTACAGCCCGGCTCAATCGAGACCACACTTGCGGCTTTGGCGCTTATGCGCTGCCTGCGCCCAGATGCCTTAATGCCGGCAGTTTCTGCCCTAGCCGCAGGCAGCGAAGACCTGCGCCATCGCGGGCTAATAGCCGGGGGCGATGTTATCATGCCTAATTTTACCCCGGCGGATACCGCAAAACTCTATAGCATTTACCCACACAGCCAACGGGGACGAAAAAACAAAAGCCTGCAGCAGGCTTTGGACCAAATATCTCTAGCCGGCCTGCAGCCTGATTTTTCGCGGGATGGAGGTGGCCATTGAGTACCAGATCGAACCCGCAGATGCGTCCAGCTCGAATGCAACACCTTTGGATACACACTGCCCTGCCGCTTGTTTTGCTATTAGCCTATGCAATTGCCAGCAGCCGACCTGGGATAAGCAACTACCTGATGCCGCCAATCCCCAAGCTGCTACAGACTGCCGGCGGCCTTTTTGCAAGCGGTGAACTCCTTTCACATATCCTGATTTCCCTACAGCGCGTATTTTTGGGCTTTTTTCTCAGCAGTGCGTTTGCGCTTCCACTGGCAATCAGCCTAGCCAACTGGCCCAAGCTAGAGCCATTTTTTGCCGGCAGCCTGCACTTTTTGCGCGCAACCCCACCCCTGGCAATGGTTCCATTGCTGATTCTATGGTTTGGTATCGGCGAATCATCAAAACTGGCGCTCATTGTGCTTGCCGCCTTTTTTCCGGTTTTTCTGAATACCTTAAGCAGCCTCAAGCAGGTTGATATGGGTCTTCTGGAAATGGGAGACAGCCTGGAACTACGCACCCAGCACCGCTTGCTGCATATCTACCTACCTGAAGCGATGCCGGGCATTATTACCGGCCTCCGACTGGCTTTCGGCTATAGCTGGCGAGCCTTAATAGGAGCAGAAATGATTGCTGCCAGCAGCGGCCTGGGCTACCTGATTCTGGACTCCCAGCAAATGGCACGCATCGACAAGGTATACGTGGGCATTTTTAGCATTGGAATGCTCGGCATGATCCTGGATGCAGCACTATCGCAGCTAGCCCGCAGATACTTTCCCAGCCGGCAACAGGAGACAGCATGACAGAACGTCAGCAAAGCTGGATCAGCCCAGTCCAAAACAACGATCAATCAACCTTTGGCTGTCTGTTGCATAAAATTTCCAAGTCTTATTCTATTCCTAGCCAGCCTGCCGGAAACGCCCGCCGCGGCCCCGCCGGCCGCCCAGGGCAAAACATTACCCGTATCCAGGCCCTAGACAATATTAGCTTATTTGTTCCCCGCGGCTACATCGCCTGCATACTCGGCCCCAGCGGCTGCGGCAAAACCACCCTGCTGAAAGTGATTGCCGGCCTTAGCCCGCAAGACAGCGGCAGCATTCAAATGCCAGGCATTCAAGGCAGCACCGGCATCGTGTTTCAGGAGCCGCGCCTGCTAGCAGCCAAAAGCGTACGCGAAAATATGAAGCTCGCCTTCCTGTCAAAATCAAAGCAAAAGACAAAAAGTGATCAAGAACACCTGCTGCAAGACATCATACAATTGATGGGGTTGCAGGACTTCCAGCACGCCAAGCCCCACCAACTTTCCGGCGGCATGGCACAGCGCACCGCTTTAGGCCGCACACTCTGCCGTCAACCTGAACTCTTATTGATGGATGAGCCTTTCGGCGCCCTGGATGCAATTACCCGCTACAAACTACAGGATGAATTGATCAATATTCAGCGCAAGCAAAAGCTGACCATCATCTTTGTAACCCACGACGTACAGGAAGCTGCATACCTGGGCGACACCATACTCATTATGAAATCCGGTAGCATACACACAGCAATCCCCGTTCCCCACGAGCACCCACGCCAACGCGGCTCGCAGGAACTTGCACAAATAGAAAAAATCACCCTGGAAAAATTACAGAAGACGTAAGGAGCCCCCTATGAAGAAATCGATTATCAGCAAACTGCTATTCGCAAGCATCGCACTAGGTATTTTGATGTGTACTGCCGCTCTGGCATCATGCTCAAATCAATCAAGGCAATTGACTCAACTGAATGTTTCATATGTGACAGCCCCCTTCAATCTTCCGACCATCATTATGAAGAACAAGGGCATTCTGGAAGACAGCCTTGCCCAAGAGAACATCGAAGTGCATTGGCACGAAATTGTTTCCGGCGCCCAGCAGGCCGAAGCAATGGCAGCAGGATCTTTGGACATTGGCGGGGTCATGAATACCAGCTCGATTTTTATGGCCCGTGCCGCCGGCAACGATGTGCGCATCATTTCCGGCTTTAGCCAGCCAACCCAGATGTTCTGCATCGTCAGCAGCGACAGCACTATTCAAAGCATTGCCGACCTTCGCGGCCACAGCATCGCCGGGCCCAAGGGAACTGTGCTCCACCAGTTATTGCTTGCTGCCCTGGCTTCAGAGAATATGACTATTGATGATGTTGAGTTTATTCATATGGGACTGGCTCCGGCATCAGCCGCCATGGCTGCCGGTCAAATCGACGCCGCCCTGCTGGCAGGAAGCATGGTGATGCAAGCCCAAAATGAAGGCGCCCGCATAATCACCAGCGCCCAAGGACTGGTCGTTCCAAAACTGGTCATTGCCGCCCGCGGCAGCTTTGCAGAACAGCACCCCGACCTGGTGGTAGCCTATCGCGAAGCTCACCAGCAAGCCCAGCAATGGATGGAGCAAAACCTCGAACAAGCCTTGCAAATCGGCGCCGATGAACAGGGGATCTCCCTGGAACAAGCACGTCAATTGTACGACTGGACACAATTTGGCAGCGAAATATCCCCGGCCGATCTTGAAAGCATGCAGCAGGACATCGACTTTATGCTATCCAACGACATGCTGCAGCAAGCCATAGACCCGGAAAGCAGCTTGTTTCGTTTATAAAAAACCAAGCCGAATAATTGCTGTTCGATCAGCCACGCTGTTTAATCCCAGGGATTCAGCAGGTGAATGCCGGTGGCCTGAAAATCTGCCGTGTTCCGGGTTGCAAGGATTGCACCATGGCGAATAGCGCAGGCTGCCAATAGGCCATCAGTAACCGGCAAGGAATGCCCCGTGCCTTGGAGACGAGCGCTCAGTTCGCCCCAGATAAGACCTGTTTGCTCATCGATGCCGATACTCCGGCCGGCAAAACGGACGCGCAGCTGCTCAAACCAAAGCTGCAGCGCCTGGCGCTTTTGGCCATCTTCAAGCAGCTGAATACCTTTTTGCAGCTCCCCAGCCACGAGAGCCGGCAAGTAGACCGAATGCTCGGGAACAGAGTCCAACCAGGCAAGCACCTTCCTGTCTGGCTGCGGCCGCATTGCCTCGGAAATGACGCAGGTGTCCAGCAAAATCACAGGCTCACCTTTCGGCCCTCGTCACGCTGGCGGTCAATCTGCAGCTCCACTCGCGGCGCTGTTAACAGGAATTCACCCAGCGGGCGGGTATCGCTTGGTCTGAACTCACTGGCCGGTACCACAACCACCGCCTGATGCCCGTGCCGTGTTACCATCTGAGGCCCTTCGCTCAAGCAAAGGTTTACCAGTTCACTAAATCGCGCCTTGGCATCCTGCAAAGACCAAGTCTGCATATTGCCCTCCTATCTGTATTCGCCATATACATTAATTTAATTATAAACAAACTAGTCTGACTAGTCAATTATTTTGATACGAACTGTTATTTGATACTTCTTCTATCTTGCTAAAAAACTGCAAAAACCAAGTCTGCGACATTTTATGTCACCACCCCCATGCTAAGTTTTACACATGAAACAAAACGAATCAAAACCTGAAGCCGAAAAAGGATTGGAAAGCAAACTCTACCCCGACAGCTGGCCGCTGGATACCCAGACCCTCTACCCCATCGCCCTAGAACGCTACGGCAAGGAATACTTGGAAAAGGCCCACAGCACATCCATGCACAACGCCCAGCGCATCAAGCAAAGCGACACCTGCCTGTGCATGTACTGCGGCATCCGCTTCGACCCGCGCGAAACCCCGCCCCCACTCATGAAGGAGCGCAGCGGCGACGCCACCGGCCTGTGCCCCAACTGCGGCATCGACAGCCTTTTGTGCAGCATCGACGGCTACCCCTTAACAGACCCCGTCTTCGTGGCCGGCATCGCCGAACTAAGCTTTTCCGGCTACTGCCCCATCTGCTACGGCGACCCCATCAAACCCATCCGCTGGAC
>CAYNNU010000053.1:0-12332 GCA_964398645.1 uncultured Spirochaeta sp.
ACAGGATGGTGCCGGCGGGGGTTTCGTAGACGCCGCGGCTTTTCATGCCGACCAGTCGGGTTTCCACGACGTCAGCGCGGCCGATGCCGTTTTCGCCGCCGATGCGGTTTAGTTCTGCCAGCATTTCCAGTGGTGTGTATTTTTTGCCGTTCATGCCAACGGGCATTCCCTTTTCAAAGTCGATGACCAGTTTTGTTTCTTCGTCGGGGGCGTCTTTGGGGCTTTTGCTTAAGATGAACATGTCATCGCGCGGGCATTCCCAGGTGTTTTCCAATTCTCCGCCTTCGTGGCTCATGTGCCAGATGTTCCAGTCTCGGCTGTAGATGTTCTTTTTGCTGATGTTGCCGATAGGGATGTTGTGTTTCTGGGCGTATTCGATGGCTTGTTCGCGGCTGGTGATGTCCCAGATGCGCCAGGGGGCGATTACTTCCAGATGCGGGGCGAGGGCTTTGTAGGTGAGCTCGAAGCGGACTTGGTCGTTGCCTTTGCCGGTGCAGCCGTGAGCCACAGCCTGAGCGCCTTCTTTTAGGGCGATTTCAACCTGTTTTTGGGCTTGCAGGGGGCGGGCGATGCTGGTTCCCAGCAGATATTTGCCTTCGTATACGGCGCCGGCGCGCAGCATGGGCCAGAGAAAGTCGTTGGCAAATTCTTCGCGCACGTCTTCGATGTAGAGTTTGCTGGCGCCGCTGGCCAGGGCTTTCTTTTCCATTGCGTCCCAGTCTTCGTCCTGGCCGACGTTGGTGCAGATGCCGATAACCTCAGCGCCTTCGTAGCGTTCTTTAAGCCAGGGTATGATGATGGAGGTGTCCAGTCCGCCTGAGTAGGCGAGGACGATTTTTTTGATTTTGTTTTTGGTAGATTGACTCATTGTGTGATGCTCCTTATTTCGTCTTATTGATAGTCTGTTTCTATTTTTTGCAATGCTTTTCGCAGGATAGCGGTTCCGCGCTGGATGTCTTTTTCGCTGGCGATTAGCGGCGGCGCGATGCGCAGCACGTTGGCGCCGGCTCTGAGAATGAGCAGGCCGTTTTCGCGGCATATTTCCATGATGCGTTTTAGCGGCGGGTCATTCTTTGTTTGCTCTGCTTGATTGTCCGGCTTGTCGGGCAAGTTAATGGGTATGCCTCTGAGCATTCCTTCGCCCAGAAGATGACCGCAGAAACTAAAATCATCTGTTATTTTTAAGAGATTGCTTTCCAGGATGGCGGCGCTGGTGCGGACTTTCGTCAGGAATTTGGGTTCATTGATAATGTCCCAGACCTTGGCGGCGACAGCTGTGGTAACCGGCCCACCGCCGAATGTTGTGCCGTGGTCTCCGGGCTGTATTTCGCTGTTGATGTCTTCGGTGATGATGGTCGCCGATAAGGGCAGGCCGCCGGCAAGAGGCTTGCTCATACAGATGATGTCCGGTTTGAGGTCGGTTCCCTGGCAGGCTAAAAGGCGGCCGGTGCGGCCGAGCCCGGTCTGTATTTCGTCAACAATGACTGGAATGCCGCGCGAGTCGGCTTCCTGGCGGATCGATGAGATAAAGGAGGGGGAAGCGCTGGTTAGGCCGCCTTCGCCTTGAATCACTTCTAAAATGATGGCGGCTACGTTGCTGTCTTTTTTTAGGGCAGCATGTAGGGCATCCGGATCGTTGTATGGCAAAAACCGCACTCCGGGGATCAGCGGCTCAAAGGGGCTGCGGTATTTTTCTGTGCTGGTGATCGAAAGTGCGCCCATGCTTCGCCCGTGGAAACTGCCGGTAAATGCAATGAAACCAGTGGCTTTTTTTCCGTTGCGGTTAGTAGAAAAGCGGCGGGCATATTTGAGCGCGGCTTCCATGGCTTCGGTGCCGCTGTTGCCAAAATGAATCGCCTGGTAGGTTTTTTCCGGAATAGCTGTGTTGATATCGCTGACCATGCGCTGTGCCAGGGCGACTCCCGGTTCTGTGGCGTACAGATTGGAAACATGGATGAGTTTTTTCATCTGCTTGGCGGCAACTGCTGCCAGGTCCTTGCGGCCGTAGCCTAGGGAGTTCACGGCAATTCCGCTGCCAAAGTCGATGTAGCTTTTGCCTAAAGTGTCGTATAGCGTTATGCCTTTTCCGCGCTCAAGCAGGAGAAACTCGCTGCCATAATTTCGAGGAAAGGGCGGTTCGTGTACGTAACTACTGATATTAATGTGTGCCAATGCGGGACCCCCTTATTCCGGTGAGCAATGCAACAAGGTCACCGCTCACAGCATAGTCGCCGATGCAGACTGTGCCAATCCCCTGCTGCAATCCTTTCACTGCTGCGCGGGTTTTTGCAATCATGCCACCTTGAATTTCGCCAGATTCGATTTCTTTCTCGATTGTTGCGGGAGTGAGGTAGTCAACGACGTCTCCTCTGATTTTAATTCCGGGAATATCGGAAATATAGATGAGAGCGGGTTTGTTTGGGCCGGCGGCGCTGTGAAGCCCTGCGGCAAGGCCCTGTGCAAACTCATCGGCGTTGATGTTCATGGGCAGGTGCGTTTTGTCCTGGCTTACTGAGGCGAGAACGGGCAATAGCGAGTTTTGCCAGAGAATGGTGATGATGTCCGCTTTGATTGTGCCTGCTTGGGCGGTGTGCTCCAAGATGGGCTCGGCGGTGCAAAGATCGGCATCGCAGCCGGTAAGACCAACCGCGGCTATGCCACAGGATGAGAAAAGGCGAACAAGGCTGGTGTTTACTTCTCCGGCCAAAACCTGATCAGCGATGAGCATGTCATCGGGGCCGGTGGCGCGGATTCCATCGGTAAAGCGGGCGGTGATGCCAAGTTTCTCCGACAGCTTGGTTACCTGGGCGCCGCCGCCGTGTACAACGGCAATCTTCATGCCGGCTTGGAGCAGGCTGCCGATTTCAGCGGCAAGTTGACGCATGCAGTCTTCGTCGCGGCTTGGGCGACCGCCGATTTTGATGATAGCGACTGGGAATTTTTTGACTAGATTGTCGATGTCTTTCATCATAATTCTCCCTGCACAGGGATGCCCAATTCTTCTGCAAAGCCAAAGCGGATGTTCATGGCCTGCAGAGCTTGGGAGGCTGCGCCTTTGTAGAGATTATCAATCGCCGAAAAGAGCAGCAGGCGGTTGCCTTCGGATTGCAGGCCGATGATGGCTCGTCCGGTTCCGCGTACGTGGCGGGTTGCCGGTAGTTGGCCGGGAGGAAGAATGTCCACGAGCGGGCTGTCGGCATAGGCTTGCTGCAAAAGTTCATAGAGTTCTTGTTCGTTGGGGAGCGCTGCTGCACCAGAGCTGCTAGCCAATTCAAGAGTGATGGTGGCAAGCATGCCTTGCTTAGCCGGGATAAGGTGCGGTGTAAACAGGAGATCCGGCAGGGAGGCCGTGTTGCCGGCCGTTTTGCTCGCGGGGGCCGTGTCGCCGGCGGGGCCGGTTTCCCCGCGCGCGCCGGCCGGTGCTACATAAAAGGCCTCGATTTCCTGCTGGATTTCGCTCCAGTGTCGGTGTGTGCTGCCTGCTAAGTACGGTTCGCAATTTTCTGAACGCTCGCCGAAAAGCATGCGGGCGTTGGGCTTTTTCCCGGCCCCGGTAATGCCGGTGAGCGCATTGGCATTGATCAGCCCGTGCACCAGTCCGCTGCGTAAAAGCGGAATTATGGGTAGCAGTATTGCGGTGGGGAAGCAGCCCGGGCTGGCGATGATGGCGGCCGTCGCTATTTCTTGCCGGTACCATTCCGGCAAACCGTAGACCGCCTGCGCCTGCAGCGCCGGCTGCGGCCGCCCCTGCCCGTAGGCGTGCTGAAAGCGTTCTTCGCTGCGCAGGCGGAAGTCCGCCGATAGGTCTATCACCGGAATGGTGCCGGCAAAAACAGCGCAGCGGTCGGCCGACGCCAGATGCGGCAGGGCCGAAAAGACAACGTCCGGGGAATATTCGGCTATAGCATCTGGCGCAATATAGCTCTCGCCAGTGCTGCCGCAGCGCTCATGCACTGCCTTTGCGGGCATGCCCGGATCGTAGTCCAGCATGGCGGTTCCCGCCAAGCTGCGTGATGCGGCTATTACCTCGTCTATTTCAGGGTGTTGCAGTAGTAGTCTGGTTAGAACCATGCCGGCGTAGCCGTTGGCTCCCATAATTGCTGCTTTCATACCTGCTCCTTTTTATTCCTCAAATCCCGGAATACGTGTGTGAAGTGTTTCAGTAAAGGCTTCGGCTGTAATTCCTGGGGACAAGACCAGCAGAACTGTGTCGTCCCCTGCAACCGTTCCCATCAAACCGTTTAACTCAAGGCCTTCTAATGCAATGGCTACACTATCGGCGTGGCCGGGGATAGTTTTAACCAGGGCGACCGGAAGGGAGTAGCTGATCGAAATATAGCCGCGCATAAAATCATGTATGCGGTCCTGCTCACCGCCTAGTGTTGTTTCTTTATCTGGCAATGCATAGACATAGCTACCATCTTTTTCAACAATCTTGCGAATCTGCAAATGCTTCATATCCCGCGACAGGGTTGCCTGGGTTATCTGAAAACCTTCGTCTTGCAGTTGGGTCAGCAGTGCTTCCTGACTGCCAATGCAGGTGTTTGAGATGACTTGCTTGATTGCTCTTAGGCGTAAGGTTCGTTCATTCATGTATGTATATTCCATAATTTTGTATATTTATGCAATATATTATTACATAAAAAAATTTGAATTGTTTTTTCTTTTGTTTGATAATTTAATTATGAGTTTCAAAAAACGGGACCCTCAAAAAGGGGATGGGTTTTTTTCTGTCGAGGTTTCAGAAGATGGTTTGAAAGCTTATGGCGAATTCCTTCCTCCAGTGGGTAAGGGATTACCCTTGATTATTGATCAAGTTGAGGTTGAATTTCATAAACATAACATCTCCTATAACATTGATTGGTATACAATTCATAAGACAATATCAGTTTGTAATCATGAGCATAAAATTGTTAATGGTGTTTTGGTTGCTATGGGCCAGCCTCCAGTACCATATATCCCTGATCGCTTTATTGTTGAAGATACATATTTACATAGCAAGCCGGTAGCAGGAAAGAAATCTGAGCATGGCAAAATGGATTTGCGTGAACGCAAGCCTTTTATTTTGGTAAAAATTGGAGATGTTATTGGCAGGCGGGTTGCTGGGCAGGAGGGGAAAGAAGGGGTGAATGTGCAGGGTGAGCCTATTGCCATTCCAACAACCGATCTGGAACGACCAAGCCTGGGTAATAATATTGTAGAAAAAGATGGGGTTTTAATTGCCACAGCGGATGGACAGTTATTGTTTGATGAAAAGAAAATTGAGGTCAGTAATACTTTGGTGCTACATGAGGGAATTGGATATGAAACTGGACACATTCGCTTTCCAGGTGATTGTATTTTATATGGAGAATTGAATCCCGGATTTAAGGTGATTTTGGGTGGGGATTTTTTTGCAAAGAATTCCCTGGAAGTTACAGAAATATTTTGCAAAAAAAAGATAATGTGTGAAGGTGGTTTTTTGGGGCATGGATCGGGGGTTGTACGTGCCAAAGAACGAATTGGAGTGCGGTTTGTTGAGAATTGTTTGGTTGAATGTTGTGGACCAATTTATATAAAGCGGAGTGTTCTGCATGGAAAAGTACATAGTCGAGATAGAATCCTTATTGGTGAACAATCAAGGGTTATTGGTAGTGAGTTGACAGCTGCAAAAGGAGTATATGCTTTTTCATTGGGTAGTGAACAGGGAGAGCCTGCTGTAGTTCGAACAGGTATTGACTTTGCAACCGAGAGGCAAATTGAGTCTTTTACGAAGCATGTCGACATGTTGGCAAAAAAAATTGCCGATTTGAAAGCTCTTCTTGAGATGAAGGATAGTGAAAGCGGGCAGATTCGTTTGCAGGGGTTACTTGAAGAACAATTTGCATTACAAGAAAAGGCAGCCCTTCTTTTGCCCGGTTTAGATGTTGGTGAAAATTCTATTATTGCTGTAAAGGATAAAATATATGCTGGAACTAAGTTACAAATTTGTCGGGCATATTATGATGTTACAAGAACAGAAAAGGGTGTTCAGTTTAAGTTGGATATGAGAACGGGTTTCATTGTCAAAGAAAAACTGGAGATCAAGAACTTACCAGTGTTGCGGGTTAGTTTGCATTAATTCTTGGTTTGTATAGCTGGTTATGATTTTGCTGAATTTGCCGATACTGTAACGTGTAAGTGAGGCAGAAAGCGTGGAAAATCGGACAGCACAACATGGCGATGGCATGTTTGAAGTACAAATACTCGATGATGGGATGAAGGCCGTTGGTGAGTTTCGTCCGCCGGTAGGCAATGGCTTGCCGCTTGTCATTGATCATGTTCAGGATGTTCTGAATAGTTTTGATGTCAATTATAATGTTGAGTGGCTCAAAGTACACGAGTCAATCGCTGCCTGCAACCACGAACATCGGCTTGTCTCCGGTGTGGTAATAGCCCAGGGCAAAAAGCCGGAGCCGGCCATCCCTGAACGCTTAATAATTGAGGAAACCTTTCGCCGCCGCCATCCGGTAGCTGGTGTTGTAAAAAAAGAGGGCGGGGCCATTGATCTGCGGGAACGTCACTTATTTATTGTTGTTCATCAAGGTGATGTAATTGCCCGGCGCGCTCCTGCCCAGGAGGGGGCGGAAGGGCTTACTGTTCAGAGTGAGCCTGTGCCTATTCCTTCTCCATCGGTGCCGCAGCCGCAATTGGGCGAAAATGTAGAGGAAGTTGATGGTGTAGTAACTGCCCTGGTGAGCGGCCAGCTGATTTTTGATGATTCGATTATCGAGGTACATGAGACTCTGCATTTGCCCAAGGGAATTGGCTATCATACCGGGCATATTCGTTTTCCTGGTGATTGCCTGCTGGTCGGGCGGGTGCGCCAGGGCTTTAAGATTTGGCTGGGGGGTCGTCTGCATGCCAAGGAAACCATTGATGTAACTGAGGTTTTTTGCGGCGGACATATTGTGTGCGATGGTGGCTTCATGGGGCATGGCCCGGGGATTGTGCGGTCAAAGGATCGTATTCGGGCTCGCTTTGTGGAAAATTGCCGGGTTGAATCCCATGGCGCATTGTATATTCAGCAAAGCGTTTTGTATGGCCATCTTGCAACCCTCGATCGGGTTGTTATGGGTGACCGTTCAAAAATCGTGAGCAGCGAAATTGTTGCGGCTAAAGGGGTGTTTGCGCACTCACTTGGCAGCGAAACAGGCGCACCAGCGGTGGTGCGGGTCGGCATCAATTTTGCCGTGGAAAGAAAAATCAACACTCGGCAGGAGCGGGTGCAGAAGCTGACCGAACGGATTGTTCGTCTGCAAACGCGGCTTGATCAAAGGGAAACTTCGAGGGGTCAGCAGCATTTGCAGGAGCTGAAAGACGAGAAAGCTGCGGAGCAGGAAAAGATCGGCGAGCTTTTGGGTGCCCTAGATTCGAATGAAGACGCAATCGTTGCTGTAAAGGAAACGGTATATGCTGGCACGGCTATTCATATTTGCCGTTTTCATACAATTGTGCAGGAAACTGCCAAAGGTGTTCAGTTTCGGCTGGATGCCGCGGCCGGGAAGATTGTAAGTGAAAAGCTGGATGCTTCGGCATTCCCGCAGCTGGAAGAGCTGGAAAGCGGCGATTAACCGGTAAAACCATCGATAAAGCAAAAATTCATGAAAAAAACTCTTGATGATTGAGGTATTTATTTGTATCTTTCGTTGCGAAAATAATCCATTTTCAGTATTCAAGGCAATTTCATATATAGTAAGGAGAGAACACTTATGGCAAAACAGCTGAAGTTTGATGAGGATGCACGGCGTTCGCTGCTGCAGGGTGTGGACAAGCTTGCAAGTGCAGTTAAGGTTACTTTGGGCCCTCGCGGCCGGAATGTGCTGCTGGACAGAAAGTTCGGTGCACCCACGGTCACCAAAGATGGTGTGTCGGTTGCCAAAGAGATAGAGTTGGAAGATCCCTTTGAAAACATGGGCGCACAGTTGGTAAAGGAAGTTGCCAGCAAGACAAACGATGTTGCTGGTGATGGTACCACAACCGCAACCGTTTTGGCTCATGGCATTGTTGTAGAGGGTCTGAAACGGGTTTCCGCAGGTGTGAATCCGATGTCCCTCAAGCGCGGGATCGATGCTGCTGTTGCAGATGCTGTTGCAGAAATCCGCAAGCTGAAAACAGATATTAAAGACAAGGAAGAAATCGCCCAGGTTGCGGCTATTTCTGCCAACAACGATAAGGAAATCGGTGAGGAAATTGCCGGTGCTATGGAAAAGGTTGGCAAAGACGGGGTTATTACCGTTGAAGAATCAAAAACAATTGATACAACCACCGAGTTTGTTGAGGGTATGCAGTTTGACCGTGGCTATCTTTCACCTTACTTCGCAACCAACCGCGATACCATGACAACTACTTTTGATGATCCTTACATTCTTATCTATGATAAGAAGATTTCCAGCATGAAAGAGCTGCTGCCGATTCTGGAAAAGGTTGCTCAGGCAAGCCGCCCCTTGGTTATCATTGCTGAGGATGTAGACGGCGAAGCCTTGGCTACCTTGGTTGTAAACACCATCCGCGGAGCACTGCAGACTGTTGCGGTAAAAGCTCCTGGTTTTGGCGACCGCCGAAAAGCAATGCTTGAAGATATTGCAGTTCTAAGCGGTGGACAGGTTATCAGCGAAGAGCTTGGCCTCAAGCTGGAAAATGCTGACATGAGCATGCTTGGAAAAGCAAAGCGCGTGAAGGTAGACAAGGAAAACACTACTGTTATCAATGGCGAAGGAAAAGCGGACGACATCAAAGAGCGCATTGCACAGATCAAGGCTCAGATTGATGCAACAGAGAGCGATTACGATCGCGAAAAGCTGCAGGAGCGTCTGGCAAAATTGGCTGGCGGTGTTGCGGTTATCAACGTTGGTGCTGCTACCGAAACTGAGCTGAAAGAAAAGAAACACCGGGTTGAAGATGCATTGTCTGCTACCCGCGCTGCTATCGAAGAGGGAATTATTCCTGGTGGTGGTTTGACCCTGATTCAAATTGCATCCCTGCTTGAGACCAAAGACCTTGCTCATCTGGATGAAGAAGAAAAGGTTGGCTATGCAATCGTACGTCGTGCACTGGAAGATCCGGTTCGGCAGATTGCCCACAATGCCGGTTTGGATGGCGCTGTTGTGGCTGAGCGTGCCAAGAAAGAAAAGAAAGGCATTGGTTTTGATGCATACAGCCTGCAGTGGGTTGATCTGGTAAAAGCTGGAATTATTGACCCGGCAAAGGTTACCCGTTCTGCATTGGAAAATGCGGCATCTATTGCCAGCTTGTTCCTTACCACTCAGTGTGCAGTAACTGATCTTCCGGAAAAAGAAGATGCAGCTGCTGCAGCCGGTGCCGGCATGGGCGGCATGGGCGGAATGGGAGGCATGGGCGGCATGATGTAAGCCCAGTCTCTATGAAAAAAGCTCCCGCGCATTGCGACGGGGGCTTTTCTTTTTTGTATGTATTGGTACACTACACAATATGAAGCGTGAAGATTTTATTTTTACTATTGGCTATTCCGGTTCTTCTCCTGTTGTTGATGCGGCGGGAAAAAAGAAATCTGGAAAACTTTCGCCCGAGCAGTTGTTAGAAGCCGGGCTGTTTCGTTATGCCTTTGCAGCCAAGTTATTCGATGGTGGGGAGCAGGAGTCTTTTATTCAGGCCTTTAATCAGAAAAGCGGTATGCAGATGCGGGACTTTGAGCAGCTGAAACGCCTGTTTGGGGTCTACGAGGTGCCGGAAAACCCTGGAAAAGCCTTGTATGTATAGGGGCGGCCAGCCGCATCCCCGGTTTTGCTTGACTGCGCTTTCTATAGTGTGGTATTTTGACCGAATCTTACGCTGAAGGAAGATAAATCATGGTACAGAATTTATTAAATCTCCCGTTGTTTCAGGCGGGTGCGCCGGCCGCTGGTTCACAGGCTGGTGGAAACTTGATGATGACAGTGGTCACTTTTGGTCTTGTTTTTCTGATTTTCTATTTTCTTATTTTGCGTCCGCAAAACAAGAGACAAAAGGAACAGACCCAGATGCAGGATGCTCTGAAGAAGGGCGACAAGGTGGTTACTATCGGGGGTGTCCACGGGACAATTGCCTCCATTAAAGAGAGTACTGTTGTGCTGAAGGTAGACGATGCTGCAAAGATCGAGTTTACCCGTTCAGCCATTGCAACAGTGGTTAATTCAAATACAAAAGAAACTGCAGACAGCAAATAAATTGCCGTTGGAGAGTAACAGCTTATGAGTAAACGATTTCGTTTTCTGACAATTCTGGTGTTTGCTGCAATTGCCGGCGTGTTTTTGTTTCCTACAATTAAATGGTACTTTTTTGTGCCGCAGGATATGAAGGCGCTGGCTGCTAGTTCACGAATACAGATTCGCGACTATGCGCAGCAGCAGGCACGGCAGGATTTGGATCGGCTAGAAGAAGCCGCAACTGGCGGGGATGCATACGATTTTGGTGCGGACATGCCCTATCTGGTAGAAGAAGCCCGAAAAGGCTACGAAGCAGCCAACAGGGACTTCCCCGAGGTATGGACAGCAGAGAATATTCTGCGCGGTTTTTTTGCCGAGCAGGATTTGTACGATGTGCTGGAAGATCATTACCGTTCGCTTATTTTGCGCCTGAAAGATCAGAAAACGCAAATTGTTGAATTGGGACTCGACTTGTCCGGTGGTGTGAGCATCACGCTGGAAGCTGATCGGGCCAGCCTGGTTGATCGCCTTGGCCGCGAGCCGAGCGATGAAGAGGTTTCTGAGGCAATCGATCTGGCGGTAGAGATTCTTACCAACAGAATCGACCAGTTCGGGGTAACCGAGCCGCAGATTCGTCGGCAGGATAATAACCGCATTTCAGTTGATATTCCCGGTGATGATGATCCGGATCGCGTGAATGCCTTCTTGATGGGCCGTGGTAGCTTGAACTTCCATATTGTTGATGATGAAGCAACAAAACAATTGCAGGAGCTGCAAATGATGCAGCCAGGCTGGAATCCCAATTTGGACGGAGTTCCGGATTTTGTTCCTGCCGGTTCTCAAATTGTTGAGGTTGTTAGCAACGATACCTACGGAATTGACCGCACTGAATATTACATCGTGGTAAAAAGTGACATTCAAGAGTTCGGTTTGGACGGAAGTCACATTATAGAGGCACAGGTTAGCCGTAATCAGATCACCAATGATCCCACAGTAAACTTTGTACTGGATTCTGAAGGTTCAGACCTGTTTGCCCGTCTTACCCGCGACAACGTAAATAATTCCATGGCAGTTGTGATGGACAATAAAGTCCGTTCACACGCTACTATTCGCGAAGAAATTCCAACCGGGAATGTTCAGATTTCCGGCGGATTTACGGTTGAAGAGGCGAATGAGCTTGCAACCGTACTGCGCACCGCCGCCTTGCCGGTTGATTTGAATGTAATCAATCAAACTGCCGTTGGTGCTAGTTTGGGTAAGGCTGCAATCGATGCCGGACTTATGTCTATTGCGGTTGGTTTGATTTTGGTCGTTATCTTTATGATTCTGTACTACCGCGGCGCAGGCATTATTGCCGTATTGGCGCTGGCATTGAACCTGGTGTTCCTTACCGCTTTGCTTTCAGCCTTCAATCTTACGCTTACGCTTACCAGTATCGCTGGTATCATCCTGACGGTTGGTATGGCAGTAGATGCTAACGTAATCGTGTTTGAGAGAATCCGGGAAGAATATCGTTTGGGCAAATCAGCTCAGGCATCAATAGAAATTGGATTTCAGAAGGCTTTCTGGACGGTTATGGACGCCAACATCACAACCTTTATTGCTGCAATATTCTTGAGTCAGTTGGGTACCGGTCCGATACAGGGGTTTGCAATTACGCTGGCCGTTGGTATCGTGTGTTCCATGTTTACTGCCTTGTTTGTATCGCGCCTGATTTTCGATGTGGGCACTCAGGTGTTCAAGCGCAAGAAGCTTAAAATAGGATGGGGTAAATAAATGAAACGAGCAATTCCATTTACTAACTATAGGTTTTTTGCCTTTGTATTGTCACTCGGGGTAATTATTGCAGGGATTGTAATAACCATAACAATGGGTGGATTCAATCTTGGTATTGATTTTCAGCCGGGTCTGCGCATGCAGGTTCAGCTGGTTGATGCTCAGAGCAGCGTTGATGAAATGCGTCAGCTGGTAGAAGAGAAGGTTGGATCGGCTCAGGTGATTTTTGTTGGTGATCCGGCAGATCAGGTGTATATGATCAGGGTGCAGGATAACGGCGATGTGGATAACTTTAGTGCTGTTACAACAGACAATATTGCATCTGCCCTTGCTGCTGTTCATGGCGGGGTGGAAGTGCTGGAAACAGCCTACATC
>CAYNNU010000054.1:0-12195 GCA_964398645.1 uncultured Spirochaeta sp.
CAATGCGCAACGGCATAATCAGCAGTGTTGAATCACGTGGAGCTATCGAGCATATTCGGGCTGTTGCTCCCATGCGAAAACTTTTCGGATACAGCACAAGCCTGCGAAGCGCAACCCAAGGCCGGGGAATGTTTGCCATGGAATTCAGTCACTTTGAAGAAAAAACTGACTAAGCAGTAGAAACACACGTATTTATCGTATTTACTTGACAGCTCGAAAAGTCCCCACCTAAGATGGTTGTATTAGGGAAAAGAGGAGATATTATGAGCTACACAACCGAGATGATTCGCAACATTGCCGTTGTCGGTCACGGAGGGACCGGCAAAACATCATTTATTGAACAATTACTGTACATTGATGGTTTAATACCCAGCCCTGCAACAGTAGAAAGCGGAAAAACCGTAAGTGATTATACCGAAGAAGAAATCCAGAACGGTATTTCTATTCACACCTCAATTGCCCATATTTTTTGGCAGGATCACAAAATCAACTTGATGGACACACCCGGTGCCGCAGATTTCGTTGGCGAAGTCGTAGCATCATTCCGGGCAGCTGAATCGGCCCTGGTCGTAGTAGGAGCCAAATCAGGGGTGGAAATCGAAACAATCAAACTCTGGCGCCGGCTTAATCATCGTGAAATGCCGCGCATGGTGTATGTTAACAAAATGGATAAGGACGGAGCAAATTTTGAAAACGCCCTGGAAGATTTGCGCAGCCGTTTTGATACTACCTTCATCCCGGTCACCATCCCAATGGGAAAAGGCAGCGACTATTCAGGGGTTATAAACCTAATAAATATGAAGGCTTACCCTATTCCAGAAGATGGGAAAAGCGAAAAAGCAATCGATATTCCAGCAGAATATCAGGATATGGTGGCCGAATATCATCGAAATCTTGTTGAGTATGCAGCTGAAGGTGATGATGATTTACTGCAAAAATATTTAGAAACAGAAGATCTAACCATTGAAGAAGTAAAAACTGGACTTACTGAAGGGTTGCGAACAAACCGTTTGGTACCGGTACTTTGCGGTTCCGCGCTCCAGGGATCCGGTTTTGAACCATTCTTGGATTTTCTATCACTGGCTGCTCCATCACCGTTTGGAGTCGACGAAAAGGGCCTGGATGAGAACGAGCAGGAATATTCGGTACCAATAAACCCAGAAGGAAGCTTAAGTTGTCTGAATTTTAAGACAATTATTGATCAATTCTCAGGTAAACTCTCTTATGTGAAGGTTGTTTCTGGGTCTTTACAGCCAGATATGGAGATTTACAACTACCGCGAGGATAAAAAAGAAAAGGTATCAAAAATCTATATTGCTCAAGGAAAACAACTCGAAGAAGTGGATAAATTGAGCGCAGGTGATATTGGGGTTTTGGCAAAAATTGAATCTGCCCACACGAACGATACATTTTGTAGCCCTGATAAGGTCATTCACTTTGTACCACTCAAATTGCCTCAGCCCACCTATTCTGTTGCTCTTACTGCCGAAAATAAACAGGATATGGATAAGCTTACGCAGTTGTTGCTACGGGCCGCAGAAGAAGACAAAACCTTTTCAATTGATTTTAATCCAGAAACAAAAGAAACCGTAATTTCCGGAATGGGTGAATTGCATTTCAAAATCATTTTTGGCAGGGCTTTGAAGAAAAACTCCATTTCATACAACATGCACACCCCTAAAATTGCCTACCGAGAAACAATCACAAAGCCATCATCAGCAGAGTATTCACATAAAAAACAAACCGGTGGACATGGTCAATTTGCCCGTGTTGTATTGGATATCAAACCTCTCACCCGCGGAGAAAACTTTCAGTTTGTGAATGCTATTCATGGTGGTTCTATCTCACGGGGTTATATCCCTGGTGTTGAAAAAGGCATTCTTGAAGGTATGGAACACGGAATTCTTGCCGGGTACCCTGTGGTTGATATTGAAGCAACTGTTGTTGACGGAAAAGAACACCCTGTTGATTCATCAGAGATGGCATTTAAAATTGCGGCTAGAGGAGCCTTACGCGAAGCTATGCAAAAAGCCGGAGCAATTTTACTCGAACCTGTTGTGAACCTGCGGGTCTTTGCGGAAGAGCAATATTTGGGGGATATCCTGTCCGACTTAAGCAGCAAGCGCGCACGGGTACAAGGTCAAGAAAGCATAGGGGGTGGAATTATGGAAATAGATGCCCAGGTTCCTCAATCAGAAACCCTGCGCTATTCAGTTGACCTACGCTCAATTACTTCCGGAACAGGGGCTTTTGAAATAGAATTCAGCCATTATGATCCCTTAACCGGCAGACAGGCAGACGAGGTAATAGCTGCAGCAGCACATAAACACGAGGAGTAATATTAGACTCGTTTACAATACACTTCCCTGATTGGCCTGCCGGCAGCCTGTGCTTTCCGTTCGAAAGATGTTGCCGGCCGCCACGGAAGTGCCTCGTGAAATCCGCCGGCAGGATTATGCAGAAGTGGTTCCTGATCACATACTGTGAGAATATGTTCTGCATAATCCTGCCAGTCTGTAACCATGTACACATACCCACCCGGACGCACACATTTCGCCACAGCATGCAAAAATGGCTGTTGCAATAAACGACGCTTATGATGGCGTTTTTTTGGCCAGGGATCAGGAAAAAACACATGCACACCATCTAATGATTCTGCTGGAATCATTGTGTGAAAAACCTCTACAGCATCATGCTCCACTATTCGCACATTCTGTAATTGTTTTTCTTCCAACCTCCGAACCAGTTTCCCTACACCCGGCCGATGCACCTCAATCCCCACATACTGAATTTGTGGATTCGCCTCTGCTAATTCAAATAAAGAATCACCCATGCCAAATCCAAGCTCTACTACAACAGCTTTTTCAGGGGAAACATAATCAAAAATACTCTTCTCTACTGAATAGGTAATTTCATATTTCGGGAAATGTTGCTGATAATGATGTCGCTGACTGTCGCTCATGCGAGCCTGACGAATAACAAAACTTTTAATATGAGTCATGTGATAATAGTACCCGTCGGCCAGCAAAGTGTATAGGCTGTACTTCTAATTGCTATCTTGAAACACCACGCAAGTGACCTTCCACTTCGCTTATAGTCTTCATTGCCAATAACCGGCCAACCAAACGACGAGAATCACGCACAGTCAGTTTTCCAATTAAATCCTTCACCAGAGGAATCTGCCTAGGCTCTACGCTAAATTTTCGCACCCCTATCCCAAGAAAAAACGGAATCATCCATGGATCTGCAGCTGCACTTCCACAAACTGATACGGAACTAATTCTATTTCCCACTCCATCCGCTATTCTTTTTAAGGCCCGCAAAACTGCCGGATGATGCGGTTTATACATTTCTTGTACTTTTTCATTGGTACGATCCACTGCTAACATATACATAACCAAATCATTGGTACCGATTGAAAGAAAATCTGCACAGGTAGCAATTTCACTGATAAGGTCCACCGCGGATGGCACTTCAATCATGGCGCCAACTCGAGGCGCAGGATTATGGGGTGTACCCTCATCAGCAAGCTCTTGAAGCACCTCATCAAGCAATTCCCGGGCAGCAAGCAGTTCATCCAAACTGGATATCATAGGGAAAAGGATTCCCAATTTTTTTCCTTCGCCGGCTCGGGCCATCGCTTTCAGCTGCTCACGAAAAACATTTCTATGCCCCAAAGAAAATCGAATCCCGCGGTAGCCTAAGAAAGGGTTTTCATCGGGATTCCGGTTTTCCAAATAGGATAATTGCTTATCACCCCCGACATCCAATGTTCGCAGAACGACCTCATGATCGTCCATTGGATCAAGGATTCGACGATAAATAATATACTGTTCTTCTTCTGAGGGAAAATGATTACGAATAATAAACGGAAACTCACTACGATATAGGCCAACACCTTCTGCTTTGTAATGAACCGCGGGAGTCACATCATTTATCAAATTGATATTTGCCTGTACAAAAACTCGTTGCCAATCCATTGTTCGCGAAGTTTCGGGTATTGTTCCACCTTGTTGTTCAGCATACAACAAGCCATAATGCAACCGACGAAACTTACTACTAATATCCTCAGTTGGCTCCAAGTAAATATTACCCTCAAAGCCGTCTAGAATCATTTCCGTGCCATTTTTAATTGCTAGAGCTTTCGGATCCTTACACTGAATCATTGGCAAACTCAAGGAACGGGCTAAAATTGCGGCGTGTGAAGTTACACCAGAGGACAATAATAAAATTCCTTCAGCCCGCTGAATGCGCAGTTTTACCAACTCTGATGGGTATACCTCTTCAGCAACAACCACATGATCAGCATATGATCCGCTTTCAGATATATCCTCAACAAGATTCTGCAATAGACGATATCCTAGATCTTGGACGTCCTGCACCTTCTCCTGTACTGCCGGATTTTTACTTTCAGAAAAAAGCCGAACATAATTTTGCACAACCTCGATAATTGCTTCGGAGACTGTTCTCCCCTCATCCTTAATCATCCGTTGCATTCTTCCGGTGAATTCTGAATCCTGCAACATCAATAAATGCGAATCAAAAATCAAGTTTGCAACGTCGCTCAATATTTGACTTGCTTCGCGTTGCAGATTTTGAACCTGCTCAATAGAAACCTGTATCGACCTTTCCAAATCTTCAATGGTTTTTTGCGAGGCATCAGAACCGGATATTATTGAAGAATATAACTCTTCCCGATTGCCCAAGATGATTGCTTTGCCAAAAGCAATACCACCAGAGGCCGGAATTCCCCGAAGGCGTCGAAAACCTACATCATCAACCTCATGCTCCTGCCCATCCTGCTCATGAATTTTCATGATCAGCTCAGCATTTTCCAAGGTTGCGGCTAACTGACTGGCTATTGCCCGCAAAGCTTTTACATCATGTTCATCAAAGTAGTCGACAGTCCGGTGCTGGAGAACAATTACGCCAATGCGCTTTAATGACCGGCGTATCGGAACTGCAAGAAAAGCATGTAGCTCCTCCTCATGCACCTGGTCAAAAGCCTTAAATGCAGGATGGCTCTGCGCCCTTCCTACTCGAACCGGGGTCAGATCTTTCAGAGAAAGACCAGCCAAGCCTTCACCCACCTTCATACGAACAGCTTGCCCGCTACTTATCTCAAGACCACGGTTGGCCCGCAAAATAAGCTCCTGACTATCTTCATCAAAAAGATAAATTGAGCAGACATCGGATTCCATGTGTTGTGAGACTAGATCTACTACATTCTGCAAAAAACCGCTCACACTGCCCCGATGCTCAAAAAGACCGGATAGTTCAGCGATAGAACAGACAAGATCAATGTTGTTTTTTCGTCCTTTGCTCATACGTTCGTTATTATAGCAGGGAAGACAGTTTCTCGCGAATAAATTCTGATTTTTCTTTCAGACCCACTTTTTGAGTATGCAAAATCAAATTTTGTGCATTTGAGGGGTCTGGCCGTAAACTGCCTCCACTTACGCGTATTGCCTCCATTGCTTTATCAATATCAATCTGTGCTAGGCGGGCGAAGGTAATTGTAACAACACCTTTTCGTTCACGCAGCATGGATATATGTAAACGGTAGCATAATATGCGAATTTCTGCCAAAGCGAGCAGGCTTTGTAATTCATCCGGAAGGGGGCCGAATCGATCCGCAATTTCCTCAGAAATGCTAATTAACTCATCCTCGGTTTTTATGGAAGCAATTTTTTTGTAAACCTCCATTTTGTCCATTTGGTCATCGATATAGCTATCGGGTACGAATCCGCTATATTCCAACTCCAAATAGGTTTCCTGCTCATCAAGATAACTTTCATCAGACTGCAAACGCTGTATGGCCTCGTCCAACAGTTTAAGATATAAATCAAAGCCAATTGCTGCAATTTCGCCACTTTGTTGCGGACCCAGCAAGTTCCCAGCACCCCGAACCTCCAAATCCTTCATGGCAACCTTAAATCCGGACCCCAATTCAGTATGATCGCTGATAACCTGTAGGCGTTTTGCAGCCAGTTCGGAAAGAACCCTATCCTCTGGATACAGCAAAAACGCATAGGCAGGACGATCGGATCGGCCAACACGACCCCGTAGCTGGTACAATTGGCTAATACCAAACATATCAGCCCGGTCTATGATGATAGTGTTTACGTTGGGAATATCTATTCCATTCTCAATAATCGATGTGGCAACAAGTACCTGAAAAGCCCCATGAATAAAACGATGCATAATATCTTCCAATTCGTTTGCCGACATTTGGCCGTGCGCGACATCGATCATGGCTTCAGGAACCAAGCGCTCCAATACCAAACGAATATGATCCAGGGTTTCAATTCGATTATGTAAAAAATAAACTTGCCCGCCTCGCTGCATCTCACGGCGAATGGCATCAGCAATCAATTGCTCATCGAATTCTCGAATTACCGTTTCAATCGGCATGCGGTTTCCTGGTGGCGTTTGTATTACAGACATATCCCTGATTTTCAGCAGACTCATATGCAGGGTTCTCGGAATCGGTGTTGCGGAAAGCGATAAGGAATCAACCGCGGTACGAATCTCTTTTAGCCGTTCTTTATGCTTCACCCCGAAACGCTGCTCTTCATCCACAATCATTAGGCCTAAATCCTTAAAAAACACATCGCGTGATAGCAAACGATGGGTACCTATTACAATATCTACACTTCCATCCTTAATTCCGGCTAATACCTTCTTTTGTTCTACCGCAGAAACAAAACGAGAAAGCATTCCTACGCGAACCGGAAAGCGGGCCAGGCGGCTTTCCAGATTTTCATAATGCTGCTCTACAAGAATGGTTGTCGGTGCCAAAAATGCAACCTGTTTTCCAGCGGTAACCGCTTTAAAGGCGGCTCGTAAGGCAATTTCTGTTTTACCAAAGCCGACATCACCGCAAATGAGGCGGTCCATGGGAAAAGCCTCTTCCATATCAGCTTTAACTTCTTCAATACACTGCAACTGATCCGGCGTTTCCTGATAGGGAAAGGCGGCCTCGAACTCGGCCTGCCAATTTGCATCAGGGGGAAAACGAAAGCCTTGAATCTTTCTTCTTTTTGAATACAAGGCCAGAAGACGTTCTGCAAGCTCTTCAACACTCTTTTTTACCTTTGTTTTCCGGTTTTCCCAGGATTTTCCTCCGATGCGATCCAAACGGGCGGAATCGCCATCCTGTCCAATATAGCGCTGAACAAGGTTCACCTGCTCAATAGGGATATAAATAAACTCATCACCGGCATATTCCAAATGCACGTAATCACGCTCATTTCCAGCAGCACAGATTCGCTGAATCCCACAAAAACGACCAATTCCATAATTGACGTGCACAACCAGATCGCCAGGTTCTAATTCGATAAAGGTTTCTATCGCTTTTGACTGGGCCTTTCGCACACCTGCCGGAGCACGCTTTCTGCGACCGAATATTTCATGCTCCTGAATAAGTGCAATTTTACTATCCGGCAAAGAAAACCCATTTTGCAAATTCTCAGGCACCACTTCAACAGCTAAATCAGCCAACATATGAGAAACCCGAGCAGCCTGACGTTCATTCTCAGTTCCAATCACAACGCGGTAACCAGCATCAATCATTGTGCTGATTTCCTGCTGAACATATTCGAGATTACCAAAAAATGAACGTGGACCATTATAGGAAAAATGAATATCTGCCGGCTGTTCCCCTGGCAGCATTTTACAGGCAATCGCTATTTCGGGCAGACTCTCGCCAAAATCGAGTAATATATCTTCAGGCAGAGGAAAACGGCCTTCTGTGCGGGTTTGCCGATGAAGACTGGAGTATTCTTTAGCTACCCCCTCGGCAGCACTAAATAAGCGCTCATGCTCAGCTAAAAACAAAATGGTATCTGAATCAAAATATTCAAAAACACTATGCAAGCGGGAAAAACTTAAAGGATAAAATAGTTCTTCTCGCTCCATACGTCTAAAATCAGTTAGGGTTTGAAGAATATCCCGCCCATCATCAGGGAACTGTGTCGTAGAACGCAAACGCTCC
Organism: uncultured Spirochaeta sp.; assembly: GCA_964398645.1. Classification (GTDB taxonomy): domain Bacteria; phylum Spirochaetota; class Spirochaetia; order DSM-27196; family DSM-8902; genus Spirochaeta_B. Next base: position 7,997 of record CAYNNU010000054.1, read on the forward strand.
CGCAAGATATCAATCCGTTCCGTATCCCAGAGAATTTCTTTTACAGGATATACCGAAATTTTCGACAATGTGCCAGTTTTTGCTTGCAAGGAAGTTTGACTAGAAATATCAAATAAGCGTATTGCTTCAACCGTATCAAAAGAAAACACAATACGAACAGCATCTTGATAGCCCGGCGGGAAAATATCAAGCACTTCACCACGAAGCGCAAACTCACCTCGAATTCCAACCTGTTTCACCCGGACATAACCAAATGAAACCAATTTTTCCACAACTGTACGGGGATCAAACGACATGCCACAACGAATTGAAAGCGTATGTGCTTGAAACCAATCAGGCGGAGGAACCGCCGACATTACCGATCGTACTGGAATTACAAACACGGCTGGTGTATCTTTTGCCTGCAGTAAGGATGATAAAAAACGCATTCGTTGCCCAAAAACTGCTGAATTCTCCGGTACTGGAGAATATGGCATAACCCCATACCAGGGAAATTGCAAAGCTGGGACCCCAAGTGTTTCAAAATCCCGCACCAAATCTTCAGCCTCGCGCTCCGATGGAACGACAACTGCCATAGATTTTTGATGAAACCGGTAAATAGCAGCCAGAAATACAGTCAAAAAACTCGATTGCAAACCACTTATAGTCAGCGGACTTTTTTGCTCAAGAATATTTTTGATTGAAGCAGGAATATGTTTTTTCTTCTTCAGATGCCCCATCAGTGCATCAAATAATAATGTTTGCATCCTAAGTGTCCGATACTTTCAATAGAGATACGCCAATACCATACTGGCCAATTACGGGATAATAACATGAAAAAGCAAAGTTTTTACAGAGCAGTCATTTTTGTTTTTTTTCTAACAGCAATGAGCTCTTTTGCAAACCAAAATCTGGAAGTGTCAATTAGATATTTCAACCAAGAAGTCTACACCCTAGATAGTCCGATTCAGTTACGAGTTGCAATACAGAACACATCAAGCAGCCCTCAACATTTTCGTCTTGCGGATTACCGACAATTTACCATTGATGTAACTGTCCGGAGTTCAAGAAACGAATTGGTTCCCCCGTCACAAGAGTACATCAGGGTTAAAACGATGAACCGCCCTGTTTTTTTCCGTGACATTAGACTCGAACCGGGTGAAGAATATGCTTTTGTTGAGTCATTGGATAAATTTGTTGCATTACAAGAGCCCGGAATGTATGTAGTTTCAGTAGTATTTTCACCGGATTTACTTAGGCAAGAAAGCCCTAATAATGAATCACAGCCGATAGCCAGCGAAGAACACAATATTCAATCTAATCAACTTTCCCTGGCAATCCGCCCAAGTGATTCAATGGTAGAAACTGCAGTAGCTACTGCCCGCAGAGAGGTACAAGAACTTTTGATGCGTCAGGATATGCCACCTGATCAAACGGTACGGTATAGCATACAAGCCCGTCAACATCAGCAATGGGACGAGTTCTTTCTCTACCTAGATGTTGCGGCCATTATGCTCAGAGACCCCAGATATGAGCGGCAGTATAACAACGCCGACGAAAACGAGCGTCAAAGCATGATTACCCGGTATCAACAAAATATGCTTGAGCAAAAAACTGAAGATGAAATTCTGCTCATACCAGACTCATTCTCAATCATCCAAACTTCTTATACTCCAAGTGAAGGCAGCGTACTCGTCCAAGCCCGTTTCAATTATGGGTATTATACAGAGGTGAAGGAATACACGTATTATTTACGGAGACTTGATGATTACTGGCAAATATATAATTATTCGGTAAGAAATCTCGGAACGGAGTAAGAATGCCGCTATTGCTGGTAAGCACGCAGGAACATCACATTCAGTATTGCCAATCTCTTGGCATACAAGAATCTAACATTATCCACTACACCCACCCTGTGAAAGCACTTGATAATCTTACCGAAATCAAACCTGATATAGCAATCTTCTCTGCAAATGATTTCCCTCGACACTGGAAACCATTTTTGATTCTTCTACGTTCTGTTCGACCGGATGCCCCCTTCCTCTTGTTACTTGATGCAGCTTTACACAATAGCGAAAGAAAAAAAGCCGAAATAATGCATATTGATGGCTGGCTATGCCCCACGCCCCTGGATGGCTATGAAGACTCTACAGGGCTTGAAGTATTACAAAACAACCTACAAGCTATAAACACTGGTGCAAGCATGCCCAAAACAAGCAGTACTATTCAAACGGTGCCTGCCGTTTTCACCTTCCCGCATAACCCGATTTTATACCCAGCTGCACTACAAATTGAAAGCGATACTACGGCAAAAATTTTTCCTGCAATCGAACTACCGGAAGATATCTTTAACAAACTACCGGAAAGCTTAACCTGCACCTATGAACGACAAGGAACAGCAAATACCATTCAAGCTGCAATTGCTGTTTTGAACGACGAAGAAGCAATACAAATTTACAGCCAAAATCACTTGCATTGATACCACCATCAGTCTCATACTTATATTAGAAAACAAAGGACTGGAGGAATTATGCCAATTACTCATTACATTTCAGCTGCGCCAATTGAACCTCCCGCTCTCAGCCTAAAAAAAGGCGACAAATGTCAAGGTTTTCATGGTTCAGTTCGTATTCACCCATATGATTCACGAAAAATTATACTTGTGCCCTATCCGTATGAAAACACCAACGGGATTTATGAGTTTAGCCGCAGCGATATTGTCAATTCAGATGAAAGTTCAGAATTAGTAAACAATGATGGTGAAACCATCACCGTGACAACCATCTACATCCGACACGGCGCGAAAGCTGTAAACTTACGGCCGTTTACGGTTCATACTGTCTGATTAGAAATGAAAAATCTGTAACAAATATTTAATTCACCCTATTGACCCGAAAAGAAAATTCAGCTACATTTCTTTCCGTTGTCAAATATTGGCACGTTCCCCTGTAGCTCAGCCGGTAGAGCAAGTGGCTGTTAACCACTGGGTCGGCAGTTCGAGTCTGTCCGGGGGAGCATTCAAAGACTGTTTGGATAATATCCAAACAGTCTTTTTTTATGCACTTTTATGCACAAATCATGAAGCTTCAATACCCAATGAATCAGCTAAAAAAATCTCTTTTCCAAAAATTGAGTAGTCACCCAAATAGTCCATTCCCGATTGATCAAGATCCCCAATACATGCCCGATAACGCCGCAATAAACTATACTGCTCACGAGTCATATACACACGAGAAACGCTTGTAGATGATTTTTGTATATGGGCCAAAACGGTGGCTATCAACTGCTGGGCATCCCGTTGAAGAAGCTCAATTTCGCCGAGTTTTTCATCTTGATCAGACATAATCCATCCTATACAGTCAGTGTACTGTGATCAGCTTTGAAACGGCAAGATGGGACCCCCAGGAATTAGCAGTTCTCTGCTTCGTGAAATGCAATCAAGAATTGTTACTCATTCATAAACGTCGCGGCCTTGGGGCAGGCAAAATAAACGCCCCAGGAGGCCGCTGCGAAGCAGGAGAGCGTCCTATTGATGCGGCAATACGGGAAACACAAGAAGAGGTATGCATCACGCCAAATGTACTAAAAGAATACGGGATTCTTCGTTTTATGTTTGCCGACGGATACCAACTGGAAGGCCGTGTTTTCATTGCCGAAGCATTCGAAGGAATTCCAGCAGCTACCGAAGAGGCCTTCCCTTTCTGGTGCCCTGTATCTGCGCTTCCCTATAGTCAAATGTGGGAGGATGATATCCACTGGCTTCCTCACGTGCTTTCAAATTTCTATGTAGAAGCAAACTTCGGCTTTTCCGGGGATCGAATGAAATCACGTTCTATTAAAACTTTCAATCTTGCATCAAAACAAGCTATACAGACTATTACACATGACATTTCAACTGATGATCCTGGCACAGCCTATTATACCTTTACTCGCAGAATACAACCCTTACTGAAAGCACTTCGCCAAAAAAAATCCAATAGTGTTCAAGATACAGCAAAACAAATTCATTCGATCGCGACAGATTACGGCCTCCAGGATCTAAAACAAGCGGCACTCTTATTTTGCTCTCAAAGCAACATACAAACGAATTCAGATAGCTTTGAAAACTTAGAACAGCACTATTTACGAGCAGTTTCCCTATTCAAGGAACAGATATTGCTTGCTGGTCATAACAGTCTGCAATCTACTGCATTTGCACCTTGAATGCATCAACAACATAC
>CAYNNU010000055.1:0-12105 GCA_964398645.1 uncultured Spirochaeta sp.
TCTATGTTTTTTTGCAGCTGCAACAAAAGGCTTTCGCTGATTATTTGCCGTTGTTCGCGACTAAAGCTGCTGTTTGGGTCAATTTCAGTAAGCAGCAATGCTTTGCGCGCTTCTTCGTTGTTTTGTTGCTGCTGTTGCGCAGGTGTTGTCTCGTTGTTTTCTGTTTCAACAGGAATACCAAGAATTTCTTGTGCGCTAATAAGCAGGGGAAACAAAAGAAGTATACACAGGCTTGTTGCGCGCAGAAAAAACCTCATTACCATCCACCTTCACCCAAGGATAGCTTGTACAGCGAAAGAGATGTACGATCAAACAGATACCACTTTCCGCTTGCGCTTAAAAGATCAAGCTGAATATCACGATTTGGGTGGGTATCGCTGCCAAAAAGTGACCGCCATGAGTAGAAGGCATCTGCAGTAAAGGTTCCGTCTATAGCGTTCATTTTCCAGCTGGTTAATTGCAGCTGATCAATCATATCGTCTTCGCTTTCTTCCTGGCCGCGCCGGTAGTTTTTTGGCATATTGATGGTAACAAGGTATTCCCCATCGAACAGCAAGAACGGCCGGTCGACATGAACTGTTGGAATGACGGTGTAGCTTGTTGGTAAAAAAACTCCGTCTAGTTCATCTGTCATCGCAATGGCTATAATGACAGCCGGGCTTGCATAATTTTCGTTTATTCTTTTGTAGAAAAAAGCGATTCCCAGATTATTGGTATCATCTAGCGAATAGATACCAAGGAGCTCGGCATTATCTGTGTAAAAGTCCGAAGACGTAACTGCTCCACCACCATCTAATACGGCATTAGTTTCTCCAAAATGCCACTGATAACCGGCTGTCTTTAATGCGGTAGGAACAGTAACATCGACGCTGGATAATAGAGTCAGTGTGCCGGTGCCGACGTTGTCGGCGTCTGAGCTACCGTTCCAATATCTTATGTAATTAAGTATAATATCAGTTGATCCACTGGCTAGCTCAAACAACTTCCCGGTTGAAGTGGCAATGGCCAGCGGTGCCCACTGTTGCTTATCGTCGTCGCGGGCAGTACCCGTTAAGGAACCTGAATAGTGTTCGGGCGGGTTGGCTAGCGGATCGAAGCGCGATTTACCAAAATCCAGCATGCCATCAAGTCGGTACACCCAGTCGGCTTGATTGTCGTATATCCAGTAATCAATATCGCCCTCGACATCATCATCAGTTAGCTGGAGATTCAGGTTTGAATCAAATAGTAACAAATGGGGAGAAGAATAATGATTGTTTTGCCAGCGAAGCGCTACCCAATCACGCGTGTCGCTAACTCCGGGAAATAAATCCTTATTGATCGTTTGCAACCTAAAATTGCTGTCTTTCCCCCCTTCCAGTCCATACTGTTCCAGGTTCACGGAAGATTGTACAAAGGTGTAGTAGCCGGGCAGGCCGGAATAAAAGAAGCTCATGTCGCAGGTGGTAAATATGCTCAAGGTCAGAAAAAATGCGACTGCAATTGCCAAAAAACGAAAACGTGCGTTTATTGCCATTTGAATACCACTCCCAGGGTCGTGGGGATACCATTGGGGTTCATGTCCAGACCCTTTTCAAAAAAATGCTGCGCAAAAATCGGAAAAGAATAGCGCAGATCCTGTTTTAGATAAATCGTCCAGTGCGGGCGGTTAAATTCCCAATACATCGATGCCAGGGTGATGTAGGTGTCTATAGCCAGGCTGCCCGGTGTTGGGTGCAAAGTCAGCCCCAATCCGCCGCCGTAGGCAAAGCGGAAAGGCGAGGATGGCGGGAATAGCAAATACTGCCCTACGGTAAACTCAAAATCGTGATGCGATAAAACCGAACCTCCCGGCGGAAGATCTGGTGGCGGAAATTGCAGATAAAACTGGTAAAATCCGCGCAGAAAAGTGCTATCTGGAATCAGATAGTGGCGGTACGATGCCGCAAGGCCAAAAGCCGCCCAGGCGTTCCAGCTTAATTCCAAGGCCTGGCTGGTGCTGGGATACAGCCCGCTTAATTCAACCTCGTTGGTCGTGTCGCGTATCAATATGTTCTGGCTGCTGGTGTAAAAGCCATCGGCTTCTTTAATGATTTCTAGGACTTGGCCCATGGCAAGCGGCTGGTAGGGCAGATCGGCCTCGCCGTTTTCTACCGTGTCGAAGTGGCCGATGCCGGGAATGCTTAAGCGGGTACCATCCATTCCGCCGCTAAAATGCACCGATGCTCCGATGGTTCCAGTAAGAACCCCGGGGTTATTCTTCATAAACAGGATGTCCTGCTCAGCGGCCTGAATATCCCCCATCAAACTTTCCATCATCTTACTGACTGAGTTTACTAAAACAAGCCCGCTGCGGGCAATTTCTACCTCGGCTGCAATAAGACGGCGGCGGTGAACATCGTAGGCCTTGATCATAATAAACAGGCGGCTACCTTCCTGCCGGTAATAGATGGCTATGGCAAGGTCGCTTTCGGCTTGGCGGGCAACGAGTAGGGGTAAGGAGCCGAAAACATCGTCGGATCCAAAGGCTTGTATGAAGCTTTCCCAGCTCTGCGAAGGCAGCAGGCTGTAACCGGCAGATCGGACCCCATTGCTTACCAGATCCTGCATAATATTGCGATAGGCCTGGTCTTCTTCGCCAGCGGTGTCGGATAAGTTCCAGGGTTCGAATACCATTACCTGTATGTCTTCCGGACCATCTGCTACGGCATTATCGGATGATACCGTTTCGGCCATCATCAAAATTGGGCCAAAGAAAAGGAAAAAGAGAAGAGGGGCAAAGGTTAAAAATCCGCGAATCCGCATCAACAAATCATCCTTACTGTATTGTAAGTATAGCGCATAGTTTTTGCGAATACTATATCTAGCAGGAATTCTGCCGGGACAGGAGGGCTGGAACGGGCCTTGCTACTTGGTTTTCATAATCTTGACCCCGGTCCAGTCTGCTGGCGGCGGTGTCTGTTTGAAGTCTTCGCAGCGCTCGATCATGCTCTTGGCAGTGAAATCTTCCGGCAGAATATGGAGCACGCTCTTGAACATACGGATCGCCTGGTCAAAATCGCGGGCGTAATAGGCATCCATGGCTTTGTGATGCTGTTCCCAAGCCTTGGCTGTCGGCTCGTCTATGCTGCGTTTCGCTGTGTAAATATTGATGCCGCGGGCCTTCCCCTTTACTGCAACGGTATCCAGCAGCCGGGTCGGCACCTCGTCAGTTACAAGCTCCTGCAGGCTTTCAGAAATAATCAGCTGCTGCTGGTATTCCTTGGTGAGCCCTTCCAGCCGGCTGGCAAGGTTTACCGTGTCGCCGATAACCGTATAGTCCATTTTTTTCTCGGCGCCAATGTTTCCGACCGTAACCACCCCGTAGTTGATGCCGATTCCGGTGCGGAATGCCGGCCGCCCCATTTCAGCCTGCTTTACATTAAAGGCATCTACTGCTTCCGACATTTCCAAGCCGGCCATGAGCGACTGCATCGCATCGTTTTCGTGCCGAACCGGGGCTCCGAAGATGGCCATGATAGCATCACCGATGTACTTATCCACAATACCATCGCGGTTGGTGATAATTTCAACCATTATGCCAAAATAAGAATTCAGCTGGTTAACCAGGTCGCTCGGCTGCATATTTTCGCTAATCGTGGTAAACGAGCGGATATCTGAAAACAGAATGGAAACTTCCCGCTCGTCGCCAACCAGCATGGATTCTGGATGGGCAAAAAAGCGGTCGATCAATTCCTGCGGTACGTATTTCTGGAAAATCTGGCGCACCTTTTTTTCTTTTTGCTCGGCGATAGCCGCATCGCGGGCAAAGTGAATAATCTCACGGTAGGCCTTGTCCAGCTCGCCAACCATAATATTGAAAGTATGTGCCAGCGTGCCGGTTTCGTCTTTGTACTCTACCGCAACCTGTTTGCTCAAATCGTTGCTGGTAATAATTTCCTTCATAGTGCCGACGATGGTGTTCAGCGGCTTGGTGATGCGGCTGGCAAAAAAGATTATCAGCAGGGTACCGATGAGCAGGGCGCCTGCCAGCAAATAGATGGTACGCAGGGCGATTTGCTGGGTGTCCTGAAAAAAGACATCGCGTTGTTCCGCTGCCATGATGTACCAGTCAAAAGGCTCAAAATAAAAGCCTTTGGCAACGTAGGTAATGCCGTCCAGGTTTGGCTCTATCAGTCCTGTGGGACGTTCGGCAAAAATTTCTGCCAGTTTCTGCTTTTCCCGGCTGTTTATCTGCACCCGGCTGGTATACATTTGCGGTGAACCGCTTTCGTCAAAAGCAAGGATGATTTCGCTGTCGCTACGGATAATGGAGCTGGCGTAGACCTCGATACTGCCGTGGGTCGCCTGAATATATTCGGGGCTGTCGGCAATATTGTTGTCTATCAGCATCTGGTACTGACTGACAGAATATTTTTCCAGTTCTGCCACTTTGAAACCCAGAAATTCATGGGCCAGGCGGTTGATGCCGGCTGAGGCCAGCAGATAGCTGTTGATACCCACCAGCACGATGGAAACAATGATAACCGGCAAAATAACAGATACGATTTTGGCGCGAATCTTCATACTGTATAGTATAGAATAAAATTCCCGCTTACAACAGCTGAATCATGCCGTAAATTGTAAGTACAAAAAGAACCCCTGAAACCGCCAGTTTGATCAGGTTTGAAATGATGGTGCCCGCAAATACAGCCACGGCAGCATAGAGGGGGTTTTTATTTTCCGGGTTTATGAGCATTTCTCCCAGCAAGGCGCCCAAAAATGCGCCGGCAATAAGGCCGAAAGGCGGGAAAAACAGTAAGCCAAGCAGCATGCCGATAACGCTCCCCCAGATTCCGCCTTTTCCCGCACCGGCTTGCCGCGCAGCCAAGGGGGGGAGCACAAAATCAATTATGGTTACTAGAATGACGGCAAGAGAAGCAGCAAGCCATATCTTCCAGCTAAACAGGGTCCAGCTGGCGGCTGCAGAAATCACTATCATAGCCACCAGGCTTAATGGCGGTCCAGGAAGGATGGGCAGGAAGCAGCCGATTAAGCCGACGATTCCAATTATCAGTGCTATACTGGATAAAAGAATGACCATTGCAGTCTCCTTTACTATATTTAATACTATCAATAGTAGGACTCTGTGCTGCTCTGGTCAATCTTGGATCGAAAAATGCCGATAAAAAAGCAGAGGATTTTGAAAACGGGAGTGTGATGATGAAAAAATCCATGGGTATTGCCGCCAGAACAGCCTTGCTGTTTTCTGTTACCATGATTGTGCTTTTGCTGCTGCTTGGTGGCGCGCATGTCTATTCACTCTTGAATATTGTTGTTCCCGTTACACAAGATTCAGTGGTAAGTACAGTAAATGCCCGCGGCGATGAATTGGGCCGCTGGTTTGCCGGCCATGTACAGGAGCTGCACCGCTATGCCTCGCAGGAGGTGGTGCGCGAGGGGAGCCTGGAAGAAATTCAGCAGTATCTTGAGTCCCAAGCGGCATTTTTGCATCCGGAAGCAAAAAAATTGATCTATGCTGATTGGCAGGGTGATTATGTTACCAGCGATGGTTCTGAGATCGAAAACATTACCAGCACAGATTATTATAGCGGAATCGTTCGTGGTGCCAGGCCTTTTGCCATAGGGGCTGCGGCAATGCTTGAGGGGCAGACCGCTCCAGTAGTTACCATTGCCCATGAAGTGCGGGATGCGGATGGAAGAATCCGCGGCCTGATAGCCCAAACGGTTGAGTCCGGCACCATTTCCGAGGTTGTATCGGAAATTCGCCCTACCGAAAATAGCTTTGCTATGGTTGCCGACCCGGAATCCTATGTGGCGGCCCATCCCAATTTTGCCAAGGTGCTGAATCTGAACCTGCGGCGCTCTGACGAAAAGGGCTACGTTGGTCTTGCTGAAATTGGAACCCGGATGATGCGGGGCTTTAATGGGATGGGTCAGTACTCCGATCCTGACGGCAATAAATTCTACGCCGTCTACAGTGAAATTCCTGACACCAGCGGTTGGTCTTTGGCGGTAGTTGTTCCTGCTTTTGAGTTGATGCGTCAGGTGTACTTTCTGATCGGTATTATCGGAATTTCACTAGTAGCAATGATCATATCTGTTATGGTTTTGATGAATGTTACCTCTAGTGCAATTGTGCGCCCGGTTAGTACGCTTTCGGGGGAAATGGCCGAGATTACGCGGGCAATGGATTTTACCCGCCGCGTGCATGTGTACCGTAAGGATGAAATTGGTCAGCTAGGGGACAACTTTAACAAGATGGCCACCGAGTTGGAAGAAAGTTTTACCAAAATCCGCGAGTACAGTGAAAACCTGGAAAATATGGTTGCGGCACGCACCAAGGATTTGAACACAGCAAATGCCGAGCTGAAGGTGAAAAACGAAACCATGGACAAGGAATTGTTTATCGCCCAGCGTGTGCAGCGCAATATTCTGCCCGATTCGGAAAACTTCGATATAGTCGATGCCCTGGAATTTGCTTCGTCCTATACCTCTATGGAGGCTATCGGGGGCGACTTGTTCGGCATCAATAAAATTGGCCAGACATCCTATGGCTTTTTTATTGTTGATGTTTCTGGTCACGGGGTTCCGGCTGCTTTGATTACCATGCTGGCAAAGGTTTCGTTTACTACCCACGCACATTGGGACATTCCCAGCGGTGATACCTGTACCCGCGTAAACGAATCAATCTTTCGGATGATTGGGGACATGGATCATTACCTGACTGCCTATTTTTGCAAGCTTGATTTGACCACTGGGGTATTTGAGTACACCAACTGTGGCCATCATCCTGGCATTGTTATTCGGGGTGATAGCGGGGAAATGGAAGAGTTGGATACTCATGGTATTTTGATTGGTGCCTTTGAAGATGGCATGTATGAAACCAAGGAAATTCAGCTGCAGGAAGGCGACCGTATTTTGCTGTTCACCGACGGTATTGTTGAGGCTCGCAATGAAGAGGGCGTTTTTTATGATGATGAACGCCTATTTGCCTATATTGAAAGACATTTTCGCCGTTCTCCTTCTGATTTTGTTGATGGATTGGTCAGCGAGGTGGATGAGTTTTGCGGCACACGGCCTCAGGATGATGACCGGGCGGTTCTGTTAGTCGAGTTTGCATCTTTTATGGATAGCCCAGATTCCGGCAAGCCGGTGGAAGATTCTTTGATAGTTGCCCAGCGTGGTGATATTAGCAAATCGCCCAAAAAATATCGCGACGGTTTGACCATGCTGAAAGAAGGGAAGTTTGAAGAGGCGCTAGCGTTTTTTGAAAAAATGCTTGAGCGCGATCCTGATAATGCAAAGTTGTTGAATTACACCAGTGCCGCCTGCTACAGCCTGGGGCATTACAAAAAAGCTATGAAAATTCTTCGTCATTTGTTGGATTTGGGCAAGGATGTGCATACCGTTCGCCGTAACATGGAAAAAGTGCGCCAGAAGATGGAAGGCTGATCGCATGGAACTGCATCAGCTTCGGTATTTTCTGGCGGTGGTTCATAGTGGTTCGTTTACTGCTGCAGCGCAAAAATCATTTGTTTCCCAGCCAAGTCTCTCATTGCAAATTGCCAAGTTGGAAGATGAATTGGGCGGGCGCCTGTTTGAGCGCGGCCGCGCTGGGGCGCGCATAACTGAGCGGGGAAAACTGCTTGTACCGCGTGCCGCCGCCGTGATGCAGCAACTGGAAAGCCTGCGGGCCGAAATTGATGAGCTTGATGGTTTGCAGCGGGGTGAGTTGGTGCTGGGATGTTTGCCCACAACCGGCGCCCATATTTTGCCGGTGGTGCTGCAGGAGTTTTCCGCCCGCCATCCTGATGTGTCTGTTCAATTGCGCGAGGCATCCTCGCCCGGGCTGGCGGCCATGCTGAACGCCTATGAAATTGAGCTGGCAATTCTGGACGAAGCCGGCCTTGATGAATCCATGCAGACCGACGTGCTTTTTCAAGAGCCCTTGCTGGTGGCTTTGCCACCTGATCACCCGCAGGCCGAAAAGCCGGCAGTGAAATTGGCCAGCCTGCAGAATGAAAAGTTTATTTTGATGCGCCCCGACCATGGCTTTCACACAATTGTGATGCGGGCTTTGCGGCAGGCTGGAATCCAACCGCAGGTGGTGTATGAAAGCGCAGAAATTGACACAGTGCAGGGGCTTGTCGCGGCCGGGCTTGGAATAAGTCTGGTGCCGGCCATGGTTCGCCGGCCGGCGGGCATAGCCTACGCCGCAGTAGAGGATCAGCAGGTTTCCCGCAGTTTGTTTCTGGCTCATCGCGGACAGTTGAGTCCGGCAGCCCGGGCTATGCGGGAAATTGCGCTTGGCTGTTTATCCCACTAAAAAAACTAGTTCGCAATAGGGAAAATGAAAGTCCAGCAGACGCCTGTGTCCACTGTAACTGAGACATCGGCGTTTAACTGCTCGGCTAAGGCATAAATAAGGGTAATTCCCAGCGAGCCCTTATTTTCTTGAATTTTTTTCAGCACAGATTTGTCGCTTCGCCCGGTATCGCAAACGGATAATGTGTTTTTTTGCTCGTCTTGTTGCAGCGCTATTGTGACCAAGCCTTCTGTCTGTTTGGTGAATGCGTGCTTTAGGCTGTTGGAAACCGTCTCGTTTAACAGCAGACCAAAAGGGATGGCCTTATCTATGGTAAACATAATGTCAGAATCAATTGTGATTTCGTAGTCTATGGTTTTCCCCGGGCTTGTGAATGCTGTGCGCAAGCTTGAAATCAGATTGTTGGTGTATTGCCAAACAGGAATGGCCGAGAGCATGTCGCTGTTGTATAAATGTTGATGAATAAGCGACATAGCATGGATGCGGGAAATGCAGTCTTCAAAGATTTCCTTATCCTGCTGCACTTCGATACGGGGGGCCTGCAGGGAGAGTATGCTGGAGATGATCTGCAGATTATTTTTTGTGCGGTGATGGACTTCGCGTAAGAGGGTTTCTTTTTCCCGCAGGGACTCTGCTACCCGTTTCTCTGCTTTTTGCTTGGTTTTTAGAATGCTGTTTATAGATTCAGCCGCATGAAAAAATTCACGCAGATTAAGCTTTTCTGTGGGGATGCTGCTATCGCTTGCTACGGCTGTTTCAAGATCTTTCACAAAGGATTCAAGGTCGGCTGAAAGTCTATGTGCGGATCGGCGGCTGAATATCATTGCCAGTGTGCTTGCCAGTAGCAGAAAGAGAAATGTTTCCCAAATACGGCTCAAGAATCGTGCGGTAACCTGTTTGTGCCGCTCTGCAATTGCCTGGTTAATATCGTCGTGGTAATAACCGGCGCCGATAATCCAGTTCCATTCGGGAATAAAAGTGATGTAGCTTGTTTTGTGGCCGAGTTCAGGCGAGCTGAGTCTGGGCCAAAGGTAATCTACATATGCGCCTTCTGGATGTTCTCGGGCAGTTCGTAGAATGGTATCGATTGTTTGACCGCCAGTTGGGTCTTGAGTAGAGGCGGAATGCAGAATGGTGCGATCAGTTTTGAGTATAAATACATAGCCTTCTTCGTGGTAGCGGATATTCGAAATGGTTTCCTGTATTTTTTGTTGCAGGCTTTCGCTGCTTACTGAATCATTTTCTTTATAGTATTGGATTTCCGATTCGATATAGTGCTTCAGCCGTTCAATCTCGTGCTGAACAATATCGTTTTCATAGCCGAGGATTGTTTCGCGGATTTCTTCGGTGTCGTTGCGGTAGTTGCGGTAATCGCTGACCATCCAGAAGAGTCCAGCAGCGGTTACAGTGAAGGCTATGAGAGGAATAAGGGTAAAGAACACCCGTCGGTATGCACTGCCAAGCGACTTCATAACAAAAGTATAGGATATATTGTTCCTTTTTTGTACTGTCCTTGCTCAATCTTGCACATTTTTTTCTGCCGGATTAGCATGGGGCATGGCACAATTTACAAGCTTCGATGGTCTTCCAATTTCGTATTCGTATCGTTCCGGGGATGCGGGCTATTCCTTGCTCGCTTTGCATGGCTGGACAGCCAATTCTACTTTTTTGCAGCTTCTAGAGGACGGATTGCCCTCTGTGCCGGTGTATCGCTGGGATGCCCGCTGTCACGGCAAAAGCGGGGTAGATCCAGCGGCAACGGTAGAAAAGATGGCTTTGGATTTACGCTGGTTTATTGATACTATCTATGAAGATGATCGGCCCCTTATTGTCATGGGGCATTCCATGGGTGCACTGACCCTCTGGGAAAGCCTGCGGCTATATGGCGACTCGCGCATTGCTGCGGTCTGCATAGTCGATCAATCCCCGAAATTAGTTACAGATGATGATTGGCAGCTGGGAATATATGGTGATTATCCGCTAGAAAGAAATGCGCGGATGCGCCGTGAGTTTGTGCGTGATTTAGGCGAGGGGGTCATTCTGCTTTCCACCGAGGGCTTGAATTTGCCCTATAATGAGCGATTTCATGCCGATCCACAGTCGTTTTTTCGCCATAAGCGCCGCTTTTCGGCGGCACAGGCGCAGGGGCTTGTGAATATCTGGGACAGTCTGGTGGAGGCCGATTATCGCGATGTGCTGCCGCAGATTCGTGTGCCGGCTTTGTTGGTATATGGTGGTGAAAGTCAGTATTACACTGCAGAAACTGCAGATTATGTGCAGGCGCAGATTGCCGGTTCGCAGTTGCTGCGGCTGCCAAAGGGGGATCATTCCCCCTTTATGCAGCAACCGGCCAAGTTTTGCGCTGCCTTAGATGCATTCGCACAACAGCTTGTGCAGCCTGCAAAAAGGCTCTAAAAGAAGGAGTAGGCGTAAGCGATTTTAATTCCGTAGCGTTTATTCAGGTCTTCAGAAAACTGAACCAGTGAATCCCCTCCACCAGTAAAATATACATCGTCTGGGTTTCCTGTGGCGTTTTGCAGGGGCCGGATAAAATACAGACTCAAATCCATGGAATGGCGGCCAATAAAAAATGCACGAAAGCCGGCCTCAAAGGTGAGCATGGGAACCATATCCGGCATTTCAAGTTCAACGATAACTGTTTCGTTGTATTCCGGCTCGGGTGCACCAACGCCTCTGTCCGGCCAGATATCAGTGGCATGGGCATAATACAGGCGGCGGGTAAGCGGAATCAACACGCCCCCACCAGCGCTGGCGTACATGCTTGCCCGCTCACCCTGCTTTTTTGATTCGTACAAGGGAATTTCGTAACCGACGCTGGCGGCAAGCAGTACATCCTCGGCACGGGCCGCGCCATAATCGGAAGCATAAAAGGTTTCAGTTTCGCCGTATTCATCCGTATACACTTCGCTAGTTTGGGCGTCTGTATCTACTCTGTCTTCGGCCACAAAAATTCCTGCCTGAGCAAGGAAAAACAAAGGCCCGGAATGGTGCCGGATATCTACAGTTACAACAATGGGAATATCCAGATAGTCCTGGGTAAACACAGCACTATCAACCGAAAATTCAGGGGCGCCGGCTGCTCCATTTGTATAGTCAAGCTTCATGGGGTTGTTGCCAAGTCCCATGCCAAGGCCTACATAGGTCTGAGCTGACAGTGTGCTGGCACACAAAACGAGCAGGACGAGAATCAATACATGATTTTTTTTCATGGATATTTCCTTATTTTGAGTATGGCAGAAATATAGCACGCGCTGTGATGTATTTCCAATTGTTGCGCAGATTTCAGCTAGATTTCCTAGAGCAGCTGAACTGCGCTGGAAAAAACTGTTTCTACCTGTATGGCTGCCGCGGCATGGCCGGGGTGTTTTGTCGGGTTCCAGCTTTTCATGTCGTCAAAGATTGGGCCGCTTGTAATAAGCTCAATTTTGCCTTTAATCTGGTAGGAGGTGCCTTCTGTGGTAATAAACAGGACTGAGGCGCTGCTGCCGGACTGGATGTTCTGGCGCGTCTTGTGAAAATAGTTGTCGGCAATAACGATGGTCTGCTCGTCGTAGAGTGCGGTGCAGCTGGCGTATATGGCGTTTGGTATGCCATTTTGATCCACCGTGGCTAAAATTACGGCTTTTTCTTTGTTGTTCCAGGCATCTTGGACCTGTTGGGGTAATACGGGCATGTGTGCTCCTTTTGTTTATATTGTGCTGTTCATGTTGATATCAAAGGTTGATACGCGGTTTCGACCATTATGTTTTGCATCGTATAGGGCAATGTCAGCGCGC
>CAYNNU010000056.1:0-11780 GCA_964398645.1 uncultured Spirochaeta sp.
ATTGCCTTCCTTCAGGTTATGCTGTGCTGGCCGGATCAAAGGGCAGGGAATGGATTTCCATGGATGGTGAATATGGCAGTCTGCCGCTAGAGCCCGGACAGCAGGCTGTCTTGCAGTCGTTAAATGCTTCTATCCAGCGCCTGCTGGTTTCGGAGCAATGGAGTGTGCTGACGTACATTGGCAGCGGGGTGCAATTTAAGCACGGGCAGACGGCCATTGCGCGGCAGGATGTGCACCACAGCATACCCAAAGAACTGTCACAGGAATTCGCCTGTCAGGTTCAAAAGATCGTCAAGCAGTGTGATCCCGAAGGGCGGTATCTGTATATCGAAGACACTGGATTTGATCTGGAAATTGGTCTGCGCTTCGAAGAGCAGAACAGGGCATTCTCAAAGGGTGATGGGCTTGAAATTCTTTTGCAGCGGGGTTTGCTAATCCTGCGCGAGGGCCCGCATATCGTCTGCGGCGATACTCAGGCTGATTTCCCCATGTTTGACTTTGTTAATCGCCGGTCTCCGCATGTGCTGACTGTACTGGTATCCCAGGATCAAGACCTTTGTGAGTCTGCCAGGCAGCAATACCCGCATGTTTTGTGTCTTTCAAGTCCTGACAGTCTGATTATGTTACTAAATAGTATCATAGTTCCTACGAATATGTAATTTTACTACCATGATGAATGAATCTGTTGCAATAAAGAAAAAAAGCGTGCTCTGCTTGATATCAAATCCATTAAAGGTGAGGAGATATATATGTCGTATTTGAATGAAGTGCTGGAACAGGTTTCCAGGCGAAATGCCGGCGAGCCGGAATTCATGCAGGCCGTCGAAGAGGTTATTCACAGCCTGGAACCGGTTATCAAGCAGCATCCTGAATACCAGAAATTCAAGGTTGTTGAGCGAATCGTAGAACCAGAAAGGGTGATTATGTTCCGCGTCCCATGGATGGACGATAAGGGGGATTTTCAGGTTAACCGCGGTTTTCGCGTTCAGTTCAACAGCGCATTGGGACCTTACAAGGGCGGGTTGCGCTTTCACCCATCAGTAAACCTTAGCATCCTGAAATTCCTTGGTTTTGAGCAGATTTTCAAAAACTCGCTGACAACCTTGCAGATTGGTGGTGGTAAGGGTGGTTCTGATTTTGACCCCAAGGGCAAATCAGATAACGAAGTAATGCGCTTCTGCCAGTCATTCATGACCGAGTTGCAGCGACACATTGGTGCTGATACCGATATTCCTGCCGGGGATATTGGGGTTGGCGCTCGCGAGATTGGTTTTATGTATGGGCAGTACAAGCGTCTGCGCAATGAGTTCACTGGTGTTCTGACCGGAAAATCACTGAATTGGGGCGGTAGTTTGATTAGGCCAGAAGCGACTGGATATGGCGCTGTATACTTTGCTGAAGAAATGCTGGCAACAAAAGGCGAAAGTTTCGAGGGAAAAACCTGTGTAGTATCTGGTAGCGGCAATGTTGCCCAGTACACAGTGGAAAAATTAAACGAGTTGGGCGCCAAGGTCGTGACACTTTCTGACTCAGCTGGTTTTATTCATGACCCAGATGGAATTTCGGCCGAGAAACTGAAGTTTGTTATGGAGCTTAAGAATGTAAGGCGCGGTCGAATCAAGGAATACGCTGATGAATTCAAGGTCAAGTATGTTGATGGTCAGCGTCCCTGGAGTATTCCGTGTGATGCCGCTTTCCCGAGCGCAACCCAGAATGAAATTGATGGTGCTGATGCCAAGGCCTTGGTATCTAACGGATGTAAGGTTGTAAGCGAAGGCGCTAATATGCCAACCAATGCTGACGGAGTCAAGATTTTCCTTGATGCCGGCATCCTTTACGGACCAGGCAAGGCCGCCAATGCCGGTGGTGTCGCTACCAGTGCCCTTGAAATGAGCCAGAACGCCATCCGTTTGGCATGGAGCCGTGAAGAAGTTGACGGAAAGCTGCGAGGAATCATGCGCGATATCCATAGCGCTGCTGCTCAGGCTGCCGAACAATATTCTACCAAGGGAAATTATGTTGCAGGTGCCAACATTGCTGGTTTCCTGAAAGTCGCTGACGCCATGTTGGAGCAGGGGCTGGTATAAAACTGCCAATCAAATTGAAGATGAAGCCCGCCGGTTTTCCGGCGGGCTTTTTTATGGGCTCATCACAATTATGGGGTGCCATGTTGGCGAAATAATACCAGTTTTCTCTTGACCGGATCTGCCAGCAGCATGATTGGGAACTTGTCTTCACCATGATGGACAAATATGCAGTTATCATCAGACTTGCTGTTCTTTTTTAGTTTTTCCCATTCTATTTGGCAGTTCGATTTTTGCAGAGCTGCATAGAGCACATTTTCTTCGACCAGGTCATGGAAAAAGTGGGTGCCCAGCGACAAATCTGGCGAAAGATTGTCGTGCATCCAGTCCATTTCGCCCAGGGCGGCGATGCCGCGGATTTGACCAAATTTTACCGGAACGCCCATCGAAGGGGTGCTCGTTCCCCAGCGCCCTGGGCCCATCAAGAACACAGATTTTTGTGATTTGCGTAATCCCTGGATTGTTTGCCCCAATTTGTTGGCCAGGTCATAGCGTTTTGCCTCGGGCAACTGGCTGTATTCCGCCGGGTCGACCCACACAATAACATCCACTCGCTCGTGGCGGCCGTGACCGATAACCGGACCTGATGCGGTAATCAGGCTGTCGCTAATATCGGATTCCCCCAGAGCGTCGCTGACCGGGCTACCTCCTGGAGTTGTAATTATTTGAAAAGGCCGGCATTGAAGCATGTTGATAAACCATTTTTCATCGTGCCAGTTGCAAGCAAATTCAAATTCCACCGGCGTGCCGTATTCATGTTCCAGGCAGCTGGAAACTTTTTGCAGTATTTGGGGTAAATCACCTGCGCAAATTGCCGGTTCGACGCTGATCAACTCCGGGGCCTTTACGCCCAGTCTTTGGGCTTCCCGCTCCCGGCGCCAGTCTCTTTCCAGCAATACGGTCGGGATTTCCATTTTGCTGGCATCTTTCAGCTCAACCGCCATAAGAACTCCGCTGCCAAGTGACAGTGCATCCAGTCTGCGCTGTCGACTGGAGTCCGGTTGCCGGCAGGGCTGGTCGTGGGCCATAATTCTGGCAGTATCGTCCTGGGTACGATCTACCGCCCTGGTGCCCAGGCCAAGGACAATTCGGCTGATACCGGCCTCCGGTCGCATATCGTCATGCCAAACATAGGGATTCCACGACAAGCCCACGCCGGCGATATCCGGAAAAAACAGGTCTCCACGACGACGGCCGGAAACCCTCTGAACCATCAGGGCCATTTGTTCATCCTTGTCGAGGACGCCACGTTCCTTGCGGTAAGCCAGGGCATCGCTGCTAACAGTGCCGGCGTAAATCTTTCTTATGGCGTCCTGCAAGGCATCAAGACGCTTTTCTCTGCTCCCTTGATTTGCCAGGAAGAACGAGTCGTACTTGCCGGCAAAGGCATTGCCAAAGTTATCCTCCAGCAGGCTGCTGCTGCGGACAATTATGGGGGCGTTACCATAATAGTCCAGCATCTCGGAAAGTGATTGAATAACAGGCCCAGAGAATGTGCCGCTCAATATTTTCTCTGCCAGCCGCTCGGGAAGTTGTTCGGAGCCAATATTGTCAGGAGATGCCTGAAGAGCGCGGCGTTCCCACCAGCAATCGTTTTCTACCAGATAGGTGTAAAAAACATCCGATCCAATAAAAAAGCTGTCGTGGGGTTCCATCATTGATTTTGTGTCCGGCAATTTTTCGCTCAGGATGGCCCTGGCCAGCAACATGCCCACTGCCTTGCCCCCGATCTGACCGGTTCCGATCGCCCTCTGATAGATGGCCACAATGTCTGCAGGAGTGATGAAGCGATCCAGCAGATCAAGCATGCGCTCATCGCTGCTTAAAAGCATCCGGGAGGCAATTTCCCGTAGCCGTAATGATTCGGCCTGCCCAGCATCTTGCACGCGCTGCAGCTCTTCAAACTGCAGCATTACGGCATCCCACATATCAAGCTGTCGCGATGCGTTTGACGGCAGCTCCAGCCAACCGGCTGATTGCCTGACACTGGCTTCGGTAATGCTGTCCTGCACCGGCTCGGCTACATCCCCTTTCCAAAGAAATAGCGGGGACTCGTCACCGCTAGGGTCGTGCCAGGTTTTTACCGGCTGAACGTAACGTAGGTCATGTATGCTGTAGGCATCTAGCCAAATCTGGGTTGTCCGCCTGATAGGTTCAAAGGCATAGCGGCTGTGCGCCGATGGGTCCAGCATAAAATATGCGATGGTCTCCATGCGGCGTAGATAAGGGCAGGTCAGTTCAAAGAAGCACCCGATCATCCTGTCGCTAAAGTACATCTCGCGCAAATCTGACAGGGAGTCAAAAAGGTAGACCCCTTCCGGCCCAGTCTTTTCAATGACCGAATGTATGCCAGAAATAAAATGCTCAAAACCCTTCTCGGGGCTTGGCCAGTAAACATTGACATCAGGATCTTCGGTCAAGGTGTCGTGGTTGGCAAAGCGAAAATATATCAGCGGCCAATCAAGCTGCCGGCCTGTCTCTAGCACAGCCGAACATAAATCGCGGTACATGGAATAGTCTGCCGTACGCCACACCACATTGTCGCCCACCAACAAGCTGTGGCAGATTTTGTCGATAGCAGCCAGGCCCGAAGAAAACTTGTCGTTTAACATGCCGCCATTATACCAGTCCTGCAGAAAAAAAACCCGCATCTGGTTGACACAGCCAGCAAATACTGGTAATTTTCGACACCGTTGGGGCCGATAGCTCAGCTGGTAGAGCAACGCCCTTTTAAGGCGTGGGTCACAGGTTCGAATCCTGTTCGGCTCAAGTCGTGTGGAAGCGATTGACACAGCCTGCTTTTCATGATAGCTTCCACACCACCTGTCTCCTTCGTCTAGTGGTTAGGACTCCAGGTTTTCATCCTGGCAACAGGGGTTCGACTCCCCTAGGAGATGCCAACACAGCCGGTTGCACTGCAGCCGGCTTTTTTTATGCCACCCGGCCTTTGTTATGCCACGGGAGTCGAAACGGAGTCGCGGGCGCGAATACCTGGAGCGCCGAGGCACAGGACGTGCCGAGAGCGACGCAGGCGGGCTGGAGCGCGGCATCAGGATGATGACGTGCGTAAGCCGACTCCCCTAGGAGATGCCATTTTGCCGGTTGCATTGCAGCCGGCTTTTTTTTATACTTTGCTTGAATCAAGCGGCAGGCTGTATTGCTGGTGAATTAGGACCTTTTCTAGAAACAATGAGCTTATCACAACTAGCGGTAGCGAAACGCCGATGCGGATTGCTGTAAATTTTGGACCAAGGATTGCCGCCTCCATAATGCTCATTGGAATCATTAGCAGAGATGCGGCTGTGATGTACGCAATTACCAAGGATAAGCGCGCGCCCTTATGGTATAGGCTATTTGCAACCGGAAAGGCAACGAAGGTTCCGCCCACAGTAGTAGCTGCCAGTAGTATCGCCCATGTAAACCCCATAATCCCTGCTGACTGGCCAAAATGCTTTTCTATGGTTTCACGCTTCGCCCAAACATCAAACAAGCCAATCAAAATAAATGCTGGGGGCAGGATGAGAATCATATCCTTAGCGAAAATCAAAAAATTCCTTCCCATGCGAATTCCCGGCAAAAAATGCAGCAAGAAAGAAAGGCCAATGAATAGTGCAAATACTAGTGATAAAAGATACTTTTTGATTTGCATCATATGTGTAGCTCTCCATATAGAAATCCCATTGCAAGAGCGATGAGCAAGGCGATGAAAAAGCTGGCAAAATTTCGTAGAACAGCTGCCTTTGTTCCCATGTATGCTTTTTCCAGGGGGAAAGTTACAATTCCAACCATCATCAGTGTAGTAACAAAACCGGCAATAATCATTAAAAGCACGCCCTGTTCCAATAAGAGGCCAGATAAAGGGTAGGCGATGAATCCAGGCATCATGCTGATAGATCCTAGAAGCATTCCGGCTAGCAGGCCTAATATGCTATTATCTTGTTGCAGGTATGTAATAATCAATTCTTCGCTGAAATAAAGGATAATCGCAATGAAAATGAGAATTCGTAGATAGCGGGGCAAGATTTTGTGAAATTTTTTCCATCCGTTTTTGATACCTTTGAGTGTTTTTTTAGGATCAAAGATTACAGAAATGAGCAAGATAACAGCCGTTGTTATATATAAAATTACCATAGCTACACCTTTATTTATTACTAACTTACTAAAAAATAAATGTAAAAACTATAGCCCGCAAGCCTCCAAAGGATGATTTTCTTTTTCTTTGCGAAAATGTGTCGTATACTTTTTTAAGGAGTGTTTCGTTGAATGTTTTGCTTCGTGATCTGTTGGAGTTTAAGCAGCTATTAAGTTACCATCCTATGTTTACCACTGGCATTTTGCTACTGGCTGGTTATGTTTTGGGGCGATTAGTTGCTAAATTTTCTTTGCCAGAAATTACCGGCTATATTGTAGCGGGGCTTTTGGTGGGGGAGGCCGCCTTGGGCCTTGTGCCACGGGAAATGGGAGAGTCATTTCGCTTCGCAACAGAAGTTGCGCTTGGATTGATTGCGCTTACTATCGGGGGTGAGTTTTCGTTAGCAAAGTTGCGGCGCATGGGGCGTAATGTGGTAATAATTACAATAGCCCAGATATTGATAACTTTTTTGCTTGTGAGCTGTGCGCTTTTAGTATTCCGGCTTGAGTTGCCGTATGCTCTTCTATTAGGGGCGGTTGCAACGGCAACAGCTCCGGCGGCGACCGTTGCGATTGTTCAGTCATTACGAGCACACGGTGTTTTTGTGGATCATCTATACGGGGTAGTAGCCCTGGATGATGCTGGCTGTGTAATCGTATTCGGCTTTGTTTTTGCCTTTGTGTCTTCCTTATTAATTCCCGCTGGGGCTGCCGGTGCACCTGCAGCAGCAACCGGGGCCAATATGGTTCTTGTCGCTTTGTCTGAGGTAACGTTTTCAATAGCATTGGGATTGTTTGGTGCTGTTGTTATCCATCTTGGAACGCGTCGCCGGAAGAATCCCAACGAAATACTCATTGTTGCCCTTGGATCGTTTTTGCTGTTTACTGCTGTAGCTATTGTACTGCATTTGTCGCCCCTTTTGACCAATATGGCGGCAGGTTTTTTGCTCATCAATCTCTCTGCGAGAAATCATCGAATTTTTCGAATACTTGAACCACTAACGCCGCCCTTGTATGCCTTGTTTTTTGTAATTGCGGGAACTGAGCTTGAGCCAGGAGTCATTTTTGACTCAAGCATACTTATTCTGGGCGCTGTGTATATTGTAAGTCGGGCAGTTGGAAAATACGGGGGCGTGTTTCTAGGCTCGACAATTGCGGGTGCGCCGCAAAATATCCGTCGGTATTTGGGTTTGTCCATGCTGCCCCAGGCGGGTGTGGCAATTGGTCTTGTGTTGCTTATTCAAGCATCACCGCTGGTCGCGGCATTGACTCCGGCTGGACAGGAGTATATTCACGCTATGGTAAATATTGTGCTGCTGTCAGTGTTTATCAATGAACTTTTGGGGCCGCCTTTGTCCAAGTTTGCAGTAATCAAAGGCAACGAGATGAAGGAGTAAAGAGCGAATGGTAGATTTTGTATCCCTACTAGATAAGGATTCTTGTACCGTCAATATTTCTGGCCGGGATCGGGAGTCCGTTTTGCAGAAAATTGCTGCTGTTGCGGTAACATCGTCTTCTTTGTCCGGCTTTTCCGCTGACATGGTCTATGAACAGCTTTTAAGCCGGGAGATGGAAGGTTCAACCGGGGTTGGGAAGGGGATAGCTATTCCTCATGCCAGAATCGAGGGGATGCAGGATTATCTGGTTTTTATTGCAACCTCAAAACGCGGGGTCAACTTTCAGGCGATCGATCACAAGAAGGTTCACGCTTTTTTTGTTATTTTGGGGCCCGCTGATCGTGTGAACGATCACTTGAAAATACTTGCAGCAATATCTCGGGTTATTATGGCTTCTAATGTGATTCGTGAAATTTTAGCGGCCCGTAGTTCTGTGGGATTATATGAAGCCTTTTTGCGCAATGTTCGGGCCGTGGATGCCCCGCCTCCTTCTGAAGAAAAAAAACGCGAATACATGGCTCTGTTTATTGTGCTGTACATAGAAGAGTTTCTCTACGAAATCCTTGAATTTTTTATTGAAGAAGGAATCGATGGGGCAACTGTTTTGGAATCATCTGGAATGGGGCGTTACATATCCAATATTCCTTTATTTGCCAGTTTTATTGGTTTTATGAATGAAGATAAAAACCGTAGCAGTACCATCGTTGCCATGGTTCCGGCAGATCGTTTTGAATCAATTGTCAGCGGCATCGAAGAGATAACTGGAGATCTGGATAAGAAAGAAGGTGCAATGATTTTCGCCTTCAAGACGGCCTTCACCAAGGGAAGCATGAGGATGATGTAGGCTGCCCTTAGCCGGGGATGCTTGCCTGTGTTCTTTCGGGATTGGCGCCGCCGAACCTCCGGTTAAACTCCTCATCACTCATGAATAGCAATAAGATGCTTTCGATAAAGGCAATAAATCCCGGAATAAGCGTCCAACAAAAGAGTAAATAGATTATGCCGGCGCCCACCTGTTCTAGGTAAAACTTATGGATGCCCAAGCCGCCAAGGAAGAATGCGAGCAGTGCAGCGGCGATTTTGTTTTTTCCGTTTGGGGCGTTTGTGCCAATGGAAAAAGGCGGGGGCATTTGTCTGACGCCGCATTTGGGACAGATTTCGGCCTTTTCATTGATGATCGCACCGCAATCCTTGCAGTATTTTTGACCTGGTCCTTTTGTGTGAGTGTCGCTCATTTGTTACCTTCCTTTGATATCCAGTATAGGGGGAGTTTGCAGGCTAGGCAAATGCTTTCTGCCTAGTTATTAGGTGCAAAAAAAGCCAGCCGCAGATGTTCAGCAGCTGGCGAAAATGCCTGATAATCAGCATGATGTATACTTAGAACCAGAAACGGAATCCAATTGCGCCCTGTAAACCAAGGTTGGGAAATTCAATTCCCTCCGGTGCAAGGAGTGCGATTGTTGGTGCAATCTCCAAAAAGAGTTCCAGTGGATCAAGGGGGTATGCGTTGATTCCGATAGGCAAGCGGCCGCCTAGCTCTATTTCTTCGCTGAGCGCAAAGTACAAGCCTGGGCCGATATAGTAATTTAAAAAGTTAACCAGGTTTTTGTGTACCATCCACCAGTCAGCAGTCAATCCGAGGGTTACATTCCCGTCAGAAATGCGACCGCCGATGCCAAAAAGAAATGGAGTTTCATCTAGTTTGATGCTTGCCATAACATTTTGTCCGGGATTTCCGCCCAGATCATTTAGACCAAACGAAGCACCGATGCCCCAACTCCATGCATTTGAGGCGGGGATGAGCAATAGAGCTGCGGCACATGCGGCCAACAAGGTTCGTTTCATAAAAAAGCTCCTTATGATTTTTAACGTATTCTGATATATACATTAATGATTTCTGACTCGTTTGGGCAAGTGTTTTTGCTCTTCTTCTTGTGTTTTTTGGCAACGCTTAGGTATACTTGCAGTATGAAGCGATGGGTTCGTATTACATGTGCTGTATTTTTTGTGCTTATGAGTATCGGTTGCGCAAGTGGGGGATCATCTTTTGCGCAGGATTACTACAATCTTGGCACTGGGTATCTTGATAGGCAGGAGTATGCCAAGGCTGGCGATTTCTTTCAGCGAGCTTTGGAATTGGATCCGTCGTTGGCTCAGGCATCGTATAATCTTGCTCGTGTGTATGTTTTGCTGGGGCAGTCGCAACAAGCTATAGCAGTATTACAGGATTTGTTGGTGCAGGATCCGGATAATGTGATGATCCGTGAAACCTTGGCATTTGCCTATGGGTCCGATGGCCAGTGGCAGGCGGCGGCTGATGTAATGTCAGCAGTTGTCGAAGATTTTGAGGTTTCGGTTAGAGCTTGGCGGAATTATGCCCTTGTGCTGTTGCAGTTGGAGCAGTGGGAGGATGCGTATAGCGCGGCTTGGAAAGCTTGGGATCTAAGCTGCCTGGCTGGCGAAAATGAAGAGGGCAATGATTCGGATGAAGAGGTGGTGCTTCCTGGTGGCGGTGACCCAATTTCGGCCTACATGCTGCTGGTTGCTGCTGCTCATATCGATGATCGTTTGGCTGATCACGAGGATTTGCTTGCTGCTGCGGTTGCCTCTACGCCAGCAACACTGAAAGAGATACTTGCGCTGGGTGATGCATTAGAGTTTGCGCAGCGTTATGATGCGGCGGTTGAGTTGTATGATGAAGTCGGTGCTTCCATTGATGTTGATGGTGAAATAGCATTTCGTCATGCGCGTTTGCTGGTCGAGGTTGTGAATGATCAGGATGCCGCTGTCGCCGCGCTTATAAAAGCAGTTTCGCGTGGCTTTGTTGACCAGGAGCGTTTGCGGCCCGTTTTGGCAAAGATAGACACTGTCTTGCCCGAAGAGTTAGCTGAAGTACAAAATTCCTGGAACAATTCGGCCGAATAAAAGCCATAAAAAAGCCGGGCTATTGATGCCCGGCATACAGGAACAGAATACTAATCAGTCAGTTATTATGCCTTGCAATTCTTTGAAAACGATATCCGGTTTAGGGGCAGCGTTAATATCGCGGATTAGGTTTCTGCTACGGTAATAATCGATAAGCGGCTGAGTCTGCTCACGGTAGACATTCAGGCGGTGCTTAATGGCATCTTCCTGATCATCATCTCTGATTATTAAATCCTCGCCGGTTTCATCGTCCTTGCCTTCAACTTTTGGTGGGTTGAACTCAATATGATAGATTTTTCCTGAGGTAGGAGCTACCCTGCGTCCTGAAAGGCGGCGAACGACTTCTTCATCTGCAATGCTAAAGTTTACAACCGCATCAGGTGCGGCAAAGCCGGCTAGTGCATCAGCCTGGGCTATTGTCCGTGGGAAGCCGTCAAGAATACAACCTGCCTGGCAATCTGCTTCCTGCAGGCGTTCTTTAACCAAATCGATAGTCAACTCGTCGGGTACCAGATCGCCAGCGGCTAAAATGCTTTTTACTTTTTTCCCGAGTTCAGTTTCGTTCCGGATAGCTGCGCGAAAAATATCACCGGTGGAAATGTGAGGCAAGCCAGCGCTTTTTGCCAATTTTACTGCCATGGTGCCTTTTCCGGCGCCTGGAGGGCCGAGGAATACTAATTTCATGAAGATCTCCTTAATCAAATGTTGGAAAACGATGAAATAGTACAAGTTAAGATTATCACCGGTCAACTCTTCAAGGCAGTAAGTTTGATAAAAATGGAAGCGTATTATGCGCTTTTGCTATTTTCGAAAGTAAGTTGCTGCGCTATATTGAAGTCAGGAGAGTGGTTCATGGATTTTATGACACGCATGAAAGAGGTTATCGAAACCGGTATGGAAGGGTCTCGGGATTTTCTGGAAAAAGCCCGGGAAAAAATGAATGAATTTGGTGAGACAAGTGTTCTTCGTTTGGAGATTCGTCAGCTTGAAGGACAAGCAAAGCAATTGCTGACAAAGTTGGGTTCACAGACATATGAACTTTTGATTGTTGAAGGCAAGGCTTCTGTTACAGCAAAAACAGCTGAAATGAAAGATTTGTTTGCTGATTTGGATAAGGTTAAGAAGAGCATCGCTGAGAAGGAAGGTTTACTCCAGAATCAATCTTGATGTTGACTGGAATTTTCTCCATTTTTCGCTTGACCAAAAAAGCTGAGTCTGGTAGTTTTTGTTTCCCAGCACCAAG
>CAYNNU010000057.1:0-11770 GCA_964398645.1 uncultured Spirochaeta sp.
GGTATTCCCCCCAATCAGCAGAAATTGATTTTTCAATCCTTTACTCAGGCGGACCCCGGAACAACCCGAAAATTCGGCGGAACCGGCCTAGGCTTAACCATATCAAATCGCCTTTTGAAGCTCATGGCCTCAAAAATGGAATTACAAAGCACCCCGGGCGAAGGAAGCGAATTCAGTTTCGTACTGCACCTGCCTGGCCAGGAAAAGGCTACACAGCCGGCAAAACCTACCCAGGCTGCGCCGGCAGAAAGTAAATCAAAAAAGGAAAGCGCTATCAAAACCACCAAAGCAGCAGCTTCAGCGAAAATGGAGCTGGAAAAATCCAACTACACCGTGCTTATTGTTGATGACGACCGCATTAACAGACGTCTCGCATCATTATTGATGAAAGCCATTCTTCCCGACTGCAATCTTTTTGAAGCTAATGATGGCGAAAAAGCAGTCGCAGCCTACCTGGAACACCGGCCACACTTGATTTTGATGGATGTTCAAATGCCGCTTTTGAATGGCTACGATGCAAGCAAAAAAATTCGCGGCATCGAAGAGGCGGAAAAAGATACTCATGATTATCCTCCCACAATTATCATTGCTGTTACAGCAGGCATCATAGAAACTGAAAAAGTTCTCTGCGCAGAAGCTGGAATGGACGATTATGTGGCAAAGCCGATTGATGAAGCAAAACTACGCGATACCATCTTGCAACATATGGCAAAAAGTTCGTAATATGGAATATATGGAACAGCATTTTAACCAAGAAGAGGTTTTGCAGCGGCTCGGCGGCGACGCAGAATTGTTGCAGGAATTACTGGATTATGCCCAGGAAGATATTCCGGAATACCTAGCTTCCATCGAACAGGCCGTTCAGGCAAATAATGCAGAGCAAATACAACGAAGCGCACACAAAATGAAGGGCTTTGCCCGGAACCTCTCATTTACAGCTCTGGCAGAATATTCGCTAGAGCTGGAAAAAGCCGGCGGCGATCCTCCTGATACTTTGCAGGCAATTCTAGCAAAAGTAAAGGATGAATCAGCCAATGTGCAAAAGCTGATTGGGGCGGAACGGGAGTCGTAAATGATTGTCAAGCAGCTTACCGTTACCAACCCAAAAGGGATTCACGCCCGCCCATCCGGTATGCTGAACAAGGCAGCCATGCAGTACGACGCGACAATCACACTTACAAACAACGGAATTGAAGCGGACTGCCGCGAAATAATGATGATACTAACCCTCGGCGCCCTACACGGCGATGTCATAACCATGAAGGTTGATGGGCCGGAGGAAAAGGAAGCCGCCCAGGCAATCGAAGAAATCTTCCGCATGAATTTTCACGATTCCTGATAAACCCCTGCTTTTTCCCCGCAGAGGGTGTATACTTGTACTATGAAAAAAACGTCTCATTTTTTGCTGATTATTCAGAGTATTTTCTGTGTGAGTTTACTTTTCATCTTTTTCGCCTGTTCTGCCCCGACCCCCCTAAACGACAATCCTGCTTTACAGGAAATAACCGTAAATGCTAGCTTTTCCGGCGGCTCCGCCCTGCTTCTTTTAGCCAATCCCGATAGTGTTGAGCATTCCGGTTTCGGCTTGAACGAATCAGCGCGCGCTACGGGAGATATTTTCGAAGCCGACAAGCAAATCTTACGCATTGAAAACGAAATTGAGCAAGCGCCGCGATCAGGCTATTCAGCCATCGATACTTTTAACCGGGATGGCGGAGGCTTACTCAGCAGTCAATCCATCGCACGCAGCAGCGGCCCCTTAGCCAGCGGCAATACCACCATGACAACCGATCCGGCCTGGGACACAGGAACCGAACGCGGCATTTGTCCCTACACCTATGGCCAACCATGCGAAGCAGCAGATAAGATTGACTGCACTCTCCGCTTAAAACGCAGTGTTTCTGTGGGAGGCGAATCAATCACCCTGTATATTTGGATAGCCGACGACTGGTGGTCGAGCACGCCAGAAACCCCCACAAGCAACAAAATTGACAATGCCGAACTGAGCGCTTTGGCCGATGCATTTTTACCCACTAGCGGTGAAGGGATTTACCACTGGGTTACCGATATTACCGGCCAGCCTTGGGGAACTCACCCCTACGGAAATGTAATTGCGCCCGACGAACGCTTGAACATCCACATTGTGGTAAAAGATATCAGCATGGCTAACACTGTTGGATATTTCTGGTCTATGCATAACTTTTTATCTTCCAAAGTTGATGGCGATACCAATCAAGGCCTGTACTTTTTCCTTGATTCTGTCTTTACCGATTCGGATATGGATACCAGTTTGAGCACCCTCGGCCACGAATTCCAGCACATGGTTCACTACTACCAGAAAGTTATAGCCCGCAGTGTGTACTCTGAAACCTGGCTAAACGAATTAGCCTCGATGGCAGTTGAAGATTTACTCGCCGATAAAATTAGGGTGCCGGGTCCACGCGAATTGCCCCTAGATGGCGGAAGCTATGTATATGGCTCAGGCAGCGCAAGTTACAGCACAGCCGATCCCTATCCCAGCAGCCGTTTAAGCTATTTCAACACCTACCCAGACAGAAGCATTCCCTACTGGAGTAGTGGCGTAGATGTTATGCAGGATTATGCAATTTCGTATACACTTGGCGCCTACCTGATGCGGGCATATTCAGGCCCCGATCTGATTAAGGATTTGCTGCAAAATGGCTACGGCGACCAGCGGGCTCTAACAGCTATTACCACCGCTGAAGGCGGAGCGCAAGACTGGGGAGAAATACTTCTGGACTTTGCCGAAGCGGTAGCACGCTCCAGTAATTCCGCCGCCGAAGCAAAGCTACGGATGAATAACGGTGCCTCCGGATTTTCCTGGACAGCCGCTGAAACTGATTGTACGTATGATTATCAGCTAGGCTCAATCGATCTGAGCCTGGTCAGCAACCTGTATGGTGAGATCACCTCAGGGCCGACTGTCTATGTAGCAGAAAGTGTACAGGAAAACGCTCCATTCCCGGCCGGTTCCATCCAGTTTCTTTCGCTAGGCTCCAATCTAAACGGAGAACAATCATGGACTCTTCAAATTCCAACAGGTATGGAATACCGACTTATTGAAATCCCATGATAAAAGCCATTATCAAACTGCTCGTTTTTTCCTGTTTCGCTCTTACGCTCCTTGCCTGGGGCAGACAGGAAACCGAATTACCTTCCACCGACCTGGAGGCAGGACAAACCCTCATCCTCGAGGGAAAGCTGTATGTCAGCGGAAACGAACCCTTTACCCAGCTGTTTTTTATACCTGTAGATCAGAACAACCAGAGATTTATTGTTACGGAAAATGAAACCAGCCTATCCATCGCACAACTGCATGAGGCACAGGGAGAATCTGTTGAACTGGAAATATACATCATTCAAATGCCGACGGGTGCTCTAGCCGGATCAATACTCGTTCTGGATGTAATCCGCCAATAAGCGCCTATTCTGCCTTAAAAAAAAGCTGAAACAAATTTCGCAAAACCCCCGGGCTGGAATCCCGCTCAAGTTGTTGAGAAAAATCGCTGATCCGCTCTTCTTCCAGTAAAGCAAGAATTACCTCGTCTTTGGAAAACACATGCTCAGGAGTGATTATGGTAAAATCATCACCTCGTTCTTCCTTCCAGGCTAAAATATTCACGTTGTATTCACTGCGAATATTTGAATCAATCAGGCGCAAGCCAACAAAGCGCTCGGGAATAATCATCTGAGCAATTACCAGCCCACCCCCAATTGCCATAAAACGCAATAAGCTTGGCGATAACAATTGAGCAGTCAAGCTAATCGCAATATCACGGCCGGGGAAAACCACCCGCGTGGCACCCACCATGCTGAGCACCTCGGCCATTTCATCACTTTCCGCCTTTACAATGATTTGCGCAACTCCCATCTTTTTCAAATAGCTGGTGAGTAAAATCGATGCCTCGGATTTATTGCCCAAATCAACAATCGCAGCATCAATGGATGCCGGAATTTTTTGCCGAACAACATCTTCTTTTACAACATCAATTCCATAACAAACTGTTGCCTGATTCTGAAAATCATCAAGCATAGCCGTATCCCGGTCAACTACAATCACCTCGTTTCCGCTGCGCATCAATTCCTCAACCATACGCTGCCCAAAGGCACCAAGCCCAAAAACTGCAAATTGACTCATCCTAGCAAGACCTCCCCGTTTGGATAGCGTACAGAATCACTCGCATACGAATCAAACCATGAGCGAAATAACGGCACAGCTAATGAAACAAGCCCCAAACGTCCGGCAAACATGGTTGCCATAATAATGATTTTTCCGGCGATGCTCAAATGCGGGGTAATTCCCAGGCTCAGTCCGACGGTTCCAAAAGCAGAAACCGACTCGAACACCACCTCCAGTAAACTAAATGCGCCAGACTCTAATGCCCGCGATTCACTCATGGCTAGAAAAAAAACGGCAAAAAACAAAAGAACCAATGCTCGGAACAGAAAAATGCTTGCATTCAGAAGCGTTCGGCTTTGTAATTCCCGATGTCTTACAGTCAACTGACCACGGCTACCAATCCTGCGTACAACCGTCATCGCTACAACGGCAAAGGTGGTAACCTTAATTCCGCCGGCAATAGAACCTGGTGCGGCCCCAATCAACATAAATAGCATAGTAAGCAAGATTGATGCTGGCTGCAGATCGCTTTGAGCCACACTATTAAACCCGGCTGTACGCGGCGTAGCCGACTGAAAAGCCGCCTGCATTATTTTGTCGCCCCAACCGAAGCCGGCAAACGCCCCGTTCCATTCAAGCAGCAGAAATACAAGCATTCCCACAAGTAGCAAGAAAACCGTGGATATAAGCACCAACTGGCTATGCACAGACAAAACATAGCGGGGCGGCTTGGCGTTTTTTTTCGGAAAGCCCCTGCCTGCCCGCTTTTTTCGCCCAAGCAGCTGACCGGCCAACTCATGCATAACCAAAAAACTCAATCCCCCTAAAACGAACAAGAGGGTGATGGTCAGCAAAACGCCCGGATTATGCCCAAATGCCTCCATGCTTTCCGAATACAAAGAGAAGCCGGCATTACAGAAAGCAGAAACACTATGAAAAAGTGCATTAAATGCCAGCGAAGCAGAACCTGCGGCAGCAGATCCATCTGCCCCGACACCAGCCAGGGCAAACTGTCCCCACAAAAGCAGAAACCCAATTAACTCAATCAAAAGTGTCAGCAAAACAATCGAACGCACTATCTCGCGCGGACGATACTCCACCTCAGGCAGGTAATAATTGTTCACGTATTGAACACGGGAAAGCGACATCTTCATTCCAGGTAGAATGACCAGCAAGGTAGAAAAACTGATTATTCCTAAGCCCCCAAGCTGAATAAGCGCTAGCACCACAAGCTGACCGAAACGGCTAAAAGACGTTAGTGGAATGGTGGTTAAACCGGTAACACATACTGCGCTCACGGCAGTAAAAACGGCATCCAGCGGCGCCAAAGTACCCCCCTGAGCGCTGGCCGCCGGCAACATCAGCAAAAGGCTTCCCAGCAAGGTGAGTATGATAAAAAAACCAAACAAATAGCCAATATCCAGCCTGTATGTTCCAGCCATACTCAATAGTTTACGCGCATATCCGCTGGTATGTACAGGTATCAAAGCGGGCTAGTTCTGACATTTATAATTTAAAACCTTTCATTCAAAAAGAAATAGTATTAAACTATACATAATGGATTATGTAAAATTATTGGATAATTTACCAAGCCCGATAGCTGTTCATAGAATTATCTGTGACAGCAGTGGAAAACCAATAGACTTCCAGTATGTCTACTGCAATCAGCAGTTTGCCCAACTGCTTTCTCTTTCACCGGACGAAATCATAGGTCATTGTGTGACAGATATTTTGCCGGGAACCGAGAACGACCCAGCCGATTGGATTGGGCGCTACGGGAAAATCGCCTTACACGGCGGAAGCGAAATATTCGAAGATTATTCACAAGCACTGGACAAGTGGTTTCGCGTACAGGCCCACCAGCCTGAAGAAGGTTTTTTTGCAACCCTTGCTGAAGATATCAGTGATCAAAATCGTACCGCAGAATTGATTGCAAAAAAACAAAAAGATTACAATAGCTTGCTGGCACGGGCCCGCGATATTGTTTACCGCTTTGAACTGCAGTCACATGAGCATTTTAGCTATATAAGCCCTTCAGTGATGGATGTATGCGGTTACAAAGATCAAGCTTTTTATGACGATCCCAAATTCATTAACCAACTCACTCACCCGGATGACCGGGAATTTCTGAAAAAAATGCTGTACGGAAGCGAAGATGAAAGTAAGCCATTCCGGCTCCGCTGGCTCCATAAAAACGGTAGTATCATTTGGTTGGAACAGCGCAACATCCGCCGCTACAAGGATGATGGCAGCTTAAGCGCTTTTGAGGGGGTTGCCCGCGATATAAGCGAAACCGTCGCAGCAGAAAAAGCGCTGGAAGAATCTGAAATGCAGCTCTCGCGGATTATCAGTGCGGTTTCGGACATGGTTCTCTATTACGAAAACCCCGAAATGAAAATTATGTGGGCAAACTCGGCCATACGCACGATAGCCCGCGACCAGGAAGCACAAGAAGCAGATCAAGAGCTCAGCCCACACAAACTGCACGGCCGCTATTGCTATGAATTATGGGGAAAAGATCCAAAAAAACCTTGCCACAACTGCCCTGTTTTACGCTGTTTTTCCAGCAAGCAGGAGGAATGGGGTGAAATAACCACTTCAAATGGCCGGATTGTAAGCATACATGCCAGCCCAATTTTTACCCCGGGTGGCAAGCTAAAGGGAGTTGTTGAAACTGCACGGGATATTACCCAAAATATCCGCTTGGAACAAGAACTCCAACAGGCTCTGGAACAGGCAGATGCCGCTAACCTAGTAAAAGACCAATTCATTGCAAACATGAGCCATGAACTGCGCACCCCGCTGAATGGGGTAATCGGCGTGGTTGAACTATTGATAGACCAGGTAACAGACCCGAAACACAGGCAACTTCTTTCCTTGATCCAACAAAGCGGCAACCGCCTTGACGGAGTTGTACAGGAAATCCTTGCATTCTCTCAGCTGGACCCGAATGAACTGCGCAACACCCCAATGCGTTTTCATTTGCCATCATTTCTGCAAAATATTTGTGAACCAATCGTCAGCCTGGCAGAAGAAAAAGAACTAGACTTTCAGCTACAGCAGGATACAAACCTACCCTGTTGGGTACAAAGTTTTCCCGGCCGTTTGCGCCAAATTCTTCGCTGCCTGGCCGATAATGCAATCAAGTTTACCGAAACAGGCTCAGTATCCATCTATGCCAAAAAAATAAAGTATAAACAAAAAGACGCCATAGAATTCACTGTTGCCGATACCGGCGTTGGCATTGCGAAAAAATTCATCAACCGCATATTCGAACCTTTTTTCCAGGTTGAAAGCGGATTTAATAGAAAATTCGATGGTGTTGGTCTTGGGCTCTCCATCGCCAAACGCATGGCAGAAGAATGCGGAGGCTGTATAAAGATTACCAGCACAGAAAAAATCGGCACCTCTGCTGTTGCCATTCTTCCCATTGAAATAATATTTGCAAAAAAAGCCCAAAAACAGGATAATACCTCAGGTAAAAAAGCTAAAATGAAAAAATCGAACACAAATTCAACACATGCACCTGAGCAAACCGATTCGAAAGATACGCGGAAAAAGTTGCGAGTATTGATTGTCGAAGATAACCGCATCAACCAGCACGTTGCTGCTGCCATCGTCCGCACCCAAGGCCACGAAGTAGAAACCGCTGTGAATGGGCTTGAGGCAATAGAATGCCTAAAAAAAGAACAATTCGACCTAGTGCTCATGGACATTCAGATGCCGGAAATGGATGGAATCGAAGCGACACAGGTTATCCGTAATCCTGAATCAGCGGTTCTGGATCACGACGTACCGATTATCGCAGTATCAGCATTCGATTCCAACGACGAACAAGGACAGTGCATGAAAGCCGGCATGAACAGCTTTTTATCCAAACCAATCACCCCAATCAAATTGGCTCAGTATATTGAAGAGTTTACCCGGGCATAAACTTTTAGTACCTTCTAGTAGGAGGCGTACATGTCCGAAGAAAAAAAACCTGCTTCACGTATTTGGAAAACAGCAGGAATACTACTCACCATCATTTTACTGATTGCAGTTTTGGCAATTCGATTATTACCAGAGCAAACCAGGCCTACAAATCCTACTAGCTCAGATGAACAATCATCTTCGATGCTGGATTTTAGACTACGAGATATCGATGGCAATACCATTGCCCTGCAGGATTACCGCGGAAAACCAGTGGTCCTGCTTTTTTGGACAACTTGGTGCCCTAGCTGCCAAGCTGCCACAGGGGAACTTGTTTCCGCCCAAGAACAACTTGGGGACCGAGCTCAAGTATTGGGGATAAACTTGACGCTCAACGAAAGAACTACCGCTGATGTCCGGCGCTATGCGCAAGAGAACGCCCTAAACTTTCCCGTTTTGCTGGAACTCACCGGATCACTGCCGGCAAAACTCGGAATCCGTGGTGTGCCGACAATCTTTTTTCTAGCGACAGATGGAAGTATACAACTAAAACATACTGGTGGTTTGCGGGCGGCAGATGTAATTAGAGCTGTGGAACAGCTGATACCAGAATAGCAGTTAGCCTTTGAAACTGGCCACTGGCAATCAAAACACCCATGAGCGCAAGCAGAATGCCGGATACTGTCTGTACCCGGCCAAGATAGCGGTGAACCACGCGATGTAAGCGCTGGAAATGCTCCATACCAACAGCAGCCAGCACAAAGGGAAGCCCTAGGCCAAGCGAATACAGCAGCAAGTATACAATACCGGCTCCATTATTCTCCATCCCGGCCAAGACCAGAATAGAGGCTAATATCGGCCCCACACAGGGGGTCCAGCCGGCACCAAATGCCATCCCGATTAGCAGCGCACCAACAGGTCCAGCCGGGGATCGGCTAAGATGCAGGCGGCGCTCACGATACAGGCTGGGAATAAAGCTAAAAACCATGTTCATGCCAAGCACTAAAAGTACTCCGCCAGCTACCAGTTCGAAAACAGTGGTGTATTCACTGGCAATACTTCCCCCAGCAGAAGCCAATACCCCCAAAAGGGAAAATACAATAGAAAAGCCCAGGACAAAAAAAACAGTCAACATCACCAATCGGAATTTTCCACCCGATTTTACTGTTTGTTTTACTGGCGTCCCTGCTACTGACTGAACTTCAGCACCTGATCCTTGCCGCTCATCATCATTATTTAATTTTCCATCGTAACGGGCAACGGATATCGAAGCCGTTCCACCAATAAAAGCCAGCCAGGCCGGGATCAATGGAAGCACGCAAGGGCTAAAAAAAGAGGCCAAACCTGCTATAAGGGCAATAAAGGCATTTACTTGCATACTACCATCTCCAGAGGTTCTATCAATATAGTGGGTTCTACATGTAACTCGCTGCGCATATCCGCTTTCATCCGATCCAGTAGCACATGAGCATCGGCCACACTCATGTCGTTGTCCAGGCGAATGTGCATTGTGACTTCCCGATGATCGCCATACACATGCTGATGCACATGGTGCAAGCGAACATCCCTGCCGGAAACCCGATTAGCAATGGCACTCAAATCCTGCACCAACTGACTGCTAGGAGACTCGCCCAACACTAAACTACCAACTCGACGCAAAAGCGAAATGGCAGCAAGAAATATCATTACCGCAACCAGCATTCCAAGCACCGCATCTAGCCACACCTGCCCCCGACCCAACAGCACCCCAATTAAAATCAGAAGGGAACTAAGTGCATCACTGCGATGGTGCCAACCGTCAGCGCGAAGAGATTCCGACTGAGTGCGGCGGCAAACAAAAAAGCAGTATTGGGCCAGCAGTTCTTTGCCGAGGGTAGATACCAGCAGAACGGCAATACCAAGCCATCCATATTCAAGCGTGCCGCCCTCGCGCAAGCGTTTTATTGACTCATAAGCAAAATTGATGGCAACAACGCTCAAGAGCACCGCAATTACAAGTGCAGCGATCCATTCGGCCCTTTGATGCCCAAAAGGATGCTCCTCATCACCGGGTTTTCCGGCAATACGTGCCCCAATTATCACAATAAACGACGTCAAACTATCGGAAAGAGTATGCCAAGCATCGACAACAATGGCCACAGAGCCAATGGATATTCCAGCAAGCAGTTTTAGGGCAAACAATAATCCGTTAACCACTACAGAAATGATTCCGGCACGGGTTGTCTCAGCCACGATATCTATATGCGACTTCATATATCTTGATTGTAGGCTCATGCTTTTCACCCGTCAAGCTATAGAAGATTTTGTTCTATCCCAGTATACTAAGTAGCATATGATAAGCAGGCATCAAAAGGCACGACTTGGAATTTTCGTGCTGCTTACATTTATTATCCTCGCTGCATTTGCAATCTCGGTTGCGGGGCCGAATTTACTACAAAGCTGGGACAATTATACCATTCATTTTTCCGACACCTCCGTACGCGGGGTAAGTCAAGGAAGCCCTGTATACTTTAACGGTATCGCAATCGGGTCCGTTTTGGAATTAAGCCTGCTTCCAGAGGACATGCGAACCGTTATTGTAAAAATTGCCGTGGATTCAGCAGTGCCCATCCGCACCGATATGAAGGCTCAATTAGTCACCGCCGGAATAACCGGGGCTACAAATATTGAACTTACCGGCGGCAGTCCCGAGTCGGCAATCCTAGAACCGGGAAGCCGAATACCATCACAACGAAGCCTACTTGACCAATTCACCGGACCAGCAATGAATATTACCCGCAGCGTTGAAGAAGTCGTGAACGATGCCGGTTACCTCATGGACCCGGCAAATCCTGCGAGCATTACCAGGGCTATGCTCAATTTGAACAGAATACTGGAAACAAACAATGATAATATAAACATTATTGTAGAAAACGTGGCGCTTTCTTCACAGCAACTATCGGCATCACTGTATCAGACAAACCGCATTCTCAGCCGGGTAAATGACCTGATATATGCGGCCGAATTGGGACAAGAAGGCGGTGAACTTGGCAGGGCAGCAATCGATTTAGCCGACATCATTTTACAGGGCCGCGCTGATATTTCGGCCAGCTTGGAAAATCTGCGTATCACATCAGAAAATTTGGCGCAATTCTCGTTTTTAATCAGTGAAGATCCCAGCTTGATTCTGCGCTCACGAGGAGACTAGCCGCATGCATTCAAAAGTAACAAGCATCAGTCTGGTAATCATCAGTATACTATTTTCCGGATGTCTAACTGGGCCATCCGAGCCTTCATACTATTACACGCTCCACAGCAGCGGCGCTGCACGGCCAGTAGAAATGGAAAATGTTTCGGCCATAGAACGAGCCCTGTTTGTAAGCGATGCATCTATAGCAGAGGGCTACGAGCGCCGGCAGCTGGTGGAAAGAATTGAGAAAACCCGTATTCGCTATTTATCAAACCATCTCTGGGCAAGCGACCCCGCTCGAGCCGTAGCCAATGTCATCGCTCAAAGACTTGATGAGCTCTCACTCTTTACCTCGGTCCGTCGGCAGAACCGCTCTCCCTCTCCTCGCTACATTCTTGAAACTAGTATTCAACAAATGGAAATTCAGCTTAGCCAGGAACCAACCAGCGGCTTCATCCAGATGGAGCTGCGCCTGCTGGATCGAAATACTCAGGCAACCATTCTGCAGCAAAGTTTTGAGCAAAACATTCCCCTGGATAACAAAAATA
>CAYNNU010000058.1:0-11567 GCA_964398645.1 uncultured Spirochaeta sp.
CCGCGCCGCCTGCGAAGCTTCCGCCTCCAGCACATGGACGTACGGCAAACTACCGTCCCGACTAAAAATTGAGAACGCCCGCACAAGTTCCAGCAGGCGGACCTCCACGTTTCCTAGCGCAATACCCGCCCCCACCCGATCGCGTTGCTCGATTACGCTGTCAAAGCCGAGCTCTAATAAACGATCGGCAAAGTTCTGCACTCCCAGCCGTACCACGGTGTACACAGCCGGTATGTTCAAGCTGGACGCTAAGGCAACGCGCAGCCGGACCGGGCCGGCAAAACGGTGCGTAAAGTTTTGCGGAATATATGCCTCGTAGGATCCGAATGCCTGCGGCAGATCGGGCAAGATGCTGGCAGCTGTGAATCCGTTTTCGAGGGCCAGCATATACAAAAAGGGTTTCAGGGTTGATCCCGGCTGGCGGCAAATCTGCACCCCGTCTATCATGCCGCCGTTTTGCCGGTCGAAGTAGTCGGGGCTGCCGACATAGGCCCGGATCGCCCCGCTCTGATTATCGAGTACCAGCGCCGCCCCATTGTTTACTCTGCTACCCTGCGCATCCCGCAGGGTATTTTGCAGGGCGGCCTCCAGGCGATGCTGCATTTCAAGATCCAATGTTGTGCGAAGCGGGAGGCCGGCCTGGAGCTGGGCGGCGGTGAGCCGCCGGGCAACATATTCGGTAAAGTGCGGTGCTTCGAAGGGTGGGGGCGCAGCTTCGGCGCGGCGGCGGCCGGCGGCGATTTCCTGGCGAAAGAGCGCCGATACGGCGGCATCATCGCCGTCCGTGCCTCCTGCGGCAAGGTCCGCGCCATCCTCACGCCCGGCAAGCCCAAGCCGCCGGGCAACCGGCATGGCCGTACGAATCAGCCGTTCCGCCTGCCTATGCGGATTCAAATCGCTCGGCCGGCGCGGCATCACCGCCAACAACGCAGCCTGCCGGGGGTTCAGATCAGCCGCACTACAGCCAAAATAGGCCCTTGCCGCCGATTCAATCCCCTGCCTTCCGCCACCATATGGAACTGCATTTATATACTGCTCTAATATTCCCTGCTTGGAAAAACGGACCTCCAAACGCAAGGCATTCCAAACCTCGATCAGCTTTCCCCTCATCCCGCCAACATGCGGCGCAACCAAACGGGAAAGCTGCATGCTTATTGTCGACGCGCCAGAAACACGCCGACCCGAGTGCCTGTTTTGCCAGGCGGCGCGCAAAATAGCCCAAATATCAAAGCCACAATGCTGAAAGAACCGCCGGTCTTCAGCCGCCAGCACAGCCGATACTACATGCTCCGGCAATTGCTCATACGCAATCCACCGGCGATACACCCCTTCTTCCGGATGCAAGGTCCGCAACAGAACACCATTTCTATCAAGCAAATCAACACTGTGTGCCCGATGCAAAAAATCATCAAGCTCAGGAAAAGGTGACCAACGCAACCAGCCAAATATGCCAACCAACAGCAAAAAACTACAAACAAGCCCAAATATGGCCGCGCGCTTCTGCCGGGATAGAGCAGTATTATTCAATAACACTCAACTCACCGCCAGTTCGGCCAAACACCTCTTCCTGACCCTCAAGTTCAATATATGCTGGCGGAACTGGATATATCCCCGGATGCACTGCGCGAATTAAAAAGGTTACTGTCCGGGAGCCCGGGTACAAATGCGGAAAGTAGTAGGTAACCTCACCAGGATATATTTTTTGCACAGGGCGCAAGCTGAAAAATTCCCAACTACTACCGAACATGCCAAAGCGACCACGGGCATAGCCCTCGTCCACATATGTCTGCCTATCACCATATTGCGTTTCCCGCTCCCATTCACCGCCGCGAACTCCACCGGACTCATCATAGCTTCCGGTTGTCACAAACGAACCATCCAATATTTCTGCTCCACTTGGCACCGGAACCTGCAGAAAGGAGGCGAAGCGATTGCGGTCACAGCCAATAGTTACCCGCACCCGGTAGGTTTTTCCCCGCACCAAGGCATCCATTTCCACCGGATTTCCATCAAGATCTTCAATCTGTCGAAAAACACTGAAACCCTCATCTCTGGGCCCAACAATCTCATTCGGCAAGTAATACCGCATAACCGCAGCATAAAAGACCGAGCCAGCCTGTGCTGCATCTTCACCCAGCCGTATCTCCAAGGGCAACAACACATTTCGCGGCAACTGATCAAGCGGGTCCTGCTGAAACGGGAACACCTGCTCAATGCCTTCCTGCAGATCAACTGTTTCATCCATCAAGGTCTGCTGATTCAAGGAGACTCGTACTTCAGCCGCCTCAACCCCCATGGATTTTTCCAACTCGCCAGCCAAAACAGAGGCAACAAACAACAAATCGATTGAATTAACCCAGGGACTATTTACCGTTGCGCGGCGCATGGCCTGCAACAATCTCGGAGCCTCAACGGAGTCTGCATCTAAAGCAGAGAATGCCCTTTGCGCACATGCAAGCCGAAGCAAGGTAGAATCAAAATAGCTGCGCGATTCATAAGTCTCCACAATATCAACATCGCGGGTTCCAATCTGAACAAGATTTCGCACCCGCCGGAAAGCATTTTGTCCCACCGAGGATGCACCAATACGATCGGCTATCCCTGCAGCAACGGAGTAGCCGGCAGCACCCAATGCATCTTCCTGCTCCAAAAGCATGCCGAGCATACTTCGATAGTTCTTTTCCGGATTGAGCCTGCTCGCAATATCAAGGGCCCAGGCTTTTTCAAAGGCGGAAGTGTATCTGCCATTTACAATAGCCTCGAGCCGACTAACCAGCCGACTGCGCTGACTGCCAGTCAACCCACTTCCTGCATAACGGGACTGTATCTTGCCAGATCGAATACCATGCTCAATTTGAGCATATAGTTCCGCGGCAACAAGCGTAGTGCGCACTGTAGAATTCCGTAAATGCGCCAGCATCCGCTGATAAGGAACAAAGCCGCCATCGGAATGCTGATATTTTGCCATATCATTTCCAAATAACTCCAAGGCAATGCGGGCAT
This sequence comes from uncultured Spirochaeta sp., assembly GCA_964398645.1. Taxonomy (GTDB): domain Bacteria; phylum Spirochaetota; class Spirochaetia; order DSM-27196; family DSM-8902; genus Spirochaeta_B. The sequence continues at coordinate 3,004 of CAYNNU010000058.1, forward strand.
CAGCAATCTGCCTTTCTGAAAAAAGCAAATCCAATTGTTCGCCAAAGATTGCATAAGAAGCTGCACGGTAAGCCACTACCTCAAATGAGCGATCAGGACTCAAGCGCAACCACCGTGCCATGGGCTCATACAAATATCCTGCCTGGTGCCCGGCAAAGCTCAGCTCTATACTACCGCTGCCCGGAAGAACCGATGATGGAATCACAACCCCTTCCTCGATACTTTCATCGCTCAGGCTTCCGGCCAAGGTAAATGCCTCTTGTATCTGCACATCGACCACCGGCATTTTTGCGTGCAAGCGCTCATTTACTACATCCGAGCGTACAGTAAAAATCAGATCCGCTTCCCCTGTCTGGGCAAAGGTAAGCGGGAAAAGCACGTCCCGCGTCTGCCGCGGCTCCAGCACAAAGCTTGTCTCGGGATAGGGCTGATCACCTTCAAAGCCAGCTCCCTGCAACTCCAGTGTTATATGAACTTCCTGCTGATCTTCGGTCAAATTCGTACACACCAGTCCAGCAGAAACGGTATCGCGCACCCTCACCTGCATGGGCACAGAAGAACGAACCGTTATGGGGTTTTGAACCATACTTTCCTGTTCCGCGCGGCCAAAGAGCTCAGGCTCCATTGCAACCGCTGTTACCCGATAGGTTGTCAGGGAATCCGGCCATTGAAAGGATGCGGTAACCTGGCCATTTCTATCTGTTATCAAGGCCGGCTCAAACACTGCTAAGGGGCGAAAATCTTCGCGCTCATCCAGCTTGCCCGCGTCTTCTCCTCCGCCACCTTGAAGATTCTTGATTTCATACGTGACCGGGTCAATCAACAGACGTCTGGAATCATCTCCCCGCACACCAAGGGGAAACCGCCACAGGCTATAAAAATACTCCACGGGATCAGGAACGTGATAATCAATTAAATCCAGAACACCTCGATCAACTGCAAGTAAGGTTACTTCAGCCCCGGAAACCGGCTGGCCATTGTGTAGAACCCTCACCACGGCTTCTGCCTGTTCCCCCGGACCATATACAGACTGATCCATTTCAATTGTCACATCCAGCATTCGCGGCGCTGGGTCAACCTCAACTTCAACTATGCCGAAAAATCCTCGTGGCTTACCCAAATCAGGTTCAAAATACGACTGTGGTGCTTCAGCCCGGGCTGTTGCAGAAGACAGAGCAACATATACTACGGGAATAAAATCATCAGTTATTTCCAATTCAATGATCCCAGCCGAGCCTTCAAACTCTACAAATTGATTCTCCAGAATCCCTGCGCGCTCAACAGTCATTAAATATCGACCATCAGGAATCGGACTTTGCACCATCAAACGTGCGGTTTCACCAACCTGATACTTTTCCTTGTCGGGAATCAAAGTGATCTGATCCGGCTGAGATGATAACCAGCGCACCCACTGAGGACCAGTCGCATAAAAGGGCAATTCCGTTACAACTGCCCGCCCCTGAGCATCTTGGGCCCGTAGCACGACAACATATGATCCGGCTTCCGGTGGTGTAAAAGAAAAGCTTTTCTGCCTGCCCGCTGGAATTCGCACTTCCCTTTCTTCCAACTCTTCTTCAACAACTTCATAGCGGGTATTTAATTGACCATATACACTGCGCTGCTGCACAGACTGCCATTGCCTACGCAGGATTTGCACATCAACATCGGTTGCATTTCCCACTAAATCTCCATCTATTTTGACAGCAGCAAGCTGAACCTGCACAGCCTGTCCCGACTGGGCAAAGCGACGCGGCATATCCGAATTATCCAGCAATCTTGTTCCAAGATAGAATTGCGCAGGATGCAATAATGCTTGAGCTCGGCCTGCTAATTCCTGATTTGTTATGTCCTGCACCCGAGCTTCCAACATATACGTGTAGGTCCCACCAGGAACACCTTCAGTACCGATAGCTGAATCCAAACTTGCGGATCCCTGCGCATCCAGCACACCATCCCCCGAGGCAATTAACTCACGGCCGCTCATTTCGCGTGGACCAAATACATAGCCCTGCCAGCGGGTATTCGGCGGTGCATATCGCACCGATTGCCGATACAAATAATGCGAAACAGCCCCGCCGGAAACACCTCCTCCGGAAAGATAATCGGCATGCACAACAAAACTAAAACCATCTCCATGAATGAGGGTTTGAGGCGGTGGGTTCACCGAAACAGAAAAAGCTGCGGGCTGAAAATGTGCCACCTGAAAACTCCGACTTATTGAATGTCGCGAGCCCCCAGAGCGGGAATATTCTATCCAATATTCGCCAGGTTCCAAATCTTCGGGTAATGCAAAGCTACCATAGCTTCCTCCCATATCACTTAAGGTGCCGGAAGATCTCCACACCGTTTGATCTCTATTCCCGGCAGTAATTCGATAATTTCCTTGATGCGCCGAATAGCGATTATCTTGCAAATCACGATCAATTATTCGAAATGTTACTTCTTCCCCTGGCCGATACAACCCGCGATCAGTAAAAACAAAGCTGACCGGCCGTACATCAAAAGCATGCACCGGCGAAACTGCTCCATGGATTCCCGATCGATACGGACTATGCGCGCCACTTGGCCGAAACGCAATACGGTCACTGCCATGCTGAACCTCTATTTGAACCTTCTCGGTATAATTCGAATACATATACTGCAGAAAATCACCTGGCTCCAACTCAAAAACTGCTAGGCCATCGCTATCCGTCTGTTCCACCTTAGGAAAATCCGAGCCATTGAAAAACCCCGAAGGCATTTCACCTAAAGCTAAGGGAGTAGCATGAGTAGTCAACAAAACATCAGCATCGGCTACCGGCTCGCCAGTAGATAGAGATTGCACCCATACTAATACCTTGTTCGCAGCATAGCGGGTAGTCACGCCCATATCCGTAACCTGCAGCTGCAAATCTTGCCTTCTCCAGCGCCAGGAACGTGTGTCTTCAGGGTCGTAAAAATACCAGGAAACGCCGACAAAACCAAAACCATCATCATTCAGATATTGATCAAGATCTACTACCTCAAACGATTTAATATTTGGCTGTATATGCGAAATATCATAGGGAACAAGGCTATCGGGTGAAAAATGCCTGAATGGATCAGTTATGCTACCAATATTCCAGATTCCTTCTTTTGGGTTTTGCAGCTCAAAAATGATTTTTGGATCGAACTGAGCTTCAAGCATCCTGCTTCCCGTGTTGGGGGTATAAAAGTAGCTGGCTGCTGCCGGGACCGCAACCGTCAAATCCTGCGGCTGACCCAATTGGCGCCCATACACATCCTTGATATTCGCAGAGACTTCAACAGTATAGGTTGATTCATACTCTACCGGCAGATTTCGTAATTTGATAGCCGACCCATACACCTGAACATACGGATTGATATCATCAACCGGAAGGGACACCGACAAAACCTCATTCCAATCCTGATCCGGATCGAGCGCATGGGAAAATTGTAAAAATGCCGGGTTTGAATCCTGTGCAGTGGACTGAGCGTAATAATAGGAACCAACATTCAAGTAGCGGAAAACAAAGGGCCTGATCGTATGAAAGGTACGGGTTGAAATACTCTCCCGCCCCCTATATTCCGGCCGGGATCGGGCGCCCTCCATCAAACGTACAGTCATTACTGAATCGGCCGGAAGATCATCCTCCAATTGTAAAACAACTGTTCTTTCCAGCCGATTTTGGTCTGTCTCATCTTGTGGCCGTCGCAACGAAAAGGCGTAATCCTCGCCTGCACTGGAGGACAGCTGAATAAACTCAGCAATGAAATCCATATCCACCGGATAGCTAAATTGTATTGTAATATCCCGAACAGAGGTGGGCACCTCATTCGGATCTATTGCCTCTGTTGTTTCAGGGCTTCCCGGATACATTGCAGCAATATCAAGGGTTTCGCGGAAAAAACGAAATGTTTCATCTCTACCAAGAGTTGCACCGCTTAATGCAGGCAGATCTCCGGCAATTCTTACCTCGTATTCCAATTGGGCCTCTAAAGGATCATCTGGTTGAAAAGACAAAATCCTCGATCCCATCCAGCGATAGGTTCCTGAAATATCCGGCTCAATCTGCATCAAAGCATTTTCGTGCATCGGCTGGCCAAGGCGGGTCAGGGGTACCATTGGATGGTTGAACACAACAAATATCGTCGGCCGTCGCACCTCGGTGGGTAGTTCACCCTCGGGGCCGAATGAAACCACCGCAAACTCCTCATCAGGAGCCTTTATCTGCGCAACGCCCTCATTGCCACTACTACTGGCAACGGTAAAATACTGAACACCAAGTGGAGAGTCCATTCCGCGCCCTGCAAAAACGGGGGCGCCAACACCAGGAACCACCGGCTCACGACGATCGATGATGGCGCTATCGGCACCATCACCGCCGCAAGATCCCAAAAAAAGATAAATGAATACTACAAAAATATACGCAAATCGTTTTCCAATCGCTCGCCCCATGTGCCACCCCTTTCTACATCCGCCTATGAGTATAAAACCTGCCATATCTCATTTCAAATAATGCAAACTAAAAAAGTACTACAGGAAGTATTACCGTTTGGGCATAAAAGCTAGAGACCGTTGAAGAATTTCTGCCGGGTGTTCTTTTTTTGCCAAGCTTTGACTAATAAAACCGCGCCAGCGGCGCGCCCCGGCCAAGCCATGAACTAGGCCCATACAATGCCCTAATGGCGCACGCGGCATTCCATCCTGCCAGTTCTCTGCAAAATATTCCGCGCAGCGCTCAACAACTTCCCGCCTGTCGGGAATCAGCCCGGGCGCGGTGCCAAACACCTCTTGTTCAATATCTGCAAACAAATATGGATTGTCATAGGCTGCGCGCCCAATCATCACCGCATCAACCTGCTGCAAATGCTGTTGAACTGCCGGCACAGAATCAATGTGGCCATTTATCTCAATTTCCAGCTGCGGAAATGCTTTTTTCAAATCATACACAACGTCATAGCGCAAAGGCGGGACGCTGCGGTTTTCTTTTGGGCTCAGACCCTCTAATATAGCAATACGGGCATGCACCGTAAGCCGTTCAAGCCCGGCGCGAGCAACGATACGTACAAAATCACACAGTTCATCCCATGATTCGCGCCCGTTTATCCCTATGCGATGCTTTATTGTGACCGGCTTTTTGGTATTTTGCCGCATCACAGAAATAAGGCTGGCAACCTTTTCGGGGGTGGCCATCAAACAGGCACCCAAACCACGATGTTGCACCCGATCGCTCGGACATCCGACATTCAGGTTTATTTCATCGTAGGGCCAATCCTCTGCAATTTTGACTGCCTCTGCCAGTTCCGATTCATCGCTTCCCCCCAGCTGTAAGGCAAGCGGCCGTTCTGCTGGCAGAAAATCCAAATGCCGTTGCCAATCACCATGAACCACTGCACCGGTGCTGACCATCTCACTGTACAACAAAGTATTCGAGCTGATTTGCCGCAACATCCAGCGAAAAAAGCGGTCTGTGCGATCCATCATTGGGGCAATGCTGATCGGATACGGCGAAGAAAAGCCGCTTTGAAATGGAAGCCGCCGGTCTCCACAGCTTAATTTTTCATCAATACATACTTTTTCCATTCGCATATCTATAGATACTGATACACTGTCATCAATACAGTTATTCCAGTAAAACCAATTCCCATCATCCATTGCAAAAGACGAAAACGCTTATCGACTGATTCAAAACGTTTATCCACGGCCTCAAAACGCTTGTCCATGTAATGGAGCATTTCATCAAACCGTCTGTCCACTGATTCAAAACGTTTATCCATGTAATGAAGCATTTCCTCAAACCGCTTATCAACAGCCTCAAAGCGTTTGTCCATTGCCTCAAAGCGTTTGTCCACAGCCTCAAACCGCATTTCCATTGCCGCAAAACGCATTTCCATTGCCTCAAACCGCTGATCCATAGCCTCGGCTAAATGCTTGAGGCCTTCTTCAACACGCACCATGCGCTCTAGCAGCGCCGTATCAACAGGAAACACGGCGGTTGCACCTGTTCCTTCAACCGCAGGTATAGTCTGATACTTTTTCAATCGTTCGGCTAATTGCGCTAGTTCCTGTTCACTCAAATCCATAGCGTTATGCATCTCTCCCTCCACTAGTATATACCGCATTTAGAGCACAGAAAATGCAAATCCAGGAAAAGAATTATTTTTTCTTATCACTTTCATCCAATCCGGAATCTTCGGCCTGTAAAATAAGAGAAGCAGAATTCACACAATAGCGCAGACCAGTCGGAGGCGGTCCGTCAGAAAACACGTGACCCAAGTGCGCACCACAAGCCGCGCAAACAATCTCGGTTCGCCTCATCCCATGCGAAGTATCCAAACGCTCAACAATCTTCCCTTGCTCAATCTCACGATAAAATGATGGCCAGCCACACCCAGAATGATATTTTACGGTTGAGGAAAACAATGGGGTTTTGCAGTTGCTACATACATATGTCCCCGGCGTGTCGCAGTCCCAATATTTTCCGCTAAATGGTGCCTCAGTCCCCCCCTCTCGGGTGATATGGTATGTATGCGCATCAAGCAAACGCTTCCAGTCTGCCTGATTATCAAAATTTTTTTTGTCATCCATACAAAACTCCTGTTTACCCCCGGCCGGAACTCACATCATCAGCACAAATGCGTGCACCACCCAAACAATACTCGCCAGCATAAAAAACGGCAAATTGCCCTGGTGCCACGCCTTGATCCCCGCCAGATAACTGCACAAAGCCGGAATCAGGATCAAAAGTACAAGGTACCAACTGCGGTCCGTGCCGCAACTTTGCCAAAAGCGGAAAATCCGCCCCGCCGGGAGCACCCCAGCCCCCCGCCCGCAAGCCGGCCGGCTCTACATCAGGCACAAGCCAACTCACATTTTCCACAGTAAAGCAGCTGCGGCGCGCATCGGCCACAACGCTGCTATGCGAAACGAGCACAACATTCCGCTCAACATCCTTGCCAACCACATACCACGGACCGTTGCCCAAACCAAGTCCCTGCCGCTGGCCGATCGTGTAATACCAATACCCCTGATGGCGACCCAATTCACGCCCGGACTCGCGCTCAACAATAGCCCCTTCGCGCTCCCCAAGATAGTGGCGCACAAATTCCGGATAGCGAATCTTCCCTAAAAAGCAAATTCCCTGACTATCTGGCCTATTCATATTCGGCAGATCAAAATCCTGCGCTAAGCGACGCACCTCTGTCTTGTGCAAAGCCCCCAAAGGGAACACCACCCGCCCCAACTGGTCCTGAGATAGATGGCTTAAAAAATAGGTTTGATCCTTTACCGGATCCGGCGCCCGGCGCAATACACTCAAGCCACCATCGGTTCTATCTGACATATTCTGCAAGAAGGGCAATGCTTCTCCCCCGGAAACAGAATGCTCAAGCTGAGCATAATGCCCGCTGGCTACAAGATCCGCTGAATCCTGCAGCACATCCCAAAAAGCCCCAAACTTGATTCGCTGATTGCAAAAAATATCCGGGCTTGGTGTCCGCCCCTCACGTAACTCATCAACAGCATAAGACACTACTCGATCATAATACTCCCGCTGTAGTGGAATAACCCGCAGTGGAACGCCGGCCTGATCACAAACCGCCTGAGCATACTCGAGGTCTTCCTCCCAGGGACAGCTGCCCATGTATGCCATCTCATCCTCAAGCCAGATTTTTAAGTAGTACGCCGTAATATCAGCCCCGCCCTGACGAACAAGCATGTTCAAAGCCACCGAACTATCAACCCCGCCGGATAACAACACCGCAATCTTCATATTCATCACTATATAAGGGAAGACAACTAACAATCAATTACAAAATGACTCTTGCAAACGCGGACTTCAGCAACAGCCCTACCAAAAGGTGTTGTCTTTTATGAAACACAGCAGTACCTTTTGTTTCATGAATGTAACCGCATTTGCTGCCAGTAATAGCAGTCGTAGTATAAATAAGCAAATTGCCTCATCTGCTGCCAATCTTCTTAAAGAAATGCAACCAGAGGTCGCCATCAATCTTCTTGACCTCAATGACTACCCTCTGCCGATCTACAGCAAGGACAGTGAAGAAGAAAACGGCATACCCCAAACAGCACGAGATTTTTTCCAACACATTCAAAACAGCGATGCCCTTATTATCAGCTTTGCCGAACACAACGGTAGCTATGCAGCTGTATATAAAAACCTGTTTGACTGGTGCTCCCGAATACAGACACGGGTATATGACCAAAAAAAAGTGCTCCTGCTGGCAAGCTCCCCCGGCCCCAAAGGCGGCGCAAGTGTACTAGAACAAGCCCGCACCTCCATGCCATTTTTTGGAGCCACAACAATGGGAGCAATCCACATTCCAAGCTTCAACCAAAACTTTGACAGCAGCACACAAAAAATCACCAATCCGGAAATAATCGCCGCCATTCAAGCCGCACTGCTGCCCTTATTTCCAAAAATATCCGGCAACTAGCCTTTAACAACCAAGGGAAAGCTCGGTGGTAAACACATCATCTTCCATCCACAGCAGTGGAAAGTCGGGTATATGCAGCTCATCACCCTGGAAAGTCCCGGGATAATCCTGACCTTGAAAGCGGATAA
>CAYNNU010000059.1:0-11559 GCA_964398645.1 uncultured Spirochaeta sp.
ATGATAGCTAATTATTTTTTCTAGGGTAAACGGTAGGCCGCGGCGGGCCTGAATGGTGTAACGGTGCGCCAGGGTTTGTAGATTATTCTGCGCCTCTACTTGATACTCACACTCACTTGAAACGTGATTTCGCATGACCGTTGTGAGCTGAGCCCCTGTTTGACGAGTTGCATGACGCATACTCGCCGATTCTGCATCGATGCTTTTTGATTTTAATACCAGGGCCGGGCGGTTCAACGAGCTACCAAGACGAGGATCATCTTCGCCTGAGGCGCTTACCTGTTTGGCTTTCATACTACTCACCACATGCAGGTCCGCCGTATCGCCAGCCTGCAGGCCGGAACGCACATTACAGGTCCATAAAATAGCCGCCGCCTGCAGGCGTGTAAACGAAACCAAGCGCGCAATGCGTAGCTCAAGCTCAATTCCGGCGGGACTCCGCCATACACACTCCCGCTCGCAGATACCGCTACGAACATCCAAGGCGCGCCGATATTTCAAAATCCGCCCGGTGGATAAATCAAAGGGCTCATCCCCAACATACAACTGAATCCCGCTCGCATCGGTTATCGCAAGCATCCGCTGCTTTTTTTGCGGAAACCCGTACGCGCTCTCGCCATATACCATTGGTTCAGTATCATAAAAGCCATTCATGAAGGTGCCGGGATTATAGACACAATTCTGCTCTTCAAAACTGCCGCGGATTCCAATGTGACCGTTTCCCTGGGCAAAAATCGCCTCGCCGCCTGCCAGCCTTTCAGGGCGATAGGCCTTCTCGATTATTCGCCAGGGGTCAAGTTCATAGGCGTGTTCGCTGTTTAACAATTCCTCTGTCATTCCAAATCCCCGATATGCTGGGGCGCGCTTAGCCAACGCAGCAAAGCCCGAACTTCGGGCCGGTCAGAACGGGCAATAGCTACTACCCCCCTGCCCTGCTGATCTACTGAATCAGAAAACAGTACCCAGGGCTGAATATAAAAATCATCCTGCCCCGGCAACAAGGGCGCCCAGCCGGCCGATTCTGGATAGGCAAACAAGGGCTGCCGATATACCGCATCCGCTGCAGCCTTGCGATACAGCCACAAAGCAAAACGCCCATCCATTTCGATGCGCATATCGGCTTGCAGCTGGCGCAGCATAACAGGCCAGGCATATTCGAGCGCTAGACCAAAGCCAAACCAGCCTGAAATATCCAATGCCAATTCCTGCTCTATACGGGACAAAATCACCTCAGAATCTTCGGGAAACAGATACACTTCGATATCTGCAGCATAATCCGACGCATCTTCTGCTAAACGGCAACGGCATTCAAGTCCGTAACGCTGGCTAAACTCACCAATCAATCTATTCATTCTTGATTCAAGCCTATCAGGCAAACGCACTTCCACCCGCCGACCGGAAAGATCAATCCCTTCCGTCCAAAAAGGATGTGCTGTTTCAACAGACACGGCCTCAGAAGACAGCTGGTCAGCTGGAGCACTACAGGAAGAAAACGCGCTAACTAACAACGCAAAAAAAAGCGCAAACAAGCCAGTTGCAAGGCCCAAAAAAGAACGAGTAGAAAAACCAAGCGGATGCACGCGAACCCCCTGTTTGCAGTATAGTCCTGCATATACAGCAACGCAAGCTGCACCCGTGATTAGAATCCTCTAAAAGACAGTCGTTTAGCCGAAGTGACCATGGATGTAATTGCTTGTTTCCTCATTTTTCGGATTCTCAAAAATCTGTTTTGTTGCTCCGTACTCCATCAATTCACCCAGTAAAAAGAAGGCTGTGGAATCACTGATCCTGGCCGCCTGATTCATGGAGTGGGTTACAATGACGATGGAATAATCCTCTTTCAAGGTGACAATCAACTCTTCAATCCGCTTGGTTGCGATTGGGTCCAGCGCGCTAGTTGGCTCATCCATCAAAATAACTTCCGGTTCCATAGCAATTGCCCGGGCAATACACAAACGCTGCTGCTGACCGCCGGACAAGCCAAGGGCCGATTTTTTCAAGCGGTCTTTCACCTCATCCCAAATAGCAGCCTTGCGCAAAGAATTTTCCACAATATCATGCAATTCTGTCTTATTGCGGATTCCCTGCATTTTCGGCCCATAGGCAACGTTTTGCCAAATACTCATGGGAAAGGGATTTGGTTTCTGGAACACCATGCCAACGCGGGTACGCAATTCGGTAACATCCATCTCCGGAGCATATATATCCTCACCATCCAGCTGAACGTTGCCCTTGATTACACAACCCTCGATTAAATCGTTCATACGGTTTAATACCCGCAGGAATGTTGATTTTCCACAACCGGAAGGACCAATTAAGGCTACAACTTCCTGCTCAGGTATGGAGACAGATATTTGTTTTAGCGCATGAAAATCACCATAAAAAAGATTCAGATTATCAACACCAAACTTCTCAATCTTACCATCAGTTGTTTTTGCATTTTCCATTTACACACCTAACCTTTTACGAAATCCAGCCGTAATGCCACGAGTACTCGTGTTTACTATTATGACAAACAACACCAATACAGCCGCCGTTGCGAAGGCAATTTGAAAGTCCTCCGGTCGCAAAGCCTCTTTGGTCAAATAATACAAATGAATGGTGAGCGTTCGCCCGGACTGAAAAATACTGCTCGGAAGATTCTTGGCAATACCAACCGTCAGAAGAACCGGCGCAGCTTCACCAACGATACGCCCGATGGACAAAATTGCCCCGGTAATTATCCCCGGCAAAGCTGAAGGCAAAACTACCCGGTAGATGGTTTGCCATTGGGTAGTGCCCAAAGCAAGCGAACCCTCCCGAAATGATTGCGGAATGGTTTTTAATGATTCCTCGGTTGTGCGGATGATTATGGGCAGAACCATGATACTCAAGGTAAGTCCCCCGGCAATAATCGACTGACCCAAGCCAAACATCCGACTGAACACCAGCAAACCAAACAAGCCATATAAGATTGATGGAATACCAGCAAGTGTTTCAATTGCCAGCCGTATCCAGCGAACCGCTGCATTTTTACTGCTGTACTCTGTTAAAAACAAAGCTGTGATAATGCCGATCGGCAAAGCTATGAACATGGCAACAACAACCAAAAAGGCCGTGGTTACAATCATGGGAAAAATCCCGCCTTCATGGCTTGAAAAAATGAAATCAAGGCTTATTGCACCAAGGCCATTTGCGATGATATACACGATTATCATCACCAGAGCCGCAACAACCACAACTGTTGCCGCCGCCATCAGCATATAAAGCAAGCCGTCCATCAGCTTCCGCTGATTGCGGTTCTTGCGCCGCCGGCCAGACGTCTGATGCCCAGCTTGAATTTGAGATTTGGAAACTTCCATTACGACATCTCCTCTTCCATACGTTTTTTCAGGCGCATAAATACCGCATTTAATCCAAAAATGACTATAAACAACACAATACCGATTCCAAACAGCATGTGATTATGCCGCGGAGCCGCGTAGCCCATTTCCAGGGCAATTGTACCAGTAAGGCTACGAACACTGTCTGTGAGCGCTGTCGGCATTTGCGGGCTGTTTCCAGCTACCATAATAATAGCCATGGTCTCTCCAACCGCCCGGGAAACCCCAAGGATGATCGAAGCGAAAATACCGGAGCTGGCCGCCGGAAAAACCACCCGCCAGGCAGTCTGCATTTTGGTTGCACCAACGGCCAGAGATGCCTCGCGGTAATCCCGCGGAACTGCCTTCAAGGAGGTAAGACTGATAGCAATAACTGTGGGTAATATCATAATCGCAAGTACTACAATCGCCGCCGCCAGCGAACTACCGGAGGGAGATGAAAATACCTTTTGAATAAATGGAACAATAATCATCAGGCCAAAAAAACCATATACAACAGATGGAATCCCGGCCAGCAAATCAACAGCACTTTGAATAAGAGCGGCAACTCGCTTCGACATAAACTCGGAAATCAAAACCGCTGCCAGCAGTGCAATCGGAACCCCAAGCAATGCAGCCCCAAGGGTTGTTAAAAAGGTGGCTGCTATCATCGGGAAGATACCATACAGTTTTTTATGAACCGGCCGCCAATCCATGCCGAACAAAAAGCTGAACACCGACTGCCTAGGCTCAGGAATTGTAATAAATATTGATTGATCCATGCCGGCAAGCCTGCCCGGCCAGGTCAATGAATATGCATTGGCCTCAGTACTGCCAAGGTTTTCCTGAAGCCCATCGGGAAACTGCAAAACCCCATCGAGCTCTTCACTATCAATATTTACTGGAATGCGGATATTTACCGGCTCGCCGCGATTGGTAAACTCCAAATGTATTTCTTCGGCGTCATGTCCAATTGGAATGTAATCACGCCGGCTTTGATCATATTCAATACCGTTAATTTTTATATTGGGAATATTACGAAAAACCACTTGAATGGAATCAGCTGAAGGCTCAAGAAAAGGCTCTACACCTTGAATAAATACAAACAGAAGCATTGATGCTAGAGCAACAACCGAAAACCAGGCCGTAAGCCGAAAAAACCGCCTCATTGCGGTGTCGATAAAGGCCCTTCTTACACGACCGGATTGCTTTGCATTTTCCACAAACACCTTCCTTTACATATCAAACAAAACAGCAGCGGCGTCTAGCAGAGTACCTGCCTTTCGCCGCCGCTTTCTCATGTGCACCTGATTAACGAACCGGTACAAAGTCCTTAGCAACGATATCACGCTGAGCTTCTTCAGAAACCATGTACTCAAGGAAAGCCTTGGTAATGTCCTGAATGTTATCTTCGCGATACAGAATGAGGAAAGGACGGGAGATGGCATAGCTGCCATTCACTACATTTTCCACAGTTGCTTCAACGCCGTTTACTGCAAGAGCTTTTACTTCAGGAGCCATTGATCCCAAAGAAATGTAGGCAATTGCATTTTCGTTTCCTGCAGCTGCTGCACGAGCACCACCGGTACCATCGAACTCAACCGCACCAGCAACCAACTGATCAGCAAAACCAACAACGCCTTCGAAAGCGCCGCGAGTACCACTGCCTGGCTCACGAGAAATAACGGAAATCGGACGATTTGCTCCACCAACCTGTGACCAGTTTGTGATAGATCCGGTATAAATACCTTTGATCTGATCCAAGGTCAGGGTGTTTACAGGATTTGAAGGATGTACAACTACCGCAATAGCATCAACAGCGATTACAAGCTCATCCAAACCATAGCCCATTTCACTAGACTTCAGGTTACGGCTAGCCATACCAATTTCAGCAACACCAGTGTTGGCACCGGTTACACCGTCGCCTGAACCAGTTCCGCTAACATTGATTGTCAAACCAGGATTCTGCTCCATGAACTCAGCTGCCAACTCTTCCATCAAAGGATATACAGAAGTAGATCCAGTAATTTCGATAGTAGCTTCGTCTTCGCTGCCACCCATAGCAAATACAGGGGAAACCATTGCTGTTGAAATCAACATCACCAGCAAAACAGTAAACATACTCTTTTTCATACACACGCTCCTTTTTTTTCGTTTCGTGTAATTTCGAACTAAAAACAAGCTAATGCTCAACGGTTAGAAAAATGTATGAAAACGGTTAGAAAATGATTAGGATTGCTCGGAAAAAAATAATTGATGCTGCAGCCTGCGCCTGGGTATCTTTTTATTGATATGTTGACCTACTGTTGCAATATCCTTTCCTTTTCCGCTAGAATACCCCCGCTTGAAAAAAAATCATCAAATCTGGAGAAACTATGGAAATCTTGACATTGAACTGCGGAAGCTCATCGTTGAAATACCAATTGTTCAACTGGGAAAAAGCCCAAGTTGTTGCCACCGGCGTGGTAGAACGGGTAACGCAACCCGGTTCAAAAATTGAGCACACTACTACCGGCAAAGACGAGCTGGTAAAAGAACGGGACTGCCCCACTCACGCAGAAGCCATCGAATTGATATTGGAAGCATTAACCGATTCCACCTATGGTGCGATCGAATCAATTGATGAAATTAAAGCTGTTGGACACCGCGTAGTACACGGCGGAGAAAAGTTCAACCGCTCCGTACTGGTTACCGACGAAAGTATAGCTACTTTCCGCGAGCTGGCACACCTTGCCCCTTTGCACAATCCGGCAAACATTATCGGTATTGAAGCAGCGCAGAAAGTACTTCCAAATGTTCCACATGCAGCAGTTATGGACACCGCATGGCACCAGACAATGCCCGATCACGCATTCCTGTATGCACTGCCACACAGCTGGTACCGCGAAAACGGTGTGCGCCGTTACGGCTTTCACGGAACATCTTTCCTGTACACCGCCAAGCGCGCAGCTGTTCTTTTGGAAAAAGATCCCTTTGAAACAAACCTGGTTATCGCCCACGTTGGAAACGGATCCAGCATCTGTGCCGTGAAAAACGGTGTTTCGATTGACACATCCATGGGTATGACCCCGCTGGAAGGTTTGATCATGGGAACCCGTAGCGGTGACTGTGACCCAGCCATCAGCTTTTACATGATGAACAGCGCTGGCATGGACGCCAAGGATGTTGAAACCGCCCTGAATAAAAAGAGCGGCATCCTCGGCATTACCGAGAAATTTGTTGACCGCCGCGACGTTGAGATGGCCGCAAATGACGGTGACGAGCGTGCTGCTTTGGCAATCGAAATGGAAGCATACCGAATCCGCAAATACATCGGTGCCTATTCAGCTGCAGTGGGTAAACTCGACGCTGTTGTACTTACCGCCGGTGTTGGCGAACGGGGTCCGCTCATCCGCCAGAAAGCACTGGAAGGACTCGAGCATATTGGCATTAAACTGGACAAGGAGCGCAACTACGCATCCCGCACCAACAATGCCGAAACCGAAATCAGCGCACCGGATTCACCGGTTAAAGTCTTTGTTATTCCCACCAATGAAGAGTTGGTAATGACTGAAGATACCTACGCACTGATTAACGGAACCTATGATGTACATACCAATTACACCTATAGCTTCCAGAAAAAAGACTATGTCAATGCAGACCGCAAAACAAAACTTGCCAAAGATTTGAAAAAAATCGATGGTCTGGACAAGATTCTGACCAAGCCCTGGAAATAATTTTCCAGGCGGCGTAGAAGTCGGAAGCCCAGTTTGTGCCACAATTGGCATAGATTGGGCTTTTTTTTCAATTGACCATTTTTTTTGAAATAAATTTGTTTCCGCGCTATGTTTTTTTTATGAATAAAAAAGTAACGATTTGGAACATTTGTATTATCACCGCCATTTGCATTGGATGCGGTCTTTTTTCATCCTGTAGCGGTCCGTCAACACCTGGGGAGGCCCAAGCCTCAATTACCTATGAAAATTCTCCCTACGGGTATTTCAATATCACCCTCGACTACCGCAACGGTGCAAGCCGAAGGGCAATGGGCAGAAAATATGGCGAAATTCTCACCCAGCAGTACCCTACCTATGAAGGCGTGTATGCAAACTATATTGAAGGAAAAGCAGATTATGCACTGTACATGGAACGCATTGCAGATATCCGACCGAATATTCCCCAGGATTATATGGATGAGATATTAGGCGTCGCCGAAAGCTTTGGCGGTGGTGAAACAGATGAAATAGATGGGGTACTTTCCGTCAATGAGCTGTTGTATTACAGCATCGGAACCAGTGTGGCGCGTACTACCCAATGTAATGCTTTTGCCGTGTTCGGCAGCCGATCTCCAACAGGCGATACTATTCTATCACGTACAATTGACTGGTCCGGCTACACCGACCCGGCTGTGTTTACCATCTATCTTCCCGGGGGAAAAACAGTTATGAACATCGGCACACTTCTCTGTTTTTCCGGAGTCACCATGTTCTCCAGCGACGAACCATTTGCCGCCATATTAGATTCAAAGGTTAGCGAAGATTACCCGGACATTAGCGGCGAAGACTACCGGGACTACACCTTTGATCTTCGATATGCCATGGAAAACTATTCAACAATTACCCAGGTTGCCGCCTTCCTTTCCGATGAAAACAAAAAGTATACTTTTAACCACAACATCTTCCTAGCCGACAGCAATCAGGCACTCGTGCTGGAAAACAATATATTCGATAATTTCCGCGCAGTGCGCAGCGCTTCCTCTGCCCTAAATGATGGAGTTTCCTGGGGAATTACCAATGCTCTCGGCTGTGTGAACTCTTTTATTCTTGATGGAAACCGCGATACCCACACCGCAAACCTCCTAAATACAGTCCGCTGGGATACCATGAAAACCCAATTAAACGCTGCAGGAAGCACCGTAGACTACGAGGAAATGCGTACAATTTCCAAATATCATAACGATCCGGCAAATGATTTTCTGTACTGGGAACTCAGCCAGCAATTACTGGTCTTTGACTATGCCAGCTCCAGGCTGGAAGTGTATTTCCGCAACAATCGGGAGTTCACCACTGATCCGGACTTCACAACTGTAGACGTACCTTTTTAATTAGCTAAACGTATGCCCAGGTCTGCTCCCGAGCATGAACCAGCTGACAAAGTGTTTCGTTCACAGGAAGGGCTTTTCCATTGGCAGCGGCCAACGAAACCATATAGCCGTTAATCGCCTCGATCTCGGTGAAACGGCCAGCATCCAGGTCCTGCAACATGGAACAACGATTTCCGGCAGTTGCTCGGCATACCTTTTCCACCTCGGCGCACATAGCCGGCGAATCCAGCTGCACACCAGCAAAAGCCGCTACGGCAACCGCCTCCTCCACCACCGCCTTCTGCACAGCCGCAGCGCCGGGGTTGCCAGGCAGCTGCCCATTCGCCAGCCCCAGCAAGGCCCCCAAGGGATTTATGGCTGCGTTAATCACCGCCTTCTCCCAAATAGCCTTTTCAACAGATTTAGTTATTCGCAAGGGAAAGCCGGCAGCTTCCAAAAGCGCGGCAAGCTTTTGCATCGCCCCGCCATGCTCGCTTCCGATTACCGTTTCCCCCAGCCCCCCAGCACGCACGCTATTAAGCCCAAGCCGGGTCGCGCCCATTGCCGTGGTTCCGGCAACAACCGAATAGCCGGTATAGCGCAAAACATCAGCGTTGCCGATCCCATTCTGCAAACTCACCAAAATACCATCGGCACGAAGTTTTCCTTGTATAGAATCAGCAACCGCTTTTGTATCCCCGGATTTTACCCACACAAACACAACATCGCAGGCAGCCAGAGCTGATACATCACCGCCTACACTACAGCGATACTCCCGTCGGCCGCCGTCTTCTTCCAGCACAAAACCAGCCTGCAAAGCAGCCAAGGCCTGCGGATCTTTTTCCACCAGCACCACTTCCCTGTCGGCATCCAAAAAACGGGCGGCAAACAAAAGACCCATAGCTCCACAGCCCAAAATTCCTACGCATTCTTTTTCAGTCATATCAATATTCACCCGTCCCATAGCGTATTACGCAAAAAGCATAGAAGTCTTAACATTTCCCGCCGTAGCATCGCCTTGTAATACGCGAACGAGCTCAAAAGCAAAGGCTGCCGCAGTACCTGGGCCCCGGCTGGTGATAATCTTTCCATCAACCACCACCTCGTCAGTACAATACTCCGCCCCCAAAACCTTATCTTCCAAACCTGGATAGCCAGTCCAGCGCTTTCCCGCAAGAAAACCGAAAGCGCCAAAAACAAGAGCCGGCGCTGCGCAGATTGCGGCAAGATAGCGCCCGGCTTCAGCTTGCCGCCGCACCAACTGCTGTACAGCATCACTTTTTGCCAGATTCAATGTACCAGGAATTCCGCCGGGTAAAATCACCATATCCACATCATGCTCCAACTCATCCAAGGTATAATCAGTTGTCAACCTGATTGCATGAGAGCCAAAAACATCCCGCTCTCCCACTCCAATAATATCAACAACAATATCAGCACGACGCAAAACATCTACTACCGTTACAGCCTCAATTTCTTCAAAGCCATCAGCCAGCAAAATAATTGCCTGTGGTGTATGTTTCATGGTTTTCCTCCATTTTCAGCATAGCCGGGACACTTGCTCAAGGCAATACCACTTCCATTGTCGGGTGTTTTGCGTCATACTAGGTGCATGGCGGTAAACAAACTTCGCAAGCAAACCATCGGCATAGCATCAGGGAAAGGTGGTGTTGGGAAAACTACCACAGCAGCAAACCTTGGCGTCTATTATGCCCGGCGCGGAATACCCACTGCCATCATCGACCTTGACCCCCTTTCAGACATGAGCACCCTCTTTGACTTTGGTGCCGAGTTTCATGCAAATCTGGACAAGGCCAAAAAAATCGGTGAATCGGAAACAGAAATCAGCTGGAACCTTGCTCCCAATCTTGATTTGCTTTTTCCGAAGTCCGGTAAGGATGTTTTGGAAAAGGCCGACTTGTTCCGCCGCTACACACAGGAAAAAACCGACTGGTTGCTTGATACCTACCGCATACTGATTGTTGACCTGCCTGCCGGAGGTGGCGATGAGGAAAACCTGAGCATCATCCCGCACATTGGCCAGCTGGTAATTGTAACAAACCCGGAACCGACCGCACATGTTTCGGCCGGCGGCTACCTGCACATGATTATGGAGCAGGAACCTGAACGTGAAGTATTTCTGTGGCATAACAAGTTTTCTCTAGACCGCGTCGGGGATTTCAACCCCCGGGATGTAGTGGGAAACTACCACCGCAACACCAGCCGCGATGCCTGGCTAAGCGACGAATTCCAAAAACAGATTCACGACACAGCCTTTGTTCCAGCAGATCCTTCCTTGAATCTGCTCCTGGCAGAAAATCCCGATCCACTTTCCATCGTGTATCATGGTGCTCGCCAAAGTGTACTGCATATACTCGATGGCTGGCTGGACTCGCAATCCTGCCCATTGCGGCGGCTGGAGAAAAAACTACCAGGCGTAATAGTCCGACTCATCCGCGGATGCATAAGCCGCCGCCCGGAAAGCATTATTGGAGATGGTGATTTTACCAGCATTTCCTCATACATAAACGCTGTTACCGGCTTTAACCAAGACATCGGGCAAGACCCCAGCTTCCAACAAGCCTTAAGCGAAGTATCCATTCATTTCAGCAAGCACCCTTTGTGGCGAGAGGGCACTCGTGCGCTAAAACTTCTTGGCGAAGTTGCAGAAGACTCAACTCGAATGTTCGGCACCATGGCACCGCACCGTCGCAAGCAGCTGGAAAACAGCTTGGTCAAATTGATGTACACCGTTGCGGCCGAACCAAGCCTGCCGCGCTTGTGCAAGAACTCAGCCAGCCTGCTGATGTTTCAGTTTGCAGCCAGCAAGTTACTGAACATCACCAAAGTACAGCAGCTCATTCTTTCATTAGTACCTCACCGGAAAGAAGCCAACGGCCGAAAAGTTCGTGACCGTAAGCTGCAAATCCAACGGATTATCCAGCAGGATAGCGCCTACCGCAAGCAATACCTCAAACTGCTAAAAACCTCCTACCCGCTTTTTACCCGCCAAATAGACATGCTGGTAAAAACATTTGAACTCTCACCCCTCTTGTTTAGAACCAGCGAAGGTGAAATTCACAAACAAGCCTATGTTACTATGCTCTCTCAGCTGATCCACGATATCTTATATAGTGGAATGGGCATTGTTGTCGG
>CAYNNU010000060.1:0-11339 GCA_964398645.1 uncultured Spirochaeta sp.
CCAGCACCACGAAGGTCCCACAGGGCCAACAAAGTCAAAGGACCACCAAGTACCTGACCTGGGCTATATACAAAGGAAACACGATCACGAATTGATTCGTCAGTTGTAAGTCCGTGTGCCCAGTTAGCTTCCATACGACCAAAATTCAAGGTACCACCAAGCAGAGGTGCAGAACCGTATGCCTGACGAACATCAGGTGTCTGAGTGTCTCCATCTCCAGCCCATGTGTAGTCGTCCAAAGTTACTTCAGTAAAGAACTTTACACCCTGACCAAGGTCAATAGTTGCTGTCAGGCTTGCTTCCTGATCAACTCCACCAGTGTACTCACCTGTGGTTAACAGGCTACCATCAGTAACATCACGATAACCTTCAACGGATACTCCACCGCCCCAGGTTACGTCAGCTGCCATTACGCTTGCAGGTACAAGCAATGCAGCCACAATTGCAAAAACAAGAATTTGTTTTTTCATCTCTTCCTCCATAAATATCAGGATCCTCGATCCAGATGTTCAGGGTCAACGACCCTATACCCCCTTTTCGGAGATATTTACTGTGATTTTATCACAGGCAAAACCTTTGTCAAGAAAAAAACGGTTAAAATTGTGTAACCTTTGCTGTTTTTTGGTTTTTAATGGCTTTTCGAGGGCGCAGATCTGTCAGCCCCGAAGGCTAAAATTTACCATACGGCAAAGCTGCAGTTACTGCGGATGGTTGAATCTCTTGTCAACAATCGCTGTCCTACCGCCTGAGCATAGGCGGCACGCAAGAATACAACAGCGTGCGTATCAAGAAACACTATCGGATTCCAGTTCAGACCATGTATGCGTCCAGTCTATATGCACTAGGCTTTCGGCGTCGGCAATTATGGTGTCGCGGGGCGTGAGGCGCGAGAGTTTATTCGCCGGCGCATCGGCGGTAATGCGAATGGTATGACCATTGCGTTCCAGCTCTATTGACTCGCCAGTTGCAAGCAAGTGGTCCAGATAGCTGGCCAGATGTGCTCGAAGATCGGTAGCTGTGGTTTTCATGACAGACTCCTGTACATATTCTACAAAGCGTACGTACAGACGTCAAGCATTCATTTCTTTTGCGGAAGCCCGATGAGAGACTTGAGAGCCTGAAATAGAAAGGCCGCCCCGGCGGGGCGGCCAAAATATCCTGTCTTTATATATGTATTGAAATTCCGCGCCTGTTAATTCTTCAGTTTAATTTTTCAGGGCGGCGTGTGCAGCTGCCAAACGGGCAATTGGCACCCGAAATGGGCTACAAGACACATAATCCAGGCCTACCAAATGACAAAATTCCACCGAAGAGGGGTCACCACCGTGCTCACCACAGATTCCCAGCTTGAGATCCGACCGCTGAGAACGGCCTTTTTCTACGGCCATTTTAACCAGCTGACCTACACCATCCCGGTCGAGCTCCTGAAAAGGATCCCGCTCCAGAATACCTCTTTTAATATATCCAGAAAGGAAGGTGCCAATGTCGTCACGGGAGAAACCATAGGTCATCTGCGTCAGGTCGTTGGTACCAAAACTAAAGAATTCAGCCGTTTCGGCAATTTTGTCGGCCAACAGTGCCGCCCGGGGAACCTCTATCATAGTTCCAATCATATATTCCACGCTGGCGTTATTCTTTTCCAGAATAGTCTGAATGGTTTCTTCAGCAAGTTTTTTGAGCTGAATCAGCTCTTCCTGAATACCAACCAGCGGAATCATGATTTCCGGCTTCACACTCATTCCATCTTTATTAACGCTGATAGCAGCCTCGATGATGGCCTGCACCTGCATTTCAAGGATTTCAGGATAGGTTACCGCCAAACGGCAGCCCCGATGACCAAGCATGGGATTCTGCTCATGCAAAACATCGGTTATGTTCTCAAGCTCAGCCATTTTGATACCAGCCTGCTTGGCAAGTTTCTTTTTTTCCGCCTTTTCACGCGGCAAAAACTCGTGCAAAGGAGGATCGAGCAGGCGAATGGTAACCGGATCACCCTGCATTGCCTTAAACAATCCAATAAAATCTTCCCGCTGCATCGGCAAAAGCTTTGCCAAGGCCTTGCGGCGCTGTTCTTCAGTACGGGCAATAATCATTTCGCGCATGGATGTGATTCGATCTTCGGCAAAGAACATATGTTCGGTACGGCACAGGCCAATTCCCTGAGCGCCAAAACCCTTTGCAGTTTCAGCATCAGAAGGAGTATCGGCGTTTGTGCGCACCTTTAGGGTCCGATATGAGTCGGCCCAATTCATCAGCTCGGAAAAATCGCCGCTTAAATCAGGATCAACTACATCAACTTGGCCCTGGTATACCTTTCCAGCAGTGCCGTCCAAGGAAATATACTGCCCCTCTTTTATAGTAATTCCTTCTGAAGTAACAAATTCTTTCTTGTGTTCGTTAATCCGAATATCCGAACAACCGCTTACACAACATTTTCCCATTCCGCGCGCAACAACCGCTGCGTGGCTGGTCATTCCGCCGCGGGCCGTAAGAATGCCCATTGCAGCATGCATACCGATAAGATCCTCGGGCGAGGTCTCGTTTCTAACAAGAATAACCTTTTTGCCTTTTTCCGCTTGCTCGGCGGCTTCCTCGCTGTCAAAAATAACGGTTCCAACAGCAGCACCCGGGCTTGCCGGCAAACCTTCGGCCAGTTCTTTTGCCGATGCTGCAGATTTTTCACACAGGGTTTTGTGCAAAAGCTGATCAAGTTGCTTTGGATCAACCCGTAAAACAGCAGTTTTTTGATCTATAAGTCCCTCGCGCACCATATCAACTGCAATTTTTACGGCAGCAGCTGCTGTTCGCTTTCCGTTTCTGGTCTGTAAAAAGAAAAGTTTACCTTCCTGAATGGTAAACTCCATATCCTGCATGTCGGTATAATGTTTTTCCAGATTATCTCGAATTTCCACCAGCTGCTTGTAGGCATCGGGAAGGATTCCCTCTAACTCGCTGATGACATTTGGAGTACGAATACCAGCAACGACGTCTTCCCCCTGGGCGTTCATCAAAAACTCACCGTAGAACACGTTTTCCCCATTGGATGGGTTGCGCGAAAAGGCAACCCCGGTTCCGCTGGTGTCTCCCATGTTCCCAAACACCATGGACTGCACGTTTACTGCTGTACCAAGCAAGCCGCGGATATCATTAATTTGACGATACAAAATTGCACGGTCATTATTCCAAGAACCAAACACAGCATTTATTGCCATCCACATTTGTTTATGCGGATCCTGCGGAAAACTTTCGCCTTTCTGCTCTGTTATTACCGCTTTATAGGCATCAACTACCTTTTTTAGGTCATCTGCTTCAAGCTGAGTGTCTATTTCGACGCCTTTTTCGTGCTTAATCTTTTCCAGTTCGGCCTCGAAAAATGAACCTTTGATGTCCATAACAACATTGCCGAACATCTGAATAAAACGGCGGTAGGCATCCCAGGCAAAACGCTCGTTGCCGGTTTTTTGCGCCAAACCAAGAACCGACTTGTCGTTCAAGCCAAGGTTGAGGATGGTATCCATCATACCTGGCATGGATTGAGCGGCACCGCTACGAACGGATACCAAAAGCGGATCTTTTTCGTCGCCAAGCTTTTTGCCCATTTCTTTTTCCAAACGGCCCAAATGCTCAGCAACCTGAGTCTCCAATCCATCTGGATATTTCAGGCCATTTTCGTAATACAGACTACAAACTTCGGTTGTAATGGTAAAACCCGGTGGTACTGGCACACCCAGCCGCGTCATCTCACATAGATTGGCGCCCTTTCCGCCCAAAAGTTCCTTGAGTTCCTTCTTTCCTTCATCGAAGAAATACACAAACTTCTTATCTGCCATAACGATACCTTCTCCTTGGTTTTGCCGCAGTCGCTTCGCTCCCCCCGAAAATGCAAAACAACACGGCTTTTCAGCCGCGCCTAGGGCAGCAGCCGTTGATAATGGTGAGCCTTATATTAGAATTTAGTTATTGCGCTGTCAATCAATAACACGTGTTTAGAATGTGTGATCCATAGCTACAAAAGGACTGTATTTCAAGATGAAATTCACGTGCATACTCAACGGCCCTGTCCACTAGTTGGCGGGCGGCGCCAGTGCCGCGAAGCGAGCCAACGACACCCACATGCGTAATGAGCAGGGTATCATTTTTAATATAATAAGTGAGGATTCCGGCATCTTCCTGACCATCATGCTCGATGGTAAATGCTGCAGGCGCTTCTGTTCTATGCGCAATTTCAAACTGTTTCATATCTATAAGATACCAAGGGTTTGCAGGCCGGGCAAATTTACCGTACAATTTCGAACCATGGACTACACAAGCATTCCCGGAAAAGTTGATGGTGAGGTGTGCATTCCCGGCTCAAAGTCGCATACGATTCGCGCAGTCTTGATTGCCAGCATGGCAGAAGGCACAAGCCGCATTCGCAATCCGCTCTATTCTGCCGACACCCGCTCCTGCATTGCGGCTTGCCGGGCCTTTGGGGCACAGATTCACGAATCCCCGGATTGCATTACCGTAAGCGGAACTGGCGGAGCGCCCCATGAACCAAGTGAAGTTATTGATGTCGGTAACTCGGGAACAACCCTCTATCTTGCTGTTTCCATGGCAGCCCTTATTGACGGCAGCACCGTTTTTACCGGTGACAATCAGATATTATCGCGCCCGGTAGGACCTTTATTGGAAAGCCTGAAGGATCTGGGCGCCACAATTGAATACCTTGAAAGCATTGGCTACCCCCCTTTTCGCATCACCGGGCCCATTCACACTGGCGAAACCAGCATTGTGTGTGAAACCAGTCAATATTTATCCAGTCTTTTACTGGCCTTGCCGCTAATTCATTCTGACAAAAAGGAATATAGCCGTATACACGTACCATTACTGAACGAACGGCCATACATTCAAATAAGCCTGGACTGGCTGGCCGGCCAGGGGATACACCTGCACGGTGGTGACTGGTCGGAGTGGGAAGTAACCAGCGGGCAGCGCTACAGCGCCTTTGACAAGGCGATTCCGGGGGATTTTTCCTCTGCATCGTTCTTTCTGTGTGCGGCAGCAATGACCGGCAGCAAGTTACGGCTTACAGGGCTGGATATGAACGACAGCCAGGGCGACAAAGCTGTTGTTGGGATTTTAGAAGAAATGGGATGCAGCGTTTGGGCGGAGGCGGATTCAGTGAGCATTGCCGGCCCGGGCCATCCAGACTGCCCTGCCGCTCGCCTGAAGGGGGGACAGTTTGATCTGAATGCCATCCCGGACGCGCTGCCAATCCTGGCCTGCTGCGCCTGTTTTGCCAGCGAAGAGGTCGCCCTGGTCAATGTTGCCCAGGCCCGCCTAAAAGAAACAGACCGGATCGCAGTAATGACCGCAGAGCTTACCAAAATGGGCGCCGACATCGAAGAGCGACCGGACGGTTTGCTGATCCGGCCGTCACGGCTAAGCGGTTGCTATGTGCACGGGCACGGCGACCACCGGGTGGTTATGTCGCTGGCGATTGCCGGCCTTGCCGCCGAGTCGGGCGAAACAACAATCGATACTGCTGAATCGGCAGCCGTAACCTTTCCCAACTTTTTCGAACTGCTGGAAGGGATTCGCCGCCAATAATTTTTCGTTATATTTCAGTATTTATAAATCTTTCTAAAGTGACCGGGCAAGCACCCGATAAGTAAGTGTGGAGCGGCTGATATTCAGCCGTATCCCCTCCCACTTTTCCGGTCGGGGGCATCCCCTCCCAGTGCTGCCTCCGACCATTTTTTATTTCCCCGAAATTATGCCCCAAGCGCCTGTTGCATAACCCGATTCATCCGCTGAACCATGCCAGCCGGGTCCTTAATCTGAGCACCTTCTACCAACAATGCCTGGTCAAGCAGAAGCTGCGCCGCATCATCTAGTAAATCCTTATCCTTTAAGCCTTTCAACTTGGCCACAATAACATGATCCGGATTGATTTCCAGAATCGGCTTAATTTCAGGCATATCTTTCTGCCCCATAGCCCGCATTATCTGTTGCATCTGCATACTCGGGTCGGCATCATCAATAACAATACAGCTCGGTGAATCATCCAAACGAACCGACACCCGCACATCTTTTACGCGATCGCCAAGACTCTTTTTGATCTTTTTCACCACATCTGCTGATGCCTTTTCTTTTTCCTTGTCTTCCTCGTCTTTTAGATCTTCACCAGCATCCGCCCGATTTACCGGCTTCAGCTCGATATCCTTATAGCGGCCAAGGGTGGGAACAACCAGTTCATCAATGTCATCAGCCATAATAAGAACTTCGATGTCCTTTTTCCGGTATGCCTCAAGCAAAGGAGAAGTACGCAAAACTGACTCGCTGGAACCGGTGATGTAGTAGACCGCCTTCTGATCATCCTGCATCCGCTCCTTATATTCAGCAAGGCTTGTCCAGCCCTCGGCTTTGGTCGACTTAAACCGAACCAGTTCCAACAGCTGTTCGCGATTTGTAAAGTCCTGATACAAACCTTCCTTGAGCGGTCGGTTATATTGCTCAATAAATTGCAAATACTTTTCGCTATCTTCCTTTGCCAGCCGCTCAAACTCGCCTAAAAGTTTTTTGACCGAGGAGTTGCGTATATTACTCATTACCCGGTTCTGCTGAAGGATTTCGCGGCTTACATTCAGGGGAAGGTCTTCGCTATCGATGATACCGCGCACAAATCGCAGGTAACTGGGCAAGAGTTCTTTTTCATCATCAGTAATAAAAACTCTTTTCACGTATAGCTTCACGCCCGGGCGGTAATCCACCTGAAACATATCAAAGGGCGCCTGCTTGGGCACAAAAAACAAGGTCGTAAATTCAAGCGTTC
This sequence comes from uncultured Spirochaeta sp., assembly GCA_964398645.1. Taxonomy (GTDB): domain Bacteria; phylum Spirochaetota; class Spirochaetia; order DSM-27196; family DSM-8902; genus Spirochaeta_B. The sequence goes on from CAYNNU010000060.1 coordinate 6,818, forward strand.
CCTCGGCCTTGGTATGCAGGTGAAGCATTGGGTCTTCACTATCATGCCCTATTGTCTTGTAAAACTCATTGTAATCCTCATCTTTTAACTCCGATTTGGACCGTTTCCAAAGAGCAGCGGCGCTGTTAATCTGCTCAGTGGCTGGAAGCGCTGCCTTTTCCTTGCCCTCTTTGTCGTATTCCTTCTTTATATATGTGAGAAAAATCGGGAAAGCGATATGGTTGCTGTATTTTTTGATAACCTGCTCTATCTGCCAGCGAGATGAGTACTCTTTCCCTTCATCATTCAGAAAGAGGGTGACCGTGGTTCCCTGACTTTCCCGCTCTGCCGGGCTGATTTCAAAGCCCCCTTTGCCGTCCGAAACCCAGCGCCAGGCTTTATCTTCGCCGGCTTTGCGGGTAATTACCTCAACCTTATCTGCAACCATAAAAACGGAATAGAAACCCACCCCGAACTGACCGATGAGGTTTGCGTCTTTTTTTGTATCGCCGGAAAGCTTGCCCAAAAACTCCTTTGTGCCGGAACGGGCAATTGTCCCCAGGTTTGCAACCAGATCCTGCTCGTTCATGCCGATTCCGGTATCGGCTACAGTTAGGGTTCTTGGCTCGTTTTCATTTCCAAGCTCCTCGGGATCGCGGTAGCGAATATCAATACGGGGCTCAAAAGGCAAATCCTTGAGGGATTCATCGGTAAGCGTGAGATATTTCAGCTTATCCAAGGCGTCGGAGGCATTGGAAACCAACTCGCGCAGGAAGATTTCCTTGTGCGAATACAAAGAATGAATGATCAAGTTCAATAGATGCGAAACTTCCGTTTGAAATTCGTGCTGTGCCATGTGTATACCTCTGTTTTTTTGGATTGTAGTAATGATTGACGCTAATATACCCATACTCAAACTGAACGGCAAGCATGAGCGTTCAATAGACAGATTGATTAGCACTTTTTTGCAGCAACTTCTGCGAAATGCTTGCAGGCAGTGGCGGAGAGTCTTACTATTGTCTGTATGACTTTGCTATCTCAAGCGGAAAACAGCGGCAAACGGGGCCGGAGTTTCGCTTTTACAATACTATTCGCTATTTTGATTGCACTGCTCGGGCTTGGTATAGGAATTATTTCCAGCCGGGCAGGTCAAGGAGCCCGGCAAACCAACACTCTAGAAATTGAGCAGCAAATTCAAAACTTGCTGCGCCTGCATACAGCTGAGCACATTTATAAAGACATCATCTATGTTGGCGAGACTTCCAGCTTTTTAGGCTTTACCACCCGCGACCGGCATTTGCTTTTTTCCATTCAGCTGCATGTGCTGGCCGGCATTGATGTTCAAAACCAGCCTATTGTTGTTAGCCGTGGCGATTCGGCCGATGCGAGCAAGGGCCAGAACAGCGGAATTCTACAAATTGAATTGCCGGCAGCCGAAATACTAGCTATTCAGGCAGACGAGAGCAGCATCCATGAATTCCTTGCCAGCGGGAGGGGGCGGCCGCTTGGAATGCTTCGCTATTTCGATGAGATAGCCGCTGCAAAAGAAACGGCCGCCCAGGATGCCAGAGCGCGGGGGCTTCTGGAACAAGCAGAGGCCAACGCCAGAATTCTGGTAAAAAACATGATCGCCCCAGCAGAAGACATTATTATAGAGTTCCGGGCGCCCCAAAGTGAAACAAGCGAGACAGGAGATGCCAATGATAGCTAAACTTTCACGGCGCCTCCTTCCGGCCGTACTTTTGCTGGCACTCGGCTTTTCGGCGGGAATATACCTCAGCAAGGGGGGCAGCGCATCGCTTTTGAACAACTTCGGAATACAAAGCACTCAGCAAACAGCCCATTCTGACTTGCTTTTTGAGCAAGCGCGAGCCATTTTTTCACTGGTTTCTGCTGAATATGTAGTAAAAACCGTTTTTCCGCACGAATTCTTTTCCGACTCCTGTTCGCTTGAACAGATTATGACCCGCCTGCGCACATCCCCGGCAGCCCCAGAAGAACTACTCACCCCCCAGGAGCTGGAATGTTTCGAATTGTACAACCTGCTGGCTGATCTGGGCATGAGTTCTGACCCCGACTCCACCGACTTTCTGGTATTTACCTTCATTCTGAGCGCCGGCTACGACATGGGGCCGAATTTTGCCGACTCAGTACACGTTTACCAAGGTCCAAACGGCCCCGCAATCGATATTTGTGCGCCCGAACCCCAAATACTCGATATCCAAATGGAAGATCCCACCAGCGACCAATACGGCTATCCCGACATTTCCGTTTCTCCGGCCGGTGTTCAAAAAATTGCAGAATTCGTTCGCGGCCGGATCAATCATCAGCCATATATCAACCAATTGCTGGCAACTGCTGATGCAAATGGAAAAAGATTTTTACAAGAGTCGCTTCAAGCGGCCGGATATGTTACAATTCGATTTATATCTCAGGAGGAATTTGATGTCAGATAGCAACTCACTCTACGATCGTTTCTTTGTTATGAATGAAGAAGATACAGTTCAGGAAATACGCACTAGCCTGAGAGAAATGTATCAGGATCAATTCCCCTATCAAGAGCTATCTCTTATTGAAGCAGACATTTTCGACTTATTCCGCGGCGATTTTCCCGGCTACCGCCATAGCACAACCAGCTATCATGACTTGCCCCACACCCTCTCGGTCTATCTTGCCACTGCCCGCCTGTTTCACGGCGCTTTTCTTGCCGGAAAGATCATCTCCGCCAAGGCAACATTTAACGGTATTATCGCGGCATTGATGCATGATGTCGGCCTTATCCAAACAGAAGATGACACCGAAGGTACCGGCGCAAAATACACCCAGGGACACGAGCAGCGCAGCATCGATTTTGCCAGCACCTATTTCTCTCAGCCAAACCGATCTTTTCCCGAAATCAACATGGACATGATTGCGAAGGCCATCTACTGCACAATTTTATCGCAAGACCCCCGCACGGTAAAATTCAAATCCGATGAAGAAAAAATCGTCTGCTATTCAGTTGGTGCCGCCGATTTATATGCACAAATGGCCGACCGGGGTTATTTGGAAAAACTCCTGCGGCTGTACGATGAATTTACCGAGGCAAACATTCCCGGCTACGATTCTCCCTTTGATTTACTGAAAAAAACACAGGGCTTCTGGGATTTCGTGGTAAAAGCACGAATACAGGACAATATGGACAATATTGGTGACTATTTTGCCCCGCACTTTAACAAAACCATTCAGCAAAACAGCAACCTGTACCTGGAGTCCATACAAAAGAACCTTTCGTATCTGAATGAGGTGGTGCAAGAGCGCGAATCCAATTACCAGGAAATGCTACGACGCACAAGCGAGCTTATTTCGCGCGATTAGTCCCTAAAAAAGCGGAAATTTTTGGTTTTATTGGGCTTTTCTATTGATTCACTTGCCTGTTCGCACTTTTTTTACTATATTGGTTATATAAAGAATTTTATATATAAGGAAGGAACCAATGGTTGAAGTATTAACCACAGAAACATTCAAAGAAAAAGTATTTGATTTCACTGCAAGCCAGGAATGGAGCTACAAAGGCGAACTACCGGCAATCATCGATTTTTATGCCGACTGGTGCGGACCTTGCAAAATGGTTGCTCCAATTTTGGAAGAACTTTCCCAAGAGCACGAGGGCGAACTTCACGTCTACAAAGTAAACACCGATGAGCAGCAGGAACTTTCTTCAGCCTTCGGCATTCAAAGCATTCCTTCAATGCTGTTTGTACCAGCAGAAGGCCAGCCGCAAATGGCTGTTGGCGCGCTGCCCAAGGAAAGCCTGAAAAAAGCCCTGAAAGACGTGCTGAACGTCGGCTAAGTCCACCCGCATCAATCGCTTGATTGACAAAGTTGCCGGTACCATTCAAAGCGAAATATTCGCTTTGTATTGCGGTGCCGGCTGTATTTCGCTACCATGAATACAATTTTATGCTGTATTCTGCAATCGCACTTCCCATATTGATAATCATCTCGTCCTTTTTTTCCGGAACTGAAACGGCCTTTACATCAATTTCCACCAGCCAGATTGAAAGCTTGCGCTCCCGCTATCCGAAGCGGGGTAAACTGATTGCACACCTAAGCAGCCGACCCGACATTCTTTTAACCACAATTCTCATTGGAAATAACCTGGCGAATATCGGCGCATCCATGCTTGCCGCAGATATTACTGCCCAGCTTTTTGGCCGCGGGGCAATCAGCATTTCCGCTGGAATTCTAACCCTTGTCGTGCTCATTTTTGGCGAAGTAACCCCCAAGCAGCTGGCCATCATTCATAATAAAAAGTGGACCTTACATACAGCTAGGCTGGTATACTTTCTGACCATTCTTTTACGGCCGTTTATTATCGTTATTGGCGGTATCAGCCGCGGAATAACCCGCCTGAGCGGCGGTAGCACAGCCCGGAAGTTTACGCTTGATTCTGTCCTAAGTGTAGTCCGCTATGGCGAAATGACCGGGGTTATCGAGAGCTTTAAGGGGCGAATGGTGAACAACCTATTCCGCCTGAATGATGTTTCCGTTTCTGCCATCC
>CAYNNU010000061.1:0-7461 GCA_964398645.1 uncultured Spirochaeta sp.
ATGTTATATTGTGCAAGCTGGGCTGAAAAAAAGAACCCATTACTCATTATTGGCGCGCGTGACCGAAGCCTATTGCCCTTCTCCGTTATTCCTACAGGCACCGATACCATTCTTTGCACTGACGATGGAAGCTATGGAATTCAGGGAACCGTTTTAGACGCAGCTGATTCGCAGAAAGCTGATAGTTTTTCTGCTGTTTTTGCCTGTGGACCTAACCGGATGCTAAAAGCTGTTCATGATTGGTCAGTCAACAAAAAGATTGATTGCTATGTTTCCATGGAACAAACGATGGGTTGTGCCGTTGGGGCATGCATGGGGTGTACAATACCAATGATTGGGAAGAAACCATTTGCTCGTGTTTGTATGGAGGGTCCCGTTTTCGATTCACGAACAATAAACTGGGAGGGTTTGCTCAATGCCTAAAAAAACATGCAATTTTGATCCTACAGTTTCAATTGGCTCCAAAAAAATGCCAAATCCAGTCGGTGTTGCTTCTGGAACATTCGGCTACGGCAGTGAATATGAAAAACTTTTTGATCTAGCCGCCTTGGGGGCTTTATATACCAAAGCAGTAACTCTTGAACCCCGTCCGGGCAACGCAATCCCTCGCATGATTGAAACTCCAGCCGGCTTAATAAATTCAATTGGCCTAGCAAATGTAGGAAGTCAGGCATTTGTTAAAAATAAATATCCGTATTTGAAAGGACTAGGATGCCCGGTTATTGTAAATGTTGCCGGAAGCCATCCTGATGATTATTTACAAACACTCGAATACCTTGAAGAACATACCGACCTTTGGGGATACGAAGTAAACGTTTCATGCCCTAATGTAAAAAAGGGGGGACAGACCTTGGGGACAGACCCCGCTCAAGTTGAATCCCTTACAAGAGCCTTTCGTAATCGAACGGAACGGCCCGTTATTGTAAAATTAACACCTAATGTTACTGACATTAGAGAAATTGCACTAGCAGCAGAGGCTGGCGGTGCAGATGCTGTTAGTTGTATAAATACCCTTGTTGGAATGGCTATTGATATTCACAAGAAATCATCTGTATTACCAATGAAAACAGGGGGCCTTTCGGGACCTGCTATCAAGCCAGTCGGGATTGCTGCTGTATACAAGGTTTCTCGAGCAGTATCTATTCCAGTAATTGGGATAGGCGGCATTATGAATGGCGATGATGCTATTGAATACTTACTTGCAGGGGCATCAGCTATCCAAACAGGTACAGTAAATTTCATTGACCCTGATATCACTGTTCGAATTGCGAAAGATATTTCTCATTATGCGAAAAAAAATGGGATAAAAACGATTAAGGGTTTTCATTCTTTTATTGAATAAACACCTGTCTCGATGCAGTTTGGAGTCGCTTGTAATTGTTTAATCGCCCAACTTGCATGTTCTGCAAGAAGAGGATCCTGCCCGAATGCAAACTGTTTCAGTTTTGGCAATACAGAAAACTCACCAATATTTGCGGCAACTATGCAAGCATTTCTCTGAAGTATTCTACGACCAGCCCGCATAAGCGGAGAACCGGCAAAACGTTGCAAAAATGACTCATCATTCATGTCTAGAATTTTGCCAAGATCTAAAAATGGACCAGCTCGATGAGCAAGAAAATCAAGTTCTTTCGTTGTTGGTGAAAAGAAATTGGAGGGACAGACCTCCTGGCAAAGATCACACCCAAACAACCAATCACCAATTAGGGGACGTAATTTTTCTGGAATACTTCCCTTGTGTTCAATTGTTAGATACGAAATACACCGAGACGCATCTATCTTGCCAGGAGCATACAAAGCATTAGTAGGACAAGACTCAACACAACGAAGACAATTTGGAGGGCAGACTGAATTAGCAGGTTCAAAAGTAGCGCTAGAGGGACAGTCCTTATATTTTTTAATTTTTTTTGTAAAATTTGTATACTCGAGCGTAGAAATTATTTCGCCCAAAAAACACCACGATCCAAATTCTTTTGTAATCAATATTCCATTATTCCCAATATGGCCCAAGCCAGCACGTGAGGCAAAAAACCTTTCATCTAAAGGCCCTGCATCAATAAATGATCTAAAGTGATGTTCAGGAAATTTTTCAGAAAGTTGAACAGCCACATTACGTAGTCTTTTCCCGAACGTTTTATGATAATCCCTACCCCAAGCATATCTTGAAACCCTACCATTTTTACCGACTGTTTTTTTTGTTTCCTGAAAATAATTAATTGCTGTAAAGAATATCGATTTTGCTGCTGGCATAATCGCCTGTGGATTATATTTTGCTCCTACGTGAGAAACTAAAAAGTTCATTTCACCCTGAAAACCTTGCTCAAGCCAATCTATATACCTATTTTGTGCAATTTGATCGCTTTCTGCGAAAACTACACCTAATAATTCCAGCCCATTTGATTGGAAACAGTTATGTACAACACCATCAATATTATTCACAAGCTTTTTCTTTTTCTAAAAATGGACACATGGCCTGTATCCTACACCGACAACAAGACGGATATCTTGCAGTACAAACTTCTCTACCATGAAAATTTAACAACATTGAAACTGTACTCCACATTTCAGGTGGTAGCCAATTTGCTAAATCAAATTCAAGTTTTTCTGGATCTGTTTGATTTGAAAAACCTAATCTCCTAATCAATCTGCCAAAATGAGTATCCACAATAATTGCCGGTTTCTGAAAAATTGTAGCCAAAACAACACCTGCTGACTTTCGACCAATTCCAGGAAGCAACAGCAATTCATCCATTGTTGATGGTATTGAACAATTAAATTTATCTTTCAATACATTTGCTGTAGCAATCACATTTTGTGCTTTTACATGAAAAAAACCTACTGACCGAATGGAGGTCTCAACTTCGGAAATATCAGCATTAGCCATAGATTGCACATCAGGGAAACGTTGAAATAATTCGGGGGTAACTTGATTAACTTGTCGATCCGTAGTTTGAGCGGAAAGCAAAACAGCAATCAACAACTGGAAAGGGGTATTAAAAATCAGCGGCGGACTTGTATCAGGGTACTGCAATTCAAGCACCCCGACGATCCGCCGCATTCGTTCTAATAATTCAATTTGTTCCATCAAAACAGCTATTCAAGCTGCAATTGCACTGCCGAACCATCACTCATCCCCAGTAAAACACGTTCTTGAGAAAGAGTTACGCCTGTATTTGCACTTCCGGGAAGATCAATTGAACTCACCCTTGCCCCATTATTGACAGCAAAGATAGCCAACTCATTTCCACGCGGTACCATAACTTGATTGCCAAATATCTCCGGAGTTCCAGTAGCTCCTGGAACGCTATAAATTAAGCGACCACTAGCACGATCCAACGCAAAAACTGTACTACCACTAAAAACAAATACCTTCCCTGAGCCGACAACTACATCCTGGAAAACTCCGCTAGAACCAGTCAACGTTTCATTCCACACAGAATCACCCGTAGAAAGATTCACAGCAAAAACACTACCACGTCGATCTCCAAAAAACCCTAGTTGTCCATCAACAACAACAGATTGAGCAAGAGGTTGAACAGCATCAGTTGTAGCTTCTATAAGCGCATCGCCAGTGTTTACATCAAAGACATACAATTTTCCCTCTGCACTAACTACAACAGGATTTCCATTATATAAGGAAGGACTCATTGAACATCCCCCAGTAACAGGAAACGTCTGAATAACTTGTAAAGTAGATGGATCTAACAATTGAATTCCATTTTCTGCAGGCAATAAAATACCGACCTGACTATATACTGCATTTTGCCCAAACAGATGAGATTGATCTGCTGCTAAAGCCGTTCTATTTATTATTGTACCATCAGATGCAAGAACCATGACCAACTCTGAAGATCCAGAGAACAATACGGCATTACCTGCTGCAACGGGCTGGCTATTCTCGTTTCTTTGATTATTAGTTTGAACCTGCCAAATAAGATCGCCAGTATCCAAAGCAAATCCATACAATTTTCCAGTTTGATCACTAAGAATATAACGATTTCCAACAACAACACCCCGACGAACTGCGGGAGCACTTAATCCAGCTGCATGAAAAACAAGAGGATCAAAAGGTTCTGGTTCAACAATTTCTTCTACAATTTCTTCTTCAGCCTCCTCTGTCACATTTTCCAGGGCACCTTCTTCACTCTCTTCAACTTGACTTGCAACTGGAGTCATTTCTACCTGCATATCCTGACCACGTTGTGGTGAAAGCAAAAATTCACTCGTTTCATATCCTTCACAAGTGATTGAAACTCTTACTTGAGACTCAGGTGCAATTAATTTTGAAGCCCTGCCCCGACCTGCTGGTTCGCCATTAAATGATATCTGAGCTTCTTCAGGTACTACACGAATTACCAAGGGTATTAACTGCTGAGCTTGAGTGCTTAATGCGACGGGCTGAACACGACTTAATCGTTCCATTTGTTGAGTTTCTTCTTGCTCCAAAGCACGTGTTTCAACCTGTTCGGCTACTTCTTGCTTCACTCTTTCTACTGATGCTAGGACGATAGTCTCTTGCTCTTCTGTACGATCCTCGCTACGCACAAAATCAACAACCTGTTGGATTTCTTGCGCTACTTCCTGCTGAACCTCTGGATTTACATCTAACTGCTCTCCAGCCTTTACAGCTTGAGCAGAATTCTCCAACTCCCGAAGCAGTCTTTCTGCTGTCGCATCATCTCTTTCTTCAACCGTATCCCACAATTCTTCAAGATTTTGATCAGTTGGCAAAACCATAACTGTTCCAGACCCTACAACAACTCTTCCAGTTCCATCCGGAAGAGCCTTAACTCCAAACTCGGTTCCTCTAACTCCTGCAACAGATGATCGTGTACGAACAGAAAATCGATCTTGTTCACGCATTCCATTAACTTTAGCGAGGACTGTCCCTTCTTGTACTTGCGCCTGAACCCGGAGTGTATCTGAATCCTGAATTAATCGTTCCATTACAGCTACAGTGTTTTCTTCAAGCATCATCGTAGCATTATCCCCGATTTGCAATTCAAGCATACCATCAGCACCAACACGAATAGTATCATCGCCTCGAACAGTATCACCGATATCAAGGTAATCTGAAGAACCTTCTCGAACACGTTCAACTGTTCCTGCTGCAAAAATAACAGTAGCTGTGTTATCTCCTGATTCAACTTGTCTCTCAATTTCAGAAGCTTGAATATTCTGGGGAATTTCATTTAATGCCATATTACTTGCAGAATCACCAGGTGGATAACAACCAATCAAACCAAAAACCAATAAACTTGCAACAAAAATATTTAATACTTTCAATTTTTGTATTGCCATCATATTTCCTCCACGAATACAAACAAATAACAAACAAACAGCACCTTTTTATGCTATATATAAATTCAATATTTAAATTTATTTTAACACAAAAAGAAAAGAATAACAGTATATATGATAAAAAATTAGTATCTTGGAAAGATATAACGTTAGATTCTTGATATTTCTTAATTTATGCTTAGATTTAAAAAAAACTGTCAAGTAACCTTGACCATCTTGTTTCCTATAAGTAATATACCAATCTAATCGGGGTATAGCCTAGTGGCTAAGGCGCCTGCTTTGGGAGCAGGAGATCGCAGGTTCGAGTCCTGCTACCCCGATTTATTTTTTTTCTAGCGCCTATAGCTCAACCGGATAGAGCGACAGCCTTCTAAGCTGTAGGTCGGGGGTTCGAGTCCCTCTGGGCGTATCCATAACTGATTAGGGACAGTCCCTTATTCCAATTTTCGCCAATACATACTAGCATAATTCACATAATCAGGAATATCACCAAGTAACTTGCTTTTTTCACAATAATAATTCCAAAAACCTCCGAATGGCCATTGAGAAGGATGGCAAACAGTTCCGATTTTAATTGGATTATTATCAATATAATCAAATGCTGCAATAAATTCTCTAAAACTATTAATGATTCGAGAAAAAAAACGATCTCCCCAGACATGACCAGAGATACCATGCCTTTTATTATAACGTATTGCAAATACGCCTAAAATCCACCTCATAATTGCTGATAAAGAAGCGCCATTTTTGGGAAAAAGAATAAAATGTATATGATTATCCATTATGCAAAAATTTTGTATGGTAAAATTGTATTTTTTCTGTGCTTGTGACACAACTTTCAAAAAATGCATTTTCTCAATCGGTTTTTGTAAAATCATTTCTTTTCTATTTATCCTAGCCGTAATATGATATTTACATCCATCCATTAGTAACCTTGCTTTCCTCATTTTTCCAACCTCTATTTACTATATACTGAGAAATCAATAAAAAAATTCAACTTTAAAAAAAATAATTGACGACTGTCCCTATAAATTTTAGGATCTTGATAAAAAGAATGGAGATAATTTTGCCAGTTCAAACTGATTTTTTCTTTCAGGTTCGTTTTGATGATTGTGATTATTACCAACATATGAATAATAATGTCTACTTAAACTATTGTGACCATGCAATGTACGAATTTTTTCGCAAAACCATAAGTCCTAAAAAAATGACAAATTACCTTTTTCATCTTGTCCGAAATGAAGCCGACTACTATCTACCAGCAACATTAGATGAAAAATTAAAAATTCAAACACAAATTCACAAAATTGGTAACACTAGCATTACCTTTATCCAAAAAATATATAGAAATACTGATTTACTTGTCCAAATTAAAAAAACAGGTGTATTCTTAAACTCCAAGAATGGAAAAAAATCTTCTGTTCCAGATGAATTTCAATTGATAACAAATACTTCTATCTAAATATTACACTACCCCAGGGGCAAAATACGAATAACACGAAAAAAAACTTTTTCACCATCAAATATTTCATTAAAAGAATTTGAATTTTCATATTTATCTAATAATTGTTGTTGCTCATGCGAATCATTTATATATCGAAGAAACAATCGTGATCCAAAATAATTCCCCCCACCATAAGAAGTATGGGTATATAACAAACCAACTGCATAAGGGTTTTCATAAAGATTTAATTTTGTTTGATTATCAAGCATATTAACCATCAAGAGGTCTGTCCCCACTGAAATTGGAGAAAAAAAAGCAACATGAGGACCGCCATCTGGCCGTACTGTAGAAACAGCCATTGGAACATTGTGCCCTTCAATATAGGCCATGGTCTCCTCAAGTGAAAAACTCAAATGAGAAAAATAATATACTCCACTTGCTCCAGTCACTCCATCAAAAAATGATTTTTGACTAATAATATCGTTCGTGGAAGATTCCTGATTCTCAATCACTGGTAAATTATCAGATACACTGCTTAAAGGAACAACAGAATTGGTTTGGCCAATAAAACACCCCGTAAGTGCAATGAATACAAAAATCAGAAATACTTTTAGTTTCATTAATGAATAATAAAAAAATTAAAAGCAATTGTACAGCAAAAAAATTCACATTAATAAAAACAAAATCAAGTAAATCTGAGGGACAGTCCTCTAGAG
>CAYNNU010000061.1:7471-11309 GCA_964398645.1 uncultured Spirochaeta sp.
CCTCTAGAGAGGTCAAAAAAAAACCTTCCAACAACAACGTTGCTGGAAGGTCACTGTGAAACGAGAACCCTGACAGGGCGAAGAGTTATAAATGAATCATCTCTTACTTGTACTTTATACTATATAGCTAGTACATCTTTTGTCAAGCAAAAAACTACATATTTCAAAAAAATTTCAATTTTATAGTTGAATTATTTTTTCATCTGGATAACGTTCGAAATACTGATTAATTACAGAAACAATTTGATCTATTTCTTTTTGACGGGCTACCAGAGTATTTAAACGATGCCCCCAAACAAACTGAGTTAAAAAAATTTCGAAAAACAATGCTATACGACTACGGTGTAATTCTGCCGGTAAAAACTTTTGAAGGTATTCGAGATATTGCAGTATTACACTTTGGCGATTTATTGGACCAGTTACTAATCCTTTCGCTGCTGCAAAAATCCATGGCTGCTGAACAGCAGCGCGACCGATAACCAGTCCATCATACTTACCTTGTGCACGTTTTTTTAAATTATCAACAGAGGAAATATCACCATTCCCCCAGACAGGTATGGGAATATCATTTACAAGGCGAGTAATATAAGACCAATCTGCCTTTCTTTTCAGCTTCTGTTTTGCTGTACGTGGATGAACAGTAATTCGATCAACACCTGCATCAACTAAACCAAAGCAAAAATCACGTAAATATTGATAATCATTTTCTGGCCCAGTGCGAATTTTTACACTTAGTGCATGATTCTTAACTTTGTCCCTCACAATTTTTACTAACTCGAAAGCGGAATCCGGCTTATACATCCAACTAATTCCGGCTCCTTGTTTTACAATATGAGGTGCAGGGCACCCCATATTGATATCAATTCCAGAACATATTCTTCCATCAAGAATTGATGCGGCTTTGCTCATTGATTCGCTATCAGAACCCATAAGTTGATAAACAACTTGTTCAGGATTAGGTTGTGCATCAGTGTATGCATCTCGCAACCGGCTACCATTTAGGAAACCCTTAGCACTAATCATCTCTGAATAATAGAGATCACATCCTCCAAATTGCATGATCATTTGCCGTAAGGCACGATGGCTTATACCCGCCATTGGGGCTAAAGCAAAAATCATATTTCTAAAAAGCTATTCATTACGTATGTACAGCTACCTTTGGAAAAATATTTGCTACCTCGGCTTTTAAATGGTCCAATCTTTGTAGAAACAAGCCTCGTTCTTTAGTAAAAAAACGATTAGCAATATCACGGTAATACTCAATTCCGGACTGCAAATTTTCATGTACTTCATCAAAATATTTACTACTTTTTTGCATTATCCCAGTAGCGCAATCTGCTAATTCACGCGACGAATAATCAATATATAATTCTATCTCACGTAAAAACATATGCGGCCTTGCTTTCGCCGTTACCAATTGTACCTTGCCATAAATATGCCCTACCATTTCCTTTAGACTTACGATTTTCGAAAAATTCACAATATTAGGTCCAGGTGTAATTGCAGAAGTTCCTTTTTTTACGATACCTAATGTACGCACAGCGGTCATAGCCAAATCTCCACACAAGCATGCCTTAGCCAAAACCTTTTCTTTCAAGCCTTGTTCAATCTCTAAAGGATGATTTTCTGCTTCAATTTCTTCTAATTTCAATTTTTGATAGCGTTTTTCTGCTGGACAAAGCGGCTTTTCACCAAACTCAGTATTCAATGCTAAATGTTTTTTTGCACAAAACACACCTGGTTTCCCCTCAATAATCCGTTGCTTTCTTGCCTTTTCACTATCTGAATTTTGAAGATTCCAAAATGGCACACCAATAGGTGACGCATCGCTTAAAAAAACATCAAACTCATTTGCTTTACACAAACGATCCATATGATCTTCATCAAGATTTACAGCTTCAGGCACCAACAAAAATGGTGTCCCCCAGCCTACCGCATCAACCTGGTAATGTTCGCGTAAGAAATGATGCTCTTCAGCGGTGCCCACACCACCTTGTACAGTAACCGCAATTTTTCCTGTACAAATGGATCGGCCGATAGCTTCACATGCCTTTTGATAAATAGGGAATAAGGATTCTTCCAATTCATTCCGTCGAGAATAAAAATCTTCCAAAATAGGCCCTAATAGATGCCCTTTTGATGGAAAAGCATGTCCACCACAATTTAAGCCCGATTCAATGCGATATTCACTAACCCACAAACCTTTTTTTGCAAGTAATTTTCCTTGTATGAGTGCGGAACGATAATCACTTACTTTCAGACAAATACGCTTCTTAATATACCCTTCTTCATTCGCATGAAAATCAGGATATTCTGAAATTGCAGCAAATAATCGGGGATTCATACCAGCTGAAAAAATAATTGTAGAGTCGAAGGTGCTATTTGCATAGCCACGTAAAGCCGCTGATGCGTCGGAATAATAGGGGTCTACTGGCTTACCATCAAGCCAAGGTTGTCCATCTAATTTTGTCATAATATTTACATCGATACTGCCTGCTACAACTGCAGACTTTAATTCGCCTTCAACTTGTAACCGGCTATCTCCTTCAGGCATACTCATCATTCGTTCGTAGGTACTGCGCAACTCAACATCTGGTAAAAGCTGAAAATACTGGTCCAACAAACTTTCACCAGTGAATGCCATTGCCCGCATTTCTTCAATTTGTTTTTGTACCCTTTCGTCGATAAAATTAAAATAAGCTGTAAATCGTCGAGCTCTAGAATCTTCAGAGCCTGCCGGAATCTCCTCATATGGAAGGCCAAGCTTTTCACAATGATATTCTCGCATCTGCTCAACCAACTGATCATCAACCATGGACATTACCGATGCAATCCCAAAGCGTGCAACCTTAAGTGGTGTATCAATCGAATACCCTGTCCCCAATACCGGAATATGAAATTCATGCAAGGAATTTCCTGTGAATAACTGTCTATCATTATTAATTGAGCGATCTTGTATTTGTATCATAATCTTCTCCTAAATATTGGATTCTCTCATTAATCTAACTGTATCAGACTTCCACAGGTCACGCCTAGGTAAATTCGGCCACCGACCGATATTTTTTGAAAAAACTAAAAACTGAATAATTATGACAAAATATGAGGGACAGACCTTGATGTTTTTCATATTTTTTTCAGTTGATTAACCTCTAGAATCGAAATTTCTTCTGGTTGGGTATATTGAATATGGGCTTTTCCAACCCGCTCGACGGGGCCAATCCCTACAACGCAAAAACCACCACATAATGCCGCTTCAACACCAGATTCGGCATCTTCAACAACAACACAATCCCTCGGATTCAGCTTCAATAGTTCAGCTGCTTTCAAAAAAACATCAGGGGCAGGCTTTGCACTTGCCACACTGTTTCCATCAACCACAGCGTCAAATGCTGAAGATAAATCTAACAATTCTAATACCCGAAGAGCATTCTTACTTGAAGATCCAAGGGCAATCCTAACTCCATTTTTACCTAATTCAAGCAACAGTTCCCTGACTCCAGGAAAAACATTAGCGGGACTCATTTTTTCAAGTAAGGATACATAATGATTGTTCTTCCATTCCATCATTTCTAAAAATTTTGATTGATCAACTTCACGCCCCTGCAAAAGTAAACGAAGGGAATCAGCCCGCGACACTCCTCGCAAAGCTTCGTTTTGCTTGTGGGAAAAGGGTATACCTTCTCTGTCGGCAAGGGCTTTCCAAGCTTGGTAATGATATTCTGCGGTATCGGTAATTACTCCATCCAAATCAAAAATCCAACCTTTATACATTTTTCCTCCCTTAAAAGATTATCAACGCGGGGTTTGACGCCATCGGCAGCTTATGATTATCATACAT
>CAYNNU010000062.1:0-6975 GCA_964398645.1 uncultured Spirochaeta sp.
ATTTTACTGACCCCAATATAACTTCATTAGATTTCATCGGGTCAGGGACTGTATCCAGCCATGAATTTATTGGAAACGATCTTAGCCACGCAAAAAGCAACAAGTTGTTTCTTCTATACCTTTCTACGGATACTAACACACCAACTAACACTGGAATTTTTGAAGCCGTATATGATCTAAGCTATGACTTTAATCTTGGCGCTGCACCAACCCCAGCTAGTTTTACAGGCCCCACACAACTTACCCGCCTAACCGGCTATAATTTTGTTAATTACCGTCGGCGCGGGTTTTATGTTACCGCATCTGGCGATGATACTGTACAAAGCCGCAGCTACCTTTCACTTTTTAACGAAGCCGAAAATGTTTTTCACACCTTTGCCTGGACTCGTGGCACAAACGTATCCGTAAACGATGGTTATTCAGCATATAGAATCAATGTTGCTGGCCAAGCCTTAGAGGGCCGTCTGCTGGGAGTTTTGCACGATGGAACCCTATTACTCAAAGATGATGAGAGTGGTGAATGGATATTCTTTACCGAAGGCGATAGTGAAACAAAAAGCTTTCATCCCGGCGATTTTGAGTATATTCAAGAATACCAAGACACCAACAATAATTGGATGATCAGCCTGCGCTACAGCAGCCTTTTTAACCGCCATTACAATGAATCCCTGGATCAAGATGTATATGATGCTTTTGCCGGAAACTACCGCATTGCCACCAGCTCACTCTATGAACTGGCCGGTTTTACACCCTAAAAAAGCTATTCTGAAACGAGCGCGCGCATGTTTTCGTAGAATTCCAGCATAGCCTCGCGGTCTTCATTTTCAATTGCATCAGAGATATATTCCAGCCGCGCTTGTTTACCCGGGTAGCTGTAGATGGTGTACACTTGGTCAGCTACTTCGTACAGAATATTCTGCTGCCCGGATTCTTCAAAGGCTTGGTCGTACACGCGAACCTGGTCCAGAATGCCGGGAAAAGCTGTCTGCACTGCTGAACTTGCCAAAAAGGCATCCAGTGCTGCTTTTCCCTGTACAATGGCCGCGCTGCCGCCGCGTTCAAAAGCAGCCTCCTGCTCATTGCGGTAACTTTGATAGGCGTTGGTCATATCCTGATACTGATTTACGGTTACTTGCAGTTCAGCAGCCAGCGTTTCCAATTCAGCCAGTCTGTCGCGCATTTCGCTTCTGGATCTGCCAGCATTATTTTCTGCATTTTCAAGTGCATTCTGTAAGCGTTCGTTTTCCTGCTGCAATTCAGTAATTCGAGTCTGCGCCTGCTCATACTCGGCAAACTGCTCAACTCCGCGACTTTGCTGGTCATCCAACTGGCTTTGTACGGTTTCCAGCTGGCGCTGAACTCCATTCAGCTGTTCCTGCAAGGCCGCGCGAAGCTCGTCCTGCTCGGCAAGTTGTTTCTGCAAGTCTGCTTCCTGCTCATCCCAATCTTCCCGTTCCTGATCAAACTCACTGGCAAGCTGTTCCCGCTGCGCTTCAAGTTCTTCGTTCAGGCGCTCTTCCATCTCTTCCAGCATGCGACTGTATTCTGCTTCGCTACGGCTTCCTGTTTGCTGCGCTAAAGCGCGGCTTGCCTGCTGAATTTCGGGCAGCACTGCCAAAGCATCTGTATAGCTTTCCAATGCCTGCTGCTGCTGACCAGCCTGCGCATATTCCTGCGCCTCAGCATGCAAGCTTTGAATCCGGGAAATAGCGGAGGCAGCTCGGGCAAGGTTCACATTTTGATCAGTTGTTTCATCTTCTTTTTCGATCAACTGCTCTAGCGCATCGGCTAAGAACAAGTCAACTTCCCGGCGCTGACGCATGGACTCGACATCGTTAAAACGGGGGCTATTAAGAAAAGCTCGCAGATTTTCTATTGTTTGCCGTGCCCGGTTAAACTCCCCGGATTCCAACTGATTGTTCAACTGACGGTAAAAACCGGTTAACTGCGACATTAAGCGTGCTTCAGCTTCCCGGCGGGCGGCAATATCCGCTAGTTCCCGCTGCGCTGACTGCACTTCACGGCTAACCTGCTCAAGCTCTGCCGCACGCTGCTGGGCCTGCCGGGCAAGCTCTGCCCTCTCGGCATCTGCTGCTGCAAGGTTTTGTGAATACTGACTTTCCAACTGAGTCAAAGAAGCATTCAGCGCTTCCCGCTCCGCTTCAGCGCGTGCGCGAAATTCATTTAAGGCCTGATTCATTTCTTCATTTTTTTGCCGCTCGATTTCACGAATACGGGCTTCAATATCAGCCTCGCTTAAACCCTGACGGCGCAAACGCTCACGTTCTGCTTCCAGTTCCTGCTCCAGTTCGCTGCGCAATGCTGCCTCACGGCGGGCTATGCGGTCTTCCATGCTTTCTTCGAATTCATCGCGCTCCATGCGCACCTGGCTCATTTGTTCCTGAATATTGCGGATTTCTTCTTCTTTGGCAGCCAGATTTTCTTCGGCTTCCTGCCGCAAAACCTCTAACAGGCGGCCTTCGGCAGATTCTAGGGTACGAACCTGTTGAACAAAGTCGGTTTCCTGCTGCTGATAGGCAAAAAAACTAAAACCGATACCACCTGCCAACACCAGAACAGCCAAAAGATTTACCATGGCCGGTAAAAACACCCCTCGTTTTTGCGCATGTATTTTGAAAAGCTCAGGAGTGGCCTGAATGCGGTTTGCATAGGCAACCTCATCAATCTTACGGGTAATTACCTCAAGTTCTTCTTCGGACATTCCTTGTTCGGCAGAATTATTTTCTTCATTCTGCGGTGTGTCCGCCACCGAGGCGCGTAAACGTTTCATTTTTGCCAACAAGCTGCCCATAGATCCTCCGAACAGTACTACCTATTAAATGTCGATATTTTTTGGAGGAGACTTAAGGCGTAATTTATGCGTAAACAAAACACATTCGCTTAATAGTAGCGTGAAACTCCGAAAAAAGGACCTTGATACACGGCTATAGATTGATCATTTGTAGCCAGCAGATTCCACCAGCGCCAACCGCCATAGAATTCCCACGGACCCTGCATGATTCCAAGCCTACCGTCAAACTCGGCAACAGTAAAAGATGGAAAAAACTGAGCACCGCTACGAATTTGCAAACTCACCGGTTTTGCCGGAAAAGACATAAACTGCACACCAAAGGTACCGCCCTGCCGATCCAGCATTCCCTGCCATGCCTGATACTGGCCGTACAATTCAAGAGTAAATCCGGTGGACTGGATGAGCGCAAACTGCATGCCCAAGCGAACCGCACGTAAATAGTCTTCGCCCTCATAGAAAAACATCCCTTCAAGATAGGGGCCGATAAAACTCCAAAAATGGCCCTTTATGGAAAGGCCGGTTCCGGTTCCAAGCCCATCCAAATAATATGCCTGAGCCCCCAGTTCATACCAGGAACGCTTGGGCAAGGCTGGCTCAAGATAGTCATTGCCGCTGTACTTGTCGGTCTGAAATTGGGCGCCATGATAAAAGTCTCCGTCGCTGTAGGGGTAATTTGAGTAACTGGCGGCCGCATTATTGTAGCTCCAGATTACACTCAAAATTTCAACCATTATTTCCACAAAAATATTGCTTTCTTCTTCACAGTCTTCGCAGCAGCACTCATCATCCTGATAGTAATCATCTTCTGTATCATCTTCGTAGTGCTCTTCGCTATTGCGGCTCACCGATTCCGCTTCTTCAACATCATCACGCAGGTTTGATAGATCGGCAAACACAGGGCCGGCAGTCAGAAAAAAAGCGATTACTATTACTAACAATACGCCAAGGCGACAAGTCAAAAATTTTCTACTCATGTTTCAAATATAGCACAAAGGGATTTCGCTTTCCCGTTTCAGGATGGACGAAGGCAGGAAATTCCTTGCTGGGCATCCTCAAAAATGACATCGTCTATGCAGTGAATAAATCCCATTATACAAGGGCGCAAAAGAACATAAAAAACCCGATTGCCTTCTTTGCGGTCGCCTAAGATTCCGGCCTGCTTGAGCAATGAAAGATGTTTTGACACAGTTGATACATCAGCCTGAACCGCTTGGGTTAATTCCCCTACCGACAAATCCTGTTTTGACAATAATTCTACCATATATATTCTAGTGGGATGACCGAGGGCCTTTATTACCCGTGCCCGCGATTTGGCCAACTTGCGATCCTGCCTTGATTCCATGCATATATGGTGAATTATTATAGAATTTTGGTCAATAAAATATTGACTCTTTTTGGTCTTTTTGCCAAATTACCAATATACAAGCTATAAGGAGCGCACGAATGGCTGATAAAAAGATTGGATTCTTTGCAAAATATCTGACAATTTGGGTTGCAATATGTATCGGACTGGGAGTTGCTATTGGAGTTCTATTTCCTACTGTCCCTGAAGCACTAGGCAGACTTGAGTACGCAAATGTTTCGATTCCTGTAGCCGTTCTGATCTGGCTGATGATTTTTCCGATGATGCTAAAGGTCGATTTCAAGAGCATTGTAAATGCAGGAAAAAAACCAAAAGGGCTTTTGATTACTCTTGTTGTAAACTGGCTCATCAAACCCTTTACCATGTATCTTATTGCCTGGTTTTTTCTAAAAATTGTATTCAAAGCCTTCATTCCGGATCTATTGGCAACAGATTATCTTGCCGGAGCCGTACTTTTGGGCGCTGCACCCTGCACAGCCATGGTTTTTGTGTGGAGCTATCTTTCCGATGGTGATCCCGGCTACACAGTTGTTCAGGTTGCGGTAAACGACCTTATTATCCTTTTGGCCTTTGCCCCCATTGTTGCATTCCTGCTAGGTGTAAGCGATGTCCAGGTTCCCATGAATACCCTGTTCATGTCAGTGGTTTTGTTTGTTGTTATTCCACTTGCCGCCGGTTTTATTAGCCGGAATCTGTTAATAAAAAGTCATGGAAAGGATTGGTTTGAAAACGTATTCTGTAAAAAATTTGAAGGAATAACCGAGGCAGGATTACTGCTCACGCTGATCATCATTTTTTCGTTTCAGGGCGAAACCATTTTGGCAAACCCGGTAGCAATAGTGCTCATTGCACTGCCCTTGATTATCCAAACATATTTCATATTCTTTTTAGGCTTTAGCCTATCTAAACTCTGGAAGGTTCCCTATGAAATTGCCGCCCCTTCGGGAATGATTGGGGCATCAAACTTTTTTGAACTCGCAGTAGCTGTTGCTATCAGCCTGTTCGGGCTTTCTTCCGGCGCAACCTTGGCAACGGTTGTCGGTGTATTAGTGGAAGTTCCAGTCATGCTGAGTCTGGTTTCTATTGCCAAAAAAATGAAAGGCGGGTTCCCATCTGCTGCCACAATACAGGGGTAATTGATGAAAACGATAATTGTCGGCGGGGTTGCCGCAGGAACTTCGGTTGCCGCCAAATTGCGCAGAAATAGCGAAGAGGAAGAAATCGTTTTATACGAAAAAGGCGAATATATCTCTTATTCAACCTGCGGCATGCCCTACTTTTTAGGGCACGAGGAAATTTCGCGCACAGATTTAACCCCACGCGATCCTGAATGGTTTCGCAAGCGCTTTGCCATGCATATTCAAACCAGACATGAAGTGCTATCAATCGATCGCGAAAACAAGCACATTGAAGTACACAACCTGACAAGCGGCGAACGCTGGAAAGAAGGCTACGACCGCTTGGTCCTTGCCACCGGCAGCTTTGCTGTGCACCCAAAGATTGAGGGAATACAAAAAAGCCATGTCCATGTCCTTAAACACATGGAAGATGCTGTTGGCTTGGACAGCTATATCCGCCAGCATCAAGTACAAACAGCAGTAATAATCGGCAGCGGATTTATTGGGCTTGAAATACTGGAAAATCTGATTAAGCGCGGAATACAGTGTCAGCTTATTGAGGCCCAAAATCACCTACTGCCGGCCCTGGATGCTGATATGAGCATCTGGCTGGAAGACTACCTGAAAGAAAAGAAGATTTCTTTTTCCGTACAAGAGATGGTTAGCGAAATTGATGACAAGCAGATTCGGTGCCGATCTGGCTACACCGCCGATGCTGATCTGGTAATCGTTGCTGCCGGTGTTGCGCCAGAAACCCGCCTTGCCCGCGAAGCAGGTATAGAAATCGGTAGTACCGGTGCAATAAAAGTTGATGATCAGATGCAGACCTCTGTGCCAGACATTTTGGCTGTCGGCGACTGCGCCGAAAGCTGGTCTATTGCCAACGGCCAGCCCCTGTACCGACCGATGGGATCAACTGCCAATAAGACAGGCCGTATTGCCGGGGATGTTCTTGGCAGCTCGCCTGCTAGCCTGCGTTTTGAAGGGGTGCTAGGCACCGGCATCCTCAAGTTTTTCGATTTGGAAGTCGGCTTTACCGGGCTTAGCCATCGTTATGCAAAAAAAGCTGGCTACGACTGCGAGCTAATCCATGTTATCAAAGAAAACCAAAGTTCCTACCTGTCTGAAGCACGGCAAATGGTAATAAAAGCCCTGGCTGACCGAAAAACCGGCAAATTGCTGGGGGTACAAATCATCGGGCAGAAAGGGGTCGATAAGCGGCTGGACGTGTTTGTTACTGCGATGACCTTTGGCGCCACAGTGAAAGATCTGTTCAAGCTGGATTTATGCTATGCACCGCCCTTCTCCACCACCAAAGATCCGGTCATGTACACAGGCATGATTTTGACAAATGCAATCTACCATAACCGACGCATTATTCTGCCCGAGGATTTAATTGGCCGGGAAGAAGAATACACAATAATTGATGTTCGCTCTGCCTCAGATTTTGCCAAGAGTCATATTCCAACTGCCGTGAATATTCCCCTTGCCGAACTACGCTCAAAGATAGATTGGTTGAAAAAAAGCGATAAGCCCCTGGTAACCCACTGCAACAAGGGTACCACCGGCAACGCTGCGCAAAACGTCTTGCTAAACAGCGGTTTTTCTGAAGTCTACAATATCTCCGGCGGCTACAAAAATTATAGTATGACCCGGCGGTATATGGGCTAGGCCGGGCGCTG
>CAYNNU010000062.1:7075-11161 GCA_964398645.1 uncultured Spirochaeta sp.
CCGTGTTGGCCGGGCGCTGCCGTGTTGGCCGGGCGCTGCCGTGTTGGCCGGGCGCTGCCGTGTTGGCCGGGCGCCGGCCGCCTCGCCCCGCCAGCCGCCTCGCCCCGCCAGCCACCTCGTCCCGCCAGCCACCTCGCCCCGGCTGGCCACCTCGCCCCGGCCGGCCACCTCGCCCCGACAGGCCACCTCGCCCCGACAGGCCACCTCGCCCCGGCAGGCCACCTCGCCCCGGCAGGCCACCTCGCCCAGGCCTGCCGCCTCGCCCCGCCGACCATAGCCTGCGCCTATGTTTAATATAGATAATATATCTTTTACAAATAATTATTTTTTCCGTATAGTATGGCATAGGCGCTGGCGCGGAAAAAACCGCTGGCAGCAAAGGAGGCTATTATGGCAAGTAAAACCTTGTATAACAAAGTGTGGGACATGCACGAAGTAAGCACTCTGCCGTCTGGACAGACGCAGTTATTTATCGGCTTGCACATGATTCATGAAGTTACCAGTCCGCAGGCCTTCGATATGCTGCGCGAACAGGGATTGAAGGTTGCATATCCGCAGCGGACTTTTGCAACCATGGACCACATCGTTCCAACCCGAAACCAGCAACGGCCGTTCCGGGATGAACAGGCAGAATTGATGATGCAGGCCATCGAACGCAACACCGAAGAATTCGGGGTCGAGTTTTTCAACTTTGAGTCAGGCAAGCAAGGCATCGTGCATATCATTGGACCGGAATTGGGCTTGACCCAACCGGGCATGACCATCGCCTGCGGTGATTCGCACACAAGTACCCATGGCGCCTTTGGCACCTTGGCATTCGGCATAGGCACTAGCCAGGTACGAGACGTGCTTGCCAGCCAATGTTTGGCCATGGACCCAATGAAAGTGCGGCGGATCGAGGTGAACGGCGAATTACAGCCAGGTGTTACACCCAAAGATGTCATTTTATATATCATCAACCGCTTGGGCGTAAAAGGCGGCATCGGCTATGTGTATGAGTATGCCGGCGACGTTTTTGACAACATGAGCATGGAAGGGCGGATGACGGTGTGCAATATGTCGATTGAGGGAGGCGCCCGGGCGGGCTATGTGAACCCGGATGACACTACCTTCGACTATTTGCAGGGACGCGAATTCTGCCCGGCCGGGGCCGACTGGGACAAGGCGGTCGAAGGATGGCGGAATTTGGCCAGCGAGGCCGACGCCGAGTATGATGATGTTGTTGTGTATGACGGGGCGCAGATCGAGCCGATGGTCACATGGGGTATAACCCCGGGCCAGAGTGTGGGTGTTGCCCAGAACTTGCCGATGCCAGCGGAAATACAAGACGCCGGCGAACGGGCAGGAGCCGAGTTGGCTTTCCAGCACATGCAGTTACAGCCTGGCCAGCCGATTGCAGGAACCCCGATAGATGTTGCCTACATCGGTAGCTGTACAAACGGCCGAATAGAAGACTTACGGGCGGCGGCAGCAGTTTTACGCGGAAAAAAGGTGGCCGATAGCGTGTTTGCCTTTGTAGTTCCCGGCTCTATTCAGGTTGCAAAACAGGCGACCAAGGAAGGATTGAACAAGGTCTTTATTGATGCAGGCTTTGAATGGCGGGCGGCAGGCTGTTCGATGTGTCTGGCAATGAACCCCGATAAATTGCAGGGTGATCAAATAAGCGCCAGCTCGAGCAACCGGAACTTTATCGGCCGTCAGGGCAGCGCCACCGGTCGGACACTCTTGATGTCGCCGGAAATGGTCGCCGCAGCAGCGGTAACAGGTGTGGTAACGGATATCCGCAGCTTCGCAACAGAAAAAGAACAGGAGGCAACAAAATGATGCAGCCAAAAATGAGAGACATGAGAATACGCCAGATCAGTGGACGGGCAGTTCCGGTGATCGGCGATGATATCGATACCGACAGAATAATCCCGGCTCGATTTTTGAAAGAAATCACGTTCAGCAAAATGGGTGAATACCCCTTTTATGACGAAAGATTCGAAGCCGATGGCAGCAAAAAGCAGCATCCTTTTAACGATGAGCGTTTCGCGGGGGCCAGAATTCTGGTTGGCAATGTGAACTTTGGCTGCGGCAGTAGCCGCGAACATGCCCCGCAATCGCTTCACCGCTGGGGTATTCAGGCAATCATTGCAGAAAGCTTTGCCGAGATTTTCGCCGGAAATTGTGTTATGCTGGGAGTACCGGCAGTAAGCGCATCTGGCGAGGATATCGCGACACTGCAAAAGCTCATACAGGAAGAGCCGGATAGCGAGTTCACCCTGGATCTTGAGCGCATGGAAGTGCGCGGTGGCAGTTGCTGCAATGCCTTGCGCATCGAAGTGAACATGCCTGAATCGCGTCGTAACGCACTTGTTGAAGGAAGCTGGGACAGCACCAGCTTACTGGTGGCAAACAGCGACAAGGTAAAGGAAACGGCTGCTTCCCTGCCATATATGGGGCAGAAAGGCTAAGCACCGCGTAATAAACTTTGCTGCAGCAAGCAGGAGAACTGAATTGACCAAAGAAGCTGATTCAGCCATACATCAGGAATTTTCTACGCGCCGGCCAAGCCGGCGCGTTCGCATTGGGGTTTTTTCAGCCGTATTTGCAGCCGTTATCCTTTCAAACCTCCTTACAATTATTATTACCGGTGTTTTTCTCATGCCGTATATTCGAACCCCCGAAATGCACTCAGCCCTTCTAAAGGCATACGATGGCATCAACGAATCGATACTGTGGCTATCTTTTCTCGTTCCCTCTATCATGTCGTATTTTTATTCACGCCCGCTTTTACGTTGGAAAGATAGCAATGATAACGCCAAAGCCAAGAGTCGCCTGCTTCACAGCCCACTGATGATCAGCCTCATAAGCCTGTCAGGCTGGGTAACAGCAAGCCTTATTTTCATCTTCTGGTTATGGCTGACCCCAACATCAATAAAACCGCAATTCCTTGCTGGAGCGCTTTTGGAAAATGCCGTAAGCTCGCTGCTTTGTTTTTCTTTTTCCTACTCTCTTTTAGAAGCAATCTACCGAACTCAGATTATCCCGCGCTTTTTCCCGGACAACCAGTTGTCACGCTATCACCGCCGCGGGCTCCGCTTGAATATCCTGCAGCGCTACTCAATCTATTTTATCAGTATTTCGGTTCTCCCTTTCCTACTGATTTTTCGTTTCTGCATGACTGACTACATGCGCCGGGGTGACTATTCCCTAATGATCCCACTTGCCACCATCTCCCTTGGCTTTATTTTTTTTGGCGCCTTGCTGACGGTTTTAACGACCATGCCCTATTGGAGATCATTACAGGAAATGGAAGAACAAACCCGCAACATTGCCGCCGGCCAACTAGAAAGCCGCATCCGTATTCGATCTATCGATGAACTTGGACAATTAAGCGAATCTATGAACAGCATGACGCAAAGCCTGCAGGAAAAAGAGTTCATTACCGAAACCTTCGGGCGGATTGTTGATCCCCGGGTACGGGATTTTCTGTTACAGGGAAACATTGCAATGGGCGGCCGCACCACCGAAGCCGCGGTACTTTTTTCCGATATCCGCTCATTTACCAGTATTTCAGAAAGGCTTGAGGCCGCTGAAATTGTGAACCTGCTCAATGAGTATTTTACCGTGATCAGTGCCTGCATCGAAGGCGAAGGCGGAATCGTCAACAAGTATATTGGCGATGCGGTAATGGCTGTTTTTGGCGTTCCCGTTCCCCTGGATAATCCGGCGGCCGCAGGAATCAATGCCGCCTTCAAGATGGCGGAGGCACTAGACAGACTAAATACAGATTTTATCGCCAAAGGATGGCCGGCGCTAAAATGCGGAATCGGCATTCACTATGGCCCGGTTCTAGCCGGGAATATCGGCTCGGCCAGCCGAATGGAATACACGGTAATCGGCGATACGGTAAACACTGCTGCCCGAATTGAAAGCGCTTGTAAGCAAACAGATGCCCGCATTATTGCATCGGAATCCTGCCTGCAGTTTGCCGGCCGAACTCCCCCGGGACCACCCCTGGACGCAGTGCAGCTAAAAGGCAAACAAAACCCGGTAGAATTATATCGTCTTTTGTAAAAATCTATTCTTGCAGCAGTTTTT
>CAYNNU010000063.1:0-11044 GCA_964398645.1 uncultured Spirochaeta sp.
GGTTCTAGAAAATCAAAGTGATGACAGCCTATATACCTCGGTGGTTTTTCCGCGCGATTCGCATCGCATACGCAGCCGTTTGAACCGGAAGGCCTATGTATGCGAGGCTGGGGCAGTGGCGTTGTTTCTTGTTTCTGTTACAGGCAATCTGTATTTACTGTTTGTGTTGCTCTCTTATTTGGTGTAGGGCAGCTGGATGCCAGCTTGCCTGTGAGAATTATTTTTTTGCCAGGATCCGGCACTTTTTGACTTCCTTATCGCTTAGGCGTACACCATTTGCTTTGACGTTTTTCACCAGGTAGTCTGATAGGGCAAACTCTTGCTTGGTTACCCGAATGTTGGCCTTCGCTTTGTATTCCAGTAAAACAGCGGCATCCTGCTTGATGGTAACGGTAAGTAGTGTATCGCTCCCTGGTTTTGGCAGGATGCTGTACTCGCGGTCTTTGATAAATTGCTCTATCTTAAAGCGCTTTATGTAGGTCTGCTTGTTGCTATTGGTGTAAACGGCGGAAAATATGATCTTCGCCAGCCTATCCTTTTCTGCCATTCCGCAGAACCAGATATCGCCAATGTATAGCCGTTCCGGAGCATCGATTATCTGATAGCTTCCGTCTTTTTTTATGATTAGTATACGATCGAACTCGGAAACCTTGCCCAAAACAGCGCCTTCATCCAGTCCGGTTCCGACATAGCCTGTTTCTTTGTGAAAGCGCAAGGGGTGTTCCCTGCCGGTAACATCGCGAACATCAACTTTGTCAAAGCGGGTAATGGTACTGCGGCGCTCGAAATTGCCGGGTGCTTTTTCCATAATGTCATCGAGATAATCAACAGCATACTGGATGATATTTTTCAGGTGCTTGGCGATCTCTTTGAGTCGATCGTTTATGCGCTTCATTTCCTGGCGGGCTTTTTCAATATCGTATAAAGAGATGCGGCGAATCGGGATTCGCAAAAGTCTTTCAATATCTTCGTCGGTAATTTCGCGTTTTATCTGGCTTTTGAAGGGCTCAAATCCGGTGTAAATGGTGGATACAACCCCATCTTTGGTTTTTTCATCTTCAATCCGCTTGTAAATACGTTCTTCAATAAATATCTGCTCCAAAGTGCGGGCATGCAGTTCGTCCTTTAGGTGCTTTTGCTCATTTTTTAGCTCTTGGGTAAGAAGCTCTACAAGTTTTTTCGCATGGTACTCGATAATTTCGGTGACGGTCATCATTGCCGGCTTATCACCATTGATGACCAAAAGGTTCACCGATACGGAAAACTCGCAGTCGGTGTGGGCATACAGCTGATCAACAAGATCGGCTGTGTAGACCCCCTTGGGAAGCTTTATTTCGATTTCCACCTCTTCGCCAGTAAAGTCGTCAATCGATGCGATTTTTAGCTTTCCTTTCCGCGCGGCATTTTCAATGGATGCAATCAGTGATTCCGTTGTGGTGCCGAAAGGAATTTCGCGAATAATGATTCGTTTGGGATCTTTTGTGTCCAGCAGGGCTCGGGTTAATACTTTTCCGTGGCCATCCTGGTAATCTGAAACATCTATCATGCCGCCGCTGGGAAAATCCGGGTAGAGTTCAACACTTCTGCCTTGCAGGCGTTCCTGCACGGCCTTGATAACCTCTATCAGGTTGTGGGGAAGAATTTTGGTGGACATTCCAACGGCAATCCCTTCGGCGCCTTGTACCAGAATAAGAGGAATTTTTGCCGGGAAGACCACGGGTTCTTTATTTCTGCCGTCGTAAGATGGCTCGAAACTGGTTAGCTCTGGATTATATAAGATAGCCTTGGCAAATGCCGTGGCCCGGCACTCAATGTACCTAGCGGCGGATGCCTGGTCGCCGGTAAGAATATTGCCGAAGTTCCCCTGCTTGTCGATCATGATGTCGCGGTTTGCTAGATTTACCAGGGCTTCATAGATTGATGCATCGCCATGCGGGTGGTATTTCATACAATGCCCGACTATGTTTGCAACTTTGTGGAACTTGCCGTCATCAACCTCAAAAAGTGAGTGAAGAATGCGGCGTTGTACCGGCTTAAGGCCATCATCAATATGGGGGATTGCCCGTTCCTTGATAACATAGGATGCGTAGTGCAAAAAGTTTTGTTTGAAGAGTGTATCTGCGTATGGCATTAGACTAAGTTCTCCATAATAAACTCGCGGCGGACCGGGGTGTTTTTGCCCATAAAAAATTCAATGTCCTTGTGGACGCGGGTCAGGGATTTTATGTTCACTTCCACCAGCCGCATATCCTGGCCGATAAACTGTCCGAATTCTGAAGGTGATATCTCTCCCAAGCCCTTAAAGCGGGTTACCTCGGGCGAGCGGATTTCTTGTATGGCGGCATCCCGTTCACTATCGCTGTAGCAATAGCGGGTTTCTTTTTTGTTGCGGACGCGGAAGAGTGGGGTTTCCAGAATAAAGATTCTGCCATCAAGAATGAGTTCTTCGAAAAAGCAGAAGAAATATGTTAATAGGAGGTTGCGGATATGAAAACCGTCGTGGTCGGCATCGGTCGCAATTACGACTTTGCTGTAGCGCAGGTTTTCGACCTCGTCTTCGATGCCGAGGGCTTGCATCAAATTATATAACTCTTCGTTGGTATAGATTTCAGTGCGTTTTTTGGCAAACATGTTTTGCGGCTTTCCCCGTAGGCTGAAGATTGCCTGTGTATAGGGGTCGCGGCTGCTGACCATTGAGCCGCTGGCCGACTGTCCCTCGGTTAAGAAGATTGTGCTTTCGCCATTTTCTTTTTTATCTCCGCGGTGGTATTTACAGTCTTTTAGCTTTGGAATCTTTAAGGCAATTTTTTTGGCTTTTTCCTTGGCCTGTTTTTTCACCATGTTTAATTCGCGTCGCAATTTTTCGTTATGAGAAATTTTGCTTTCGACGGTTTTGGAAATATCCAGGTTTTTGTGAAATAGATCCAGTACGGCTGTTCGTACTTCCTGCACTATCCAGGCGCGAATGTCAGTGTTGCCAAGTTTGTTTTTGGTCTGGCTTTCGAAGATCGGTTCTTTTAGCCGTACAGACACCGCACCGGTGATTCCTTCCCGGACATCGACCCCACTAAATGATTTCTTGAAAAAGTCATTTACACCTTTCAGAACGCCTTCGCGGAAAGCACTCAGGTGGGTTCCGCCGTCATTGGTGTATTGGCCGTTTACAAACGAAAAATGGGTTTCTCCGTATGACTCGGTGTGGGTAAGGGCAAACTCAAGGCGCTCGCCGCGGTAGTGCAGAACAGGATAAAGCGGCTCATTCCCGACTTCCTGCGATAGCAAGTCCTTGAGCCCGTTTTCTGACTTGATGTTTTGACCGTTGCAGCGCAGGGTAAGGCCGCTGTTCAAATAGGCATAATTCCAGAAGCGCTGTTCCAGAAACTCGTTGTTAAATGTGTAGTCACCGAAAATCTCTTGATCGGGGATAAAGCGAACCAAGGTGCCGTTTGGATCTTTCGTTGCGCCTTTGCGGGTTTTAACTTCTTCGCCACGGCTGAACTCGACCTCGACGAATTTGCCCTCGCGGCAGGAGCGGATAATGAATAGCTCAGATAGGGCGTTAACGGCTTTTATACCGACTCCGTTCAGACCGACGCTGAATTGAAATACATCATCATTGTATTTCCCTCCAGTGTTGATGATTGATGCACATTCGAAAACTTTGCCAAGCGGAATCCCGCGGCCTTTGTCGCGAACCTCAACCATCTTGTCTTGTAAGATGATGTCGATTTTTGAGCCGTGGCCCATGATGAATTCATCAATACTGTTGTCGATAACTTCTTTTATCAGAATATAAATACCATCGTTGAAATTGCTTCCGTCGCCCAAACGACCGATGTACATACCCGGCCGCAGTCGGATGTGTTCCAACGAGCTGAGGGTTTTAATCGCCGACTCATCGTAGGCGCGTTTTGCCCTTCCAGTGGATGTTTGTGTTGTCTGTTTTGCCATTTTTTTTCCCAGTTGCAAAAAATAATAGCATAGATTCAGCTTTTGGTACAGTTAGGCAGGCTTATGACCGGCTGCTTAGAGTGCAATTTTTTGCCGTTCGAAAAGCGCCTGCATGAGTAAATCGCCGGCTTTCAGTTGTTCTAGGCTGAGAAACTCGTCGGTTTGGTGTGCCTGCTCGATGGATCCTGGGCCGAGGATGATGGTGGAAAGCCCTGCCTGCTGGTATTGCCCTGCTTCTGTGGCGTAGGGAACCCAATCTGCTTGACTGCTGCCGCTAAGGCTTTGTGCCAGCCGTAAGGCGGGTGAATCCGGCCGGAATTCAAGCGGGGGGACATCGCATGCCTGGGAAGTTGTTATTGCTGTGTCTGCCAGCTTGTATTTTTTGATCAGGTTTTGCCGTGCGCCTTCAATTTTTTGCTTGAATAGCTCGCGGTCGCTGTTTAAGAAACTGCGAAGGTCGTAGCTTATGCGGCAGCGGTCGGGAACAATGTTGGTGGCGCTGCCGCCCCGTATTGTTCCAACCTGGCTTGTGGTCCAAGGCGGGTCGGCTTTGTTGGCATCGCCGCCAGGAATTGCAGTGCCGGCAGAATTGATGTTTGTAATGATGTTTTTCAGCTGCATTATGTATTCAGCGGCAATTTCCACTGCGTTCACACCTAAGTGTGGTTTGCTCGAGTGCGCCGCAGCTCCGCTAAACTCAGTAATAAATTCTGCAATGCTCTTATTTGCAGCGGCCGGCCGCAGCATGCTCGGTTCACCCACAATTACCGCCTCGAGACTATTCAGGTGATCAATTGTTGCCTGAATGAGCGGCGGTGCTGACAGGCAACCAACTTCTTCATCGTAGGTCAGGGCAAGAAAAACCGGCCGTTGCAGTGAGCTGTATGTATTCCCGGCCGCCAGCGCGAGTGCCAGAAAGCCTTTCATGTCGGTAGTGCCGCGTCCATAGGCTTTGCCGTCGCGGATGCTCACGCGAAAGGGGTCGCTTGCCCATTCTTTGCTGTTTACCGGGACAACATCTGTATGCCCTGATAGCAATATCCCTCCCGGTTTTTCCGGGCCATAGCGTAGCAGGATAGATGATTTGTCATGAATTGGATCATGTTCTCGGTGAACCAGTACTGCATGGGTATTGCTGTATTCCAAGGCATATTCAATGAGGTCACTGTTTGGCTGATCTGAAACGGTGGGAAAAGAAACAAGCTTTTTTAGTACATCCAGGCTGGCGGATGATACGCTCATGTATTTTTCCGCAAAATTTCTCGGCGGCAACGGACTGCATCGGCAAAATTCTGCAACACCGGAACAGTATCGTCGAATGCCAAACAGGCATCGGTTATGCTCACTCCATACTTAAGATCAGCAGGATTATCTCCTAGTTTTTGGTTGCCGAAAAACAGGTTGCTTTCCAGCATAATGCCGGTGATTTTTTCTGATCCCTGGCGTAGCTGATCGGCAATGTCTTTTGCAACAGCAGGTTGTTGTTCCGCTTTTTTTCCGCTGTTTCCGTGAGAACAGTCAATCATTAAATGGGGAGGAAGTTTTGTTGCTTGCAGTTTTTTTACTGCTGCATCGACCTCTTCCTGTAGATAGTTTGGACCGTTTTGTGAGCCGCGCAATATTATGTGGCAGCTTGGGTTCCCTTTTGTTTCTACAATAGCAGCTACCGATTGCTTGGTAACCGATAGAAAATGATGCGGAGTTTGGGCTGCCATTATTGCATCTACAGCAATGTCTATGTTTCCATCAGTGCCGTTTTTGAAGCCAACAGGCATTGAAAGGCCGGATGCCAGCTCGCGGTGCACCTGACTTTCGGTGGTGCGGGCGCCGATTGCGCCCCAGCTAACGGTGTCAGCAATAAACTGCGGAGTGATGGTGTCAAGAAATTCACAGCCAATGGGTAATCCCATTTCATTTATATCGATCAGCAATTTCCGCGCAATTCGCAGGCCTTTGTTAATCTGAAAACTGCCATCTAGCATGGGGTCGTTGATAAGCCCCTTCCAGCCGGTGCGGCTGCGGGGTTTTTCAAAATAGACGCGCAATACAATCTCCAGATCTTGCTTAAGCTCGTCGCGGATTGCTTTCAGTTTTTCTGCATATTCCAGCGCAGCAGCAGGGTCATGAATAGAACATGGGCCGACAACAACCAACAGGCGATCATCTTTGCCCAGCATGATGTTTTCAACTGCTTTTCGGCTGGCATCGATTGCGGCAGAGCCGGCATCTGAAAGAGGGTAGTCTTCCATAATAATAGCCGGGGGAATCAGTGGTTTAAGCTGTTTAATCCGTGTGTCATCTGTATTGAAACGCATGCTAAAGTTGTAGCATATTCTCCGGCAGTTCTGCTATGGTATATTCCAGCTTTTTTCCCAGCTTGATCCGACAAAATCCCGGGTTGCAGTGATCGACCATGTGTTCCTTTGCTTCCGGATGTATGCTGTACAGGGATGAACTGACCATGCTTACCGGTTCATCAGGGTCGTCCCATCTGCGGTGGTAATGGCCGCAGAACAGGCGTCGCAGTTTCGGCAGCTCGCGAAGCACCTTCCAAACCTTATCACGGTCTTTGAGCGGGTAGCGATTCTCCATGAAAACACTCGGAACACGGATGGGCGGGTGGTGAATAAAAACCAGGTTGCCGTAGGCTGTAGTAAAAGAGTCTTTGTTGGCTTCTAGCCAGTTCAGCTGTTCCCTGCTTACACTGTGGTCGAAGCTGTTAATCCACAGAAAGCCCCAGTTGTGCAGCTTGGCCCATCCGCAGTAGGGGTCAGCAGGATTGATCAGCAAATCCTTTGCGCCAGCATTTCGAAAAACTGTTTCCGGTAGGGGGAGTGTGTTTTTCATGATTTCAGGATCATCATGATTTCCTGGCAAGGCAAGGAAAGGCAGATCGAAATGCCGGCAGATAGAGGCTATTTCGTGGTATACCCTGCTATCTGGTTCCTTTGCGCATAAATCCCCGTTTAACACGAGAAGATCGGGGCGCTGCTGGTGGATAAGGATGTGCAGGCTGCGGCGAAAGATGTCACCGGAGTCTTTACCGTGGTACAATTCGCCGTTCGGGGCAATATGCATGTCGTTTAATACCAGCAGTTTGTATTTCATTCTTCCTGCCCCTTTACAGAAGTGCTCGTGCGTTTCGTTTCGCAGTCTGCAGGGCCGATGGCAACAATATCGTCGGCATGGGCAACCACGTTGCTGGTATTTGCCAGAATGTGTGCAATTTCGCTGCTATGCAAGCCGATGATCTTTTCTACCTGATTGCTGTCTAGGCGGCTAATTGCTTGGAAACTATCATTTATTTTGATTACATCGCCGCTGGAAAAGCTTTTTTCTACCGAGAGTATTCCGCTGGGAAGTAGGCTTTTCCCTTTCTGTAGGGCCTGTTCTGCTCCTGCATCGATGATGATGCGTCCGGCGGGGCTTGTGTTCAATATCCAGCGTTCTCTGCTTTTTCGCCGCGGTCCGGCCAGAAAGAGGGTGCCAATTTCTTTGTCATCTACCAGCTTTAGCAAAACGTCGGGGATTCGTCCGTCGGCAATTATGACCTGGGTGCCTGCCCGGGAGGCTGTTTGAATCGCCTCGAGCTTTGTTTTCATTCCGCCGGTACCAAATGAGCTGCCGCTGCCGGTGGCGCTGGCAAGAATTTCCGGGGTAATGGCCTCTACCAGGGGGAGGGGCTGGGCTGAGCTATCCCGCCTAGGGTCGGCAGTATACATGGCGTCGATATCTGTGAGCAAAACCAGAAGATCGGCATCTAATTTTGATGCAATATGTGCGCTCAGATTATCGTTGTCGCCAAAAACTGGGCCAATTTCGGCAATAGATACCGAGTCATTCTCATTACAGATTGGTACAATGCCCAGCCGCAACAGGTGTTCAATGGTTGCCTGAATGTTCAAAAAACTTTCGCGTTTGTTCAACAATTCCCGTGTAAGCAGAACCTGGGCTGTGTTGATGCCCTGTGAGCTGAAAAATTCATTGTATTTTGCCATAAGCAGAGGCTGGCCGATGGCGGCGCAGGCTTGGCGCATGGCAATATTTTCAACCCGGCCTTGTACGCCGATTTTGCTTGCCCCCAGACCTATTGCCCCGGAGCTGACTAGGATCACTTCCCGCCCTTCTTGGCGTAAGCTGCGAAATTGTGCCGCAATGCTTTCGGCTATGCCGCTATGAAACTGCTGGTTTTCGCCGGCGAGTAGATTGGTGCCGATTTTCACCACAATGCGCTTTGCCTTGGCCAGAGATGGTCTCATTGGAGATCCCGGTGGGTAAAGTTTTTTGTGCCATTTGCGTATGGGGCCACGGTATGCCCGTTTCCTCGTAAACGCCATTGGTAAATCAAGAGACCTTCAATTCCAACCGGTCCGCGAGCATGGATTTTGGCGGTGCTTATGCCTACTTCCGCGCCGAGCCCGTAGCGAAAACCATCGGCAAAGCGGGTGCTTGCGTTCCAAAATGCATTGGCTGTATCAACCTTTTGCATAAAGCTCTCTGCTGCTTGTTCGTCCGCTGTTACAATGGCGTCGGTGTGACCGGATCCGTAGGTGTTAATATGGTCGATGGCCGCTTGCAAGGATTCCACAATTTTGATTGAAACAATGGCATCAAGGTATTCTGCCTTCCAGTCTTCTTCTTCGGCTGGCAAGGCTGGTACTATCGCGCGGCCGGCCTTGCAGGCCCGAACTTCCACGTCTGCTTCGCATAGCGCTTCAAAAAGAGGAGGTAGAATGGTCTGTGCTGCATCTGAATGAATCAATATTGTTTCTGCGGCATTGCAGACTGCCAGGTATTGGGTTTTCGAGTCCAGGCTGATGCTTACTGCCATATCAAGCTCTGCTGATTTGTCTATATATACGTGGCAAATTCCATCGGCGTGACCCAAAACTGGAATTGAGGTGTTTTGCATAATGTAACTGACAAACTCGTTGCTGCCACGGGGAATGAGCAGGTCGATATCCTGTTCGCAATGCAGCATAGCAGCGACATCCTCACGGGTTTCGACCAGGGTCAGCCAGTCTTCCGGCAGTCCGGCCGAAACACCAGCAGTGTAGAGTACGTCGCTCAAGATGCGGTTTGATTCTGCTGCTTCCCGGCCACCTTTCAAAATGACTGCATTGCCGGATTTGGCGCACAGACCGGCAATTTGCACCAGCGCATCGGGGCGTGATTCAAAGATCATGCCGATTACCCCAATTGGGCAACTGACTCGTTCAAGTATCAGGCCGTTATCCAGTTCTCTACGTAATTGTGTATGCCCCACGGGGCTGTCCATGTCGGCCAGCTGCCGCAATCCGGCGCAAACAGATGAAAGTTTTTTTTCATCAAATGCTAAGCGTTTTAGGAGAGGGGCTTCGAGTGAGTCTCGTGTGCCGGCTTCCATATCGCGGGTGTTTGCCGCGAAAATTTCTGCCGCATTCTGTTCGAGGGCATCTGCCATTGCGCGAAGCGCGCGGGAGGTTGTTTCAGCCGGTATCGCAGCCAAGCGAACTGATGCCTGGTGCGATTTTTTTGCAAGCTTTGCTACATCTTCTGCCATACATATAGCGTAGCGAAACCGGCTGAATTGTGCAATCCACCCGGCCGGATCAGCTTTTTTTTCGGGCGAAATTTACCGTCAATCGGCGGCCCCTGAACTCGCTGTTATGCAAGGCGGTTATGATAGCCGGGCCAATCTCGGCTTCGATTGTAACAAATGAGTAATTATCGAGGATGCGGATATCGCCGACTTTTTCGGTATCCAGACCATCAATGGTGCCAAAAAGACCCAGTAAGTCACGCGGGAATACCCGTCGGTTCTTTCCTATGCTGATAAAAAGGGTGTTTGGATCCTCTCCTTCGGCAGGCTCGGTGCTTGCCGGAGTGTTACGGCTGTCGGAGGAGCTCTCATTTTTTGTAGTTGCCCGTATTTTTTTGGGTTTCTCCGGTCGGATCTTCCGTTTCTCCGGCATGCTACGGCTAAGACTGCTGGTATTTACGCCTACGGTTTCGGCCAATTGTTTTAACAATAGGGCGCTAAAATAGGATCGGCGAAAAATGGGAACGTGTTTTTTGTACAGTCTCCGTAATACATCCATTTCAGCCGGATCTTCCTGAAATTGGATTTGTTGAAGTAATTCCTCAATCTTGCGAACAAGTAGATCTTCGTTTGCTGAAGATTCGCTGCGATTTGACATGTCTGTTCTCCTCTGTCACTACCTAGAAAGTACGCTGGCTCTTAAGAGGCTATTGTATGGAGAAGAAAAAACGCGCTTTATTGTATCAGGATAAGTCCTGTATATGATTTCGGTGGTGTAACCTACCGCTCTTCCAATTGCTATATACATATGCGAAATCACTGTTTCTCCATTCGGAGCACACTGCCCCGCGGGACAAATCGTTTTTACACGAAAAAAAATTCCCGCACCTCCCCAGCATCTGTACTAAATCTAATCAGGGCAACGAGCTTTGTCAAGGAGAGACTTGCTTTAGCCGACAAACAGAACGGAGGCATAGTATGAAAGTAAGTGTTCGAAAATTGGTTCTTGGGCTGTTGTTTGTGAGTTCTTTCTGCTTTGCCAACGATGCTGCGGCCGGTGACGAAGGGGTTGTATTACGCTTTCTGTATCAGGCTGGCGAGAGGTACCGCATAATTAGTACTGTTCATCAGAATTTATATATTGATGGGCGCTTTTCTCATTCATCCAACTTGTTGAATCGCCTGCATATTAGTGTGAGGGAATCGCAGGGAACTAGCGGCTTTATCGATCTTGATTATGAAGCAGGTGAGGAGGTTGATTTTGAACCTGGCATCTACCACCTGCGTAATCGCTATCATTCTGAGTTTATCCGGGATGAACGGGGGATGTATTCCATAGAAGATCAGTATTTTGTGCCGGTGGTGCGGAATATGCCGGTTTTTCCTGATCATGCTGTTCGTCCGGGCGACACCTGGACCTATGATGGCTATGAAGTGCATGATTTTCGCGATCCCTTTGGCATAGAAGAACCATATCGCTTTCCTGTGCCTGTGCAGTATCGCTATCGTGGTGCGGAAGAATTCGAGGGAAACACCCTAGATGTAGTGGAAATAGAGTACACAATATTTTAC
>CAYNNU010000064.1:0-10948 GCA_964398645.1 uncultured Spirochaeta sp.
CCCTTCATCGGTTTATTATTCCAGCCGGCAGCAATGATTGTTTCATTTCCTGCGCCCGATGCCTTGAGAATCCTTGTTGTATTATCTGCTTTTTGTTTCAGGGCTGTCCTAATGCATTCAGGGGGCTGGGCACATACGCCAATTGCTTCTCCAATTCGCAGACCAATATCGCGGGCTTGTTTCAGAAAAGCAAGAAGATCATCTCCATCGGAAAAGGAGGTATGAAGTAGTTGGTTATCGTCAAAAAGTTGCTCAAACAGCTTTGGGTCTTTTTCTTGCAGTTGATTCAAACTTTTGATTGATTCAGGGCTAGAGACCACCTGCTGGCTGTTGATAATCCACAGCATGAGGTATTTTTCTTGTAGCAGAAATCCACTTTCGTTTAGTGGAATCCAGCGGGGATTAATGCCGCCGCGAAATAGCCCCAAGCCTCCCAGGGTTGATGTGTACACGTCATAACCGCTGCCGCGGCCGCCTTGAAAACGGCGGTGCATGTTATTGGCGATACGGGCAATATTCAATCTGGTAAGAAGAAGCCCGCGGGGGTGGAGGTGAGCCAGTGCTGTGCAGATCGCAACACAGGCGGCTGCACTTGAGCCAAAACCGCGTTTGCTACCATCTGAGTGGAAGAAGGAAGTGGAATCGATATGAATATCTGCAGATACCGGAATATTTTTTAGGCTGCCGACCTCGCGTTCCCAGCTGTCCCTAGCAGCCAGCAATAATGGGTCATGTAGGCGCTTGCTTAGTAGGTTCTCTTTTGAATAGGATTTGCCCATTCGGCTAATACAACGAATATTTCCAGCGGAAGATCGATGGATATGTACATGGACTCGGACTGCGGGTTTGCCGGCTGCGGCAATTCCTAGACCTCCGTTTTGTGTAATGCAATATTCTCCACTCAGAAGAAATGATGCCGGAACGGAAAATGAGATCCTCATGGCTTGGAATCCTCAATCCGTATAGTCGGTTCTCCGCCAATTTTTGTTGTGATAGTATCCAATTGAGGGAACTCTTCTTTTAGCTTGTCCAGCAGGCTTGGAATATGTTCGGCAAGGGTGAAAAGTTTTACTTGCGGGCCGGCATCCATGGTTTCCCATACAGGAAGGCCCGCATCTCGCCATCGCCCAGCTGCGTGGATTATGGCTAGGCTATCGGGCAGCCAATATATAATGGCTGGGTCAGCGGCCAGCATGCTGCCAAACATTGAAAGGTAGCTGTGCCGCATAATAGGGCCAAGGGAGTCGAGGCTTTTTTGCTGTATTGCCTGTATTGCGGGTTCTTCCATCTGTTTCGAATGCTCCAGCCAAGGAGAGTAATAGGGCGAGCTGGTTCGGGTATGTTCCATTGCTTGTCGTGAACCCATGGGTTTTTTGCCTTTATGTATCATGACAATTATAGCACATAATTCCGGCCAATGGCTTGCTGGAAAGATTTGTTGTGCAAATTCAGATCCCGCACTGAAGCGGGTAAAGCCGCCAAAAACCGCACGGGCTGCTGAACCGGAGCCAAGGCGGGCGAGTTGCGAAAGTTCTCTTTCTGAGAGTGTGATGTTGGCTGCGCGGGTGCAGGCGATGGCCAAGGCAGCGAATCCGCTGGATGAGCTTGCAAGACCGGCGGCGGTTGGGAAAGAATTCCTGGTTTGGATATTGAAAACCAGTTTTTTGGTCTCCGGGTAGTGGGTACGCAGGTGATGAAGAAAGCTCTCAATCGCCTTGTCGGCAACAATGGTCCCATCAATTGAAATCCTGTCCTGCCCGGTTTTGCGTAAAGCTTGGGCGCTTACTCGGGTTTCTGTGTGCAGGTCTTCCAATCCAACGGCAATGCTAGGGGAAGCCGGCAGATTGATTCCGCCATCTGCTTTCCCCCAATATTTAATGAGCGCCAGGCTGGGGTGAGTAGTTACCGTAATCATTACGGCTGTTCCTTTTGTTTTGCTTGATAAGCCAGTCGATTTGCATGATAGCGCATGTGGCCGTGCTGAATACCTTCTGATACCAGGGC
Organism: uncultured Spirochaeta sp.; assembly: GCA_964398645.1. Lineage (GTDB taxonomy): Bacteria > Spirochaetota > Spirochaetia > DSM-27196 > DSM-8902 > Spirochaeta_B. The sequence goes on from CAYNNU010000064.1 coordinate 2,005, forward strand.
GGAAATAGCAGCGAAGTTCTGGGCCAGCCCAAGGGCAGCAGCAATACCGCCAAGTTCGCTGGATGTTTGTATGCCAAGAATTCGCAACGCCATTTTTGCTGTTGGGTGAACCCCGACTGCGCCACCAACTGTTCCCAGCGGTACGGGGAGCTCAATGCTTCCTTGCAGGTAGTTTTTTCCGTCTTTCTGGATGACTTCGTATTGGCTTAAACCTCGGTACGATCCATCGCGTCCCGCATAGCGGTGGACGGCGGCCTCTAGGCCGCGGGTGTCGTTACCAAGGGCCAGGGCTAGGGCAGTGACGCCGTTCATGATTCCTTTGTTATGAGTAACTGCCCGGGATGCATCTTCTTGTGCTAAAAGAGATGCTTGCACTATGCGCCGTGCCAGTCTATCACTTTCCATGCCCCGGCGTTGCAGGCTGGTTATCGGTAGCTGGAAAGATGCTCGGGCTAGCCGCGAAGATGCATCGTTGGTGAGGATTGCCATTAAGCAGGTGCCGCCGCATTCCTGCTCCAATAGCGGCTTTGCCTGTTCGGCGGCTGTATTTAGGATATTTGCGCCCATTGCATCCCGGACATCGATATGCAGCTGAATGCGCAGTAACTTGCTTTTGGGCAGCCATTGAGTATCGCAAAATTGAAACCCGCCACCTCGGGCGGCCATTCCTTTTAGGCTTTCCCGATGCAGTGCTTCTTTTAGCCTGGTATTGAGTCTTTGCAAGGCATCTGGTGCCGGGGCAGCTGGCTTGGCGCCGGATTGGCCGCTAGCACCGCAAAAAGCTTCTACGACAGTTGGCGCCACATCTTCCAGAAAGATCTGTGCGGTCATCAAAGCTTCATCCGCCTGGGTGCTGATACCGCCGGCAGCTGTAAGCATTTTTGCGCCATAGCTTGCCGCAGCAATCACCGAGGGTTCCTCGGTTGCCATGGGAATGGCGCGGGGCTTTCTGTCAATGATGAAGCCGTTTGCAATTCCAAGGGGTATCGGCAGCAGGCCGATAGCTGATTCAACCATAACATCCGCCAAATCAAGCAGGGGACCACCGCAGCTTTCTATCTGCTCTTTTTCGAGGGAAAAATGACGGGCGATGATATTTCGGCGCTCTTGGATCGAGAGTTTGCGGAAATTTCGTGGGAGCCCGGATTCCATAGCTTCTGTGCTTTTGCTTGCTATGCTCATTTTACCGATCCTTGTTTTTCCAGTTTTTCTTGAAGCAGGCGGGCGTCGGTGCTGAGTGAAGAGTTGTACCAGACTTTTCCTTTGCGAAAAGCATCCAATGTTTTGGAGCCGGTCAGCGCCATAGCGCTGATAAGGGTTCGTCGATATCCCTGAATGAGTTTTTGCACTTCCTCCCGCCCGTTTTTGTGAACTGCGCGAATCAAAGGTAGTGCTGTGCCGGCCGCCGCTGCACCCATGGCGATTGTTTTGGCCATATCCATGCCGCTGCGCAAGCCTCCGCTTGCAAGAATCCGGGGATGCAGCTGCGTGGGCAGGGCTGCAAGCAGCAGTGCGGTTGGCTGTCCCCACTCCCGGAATTCCTCAGCCACCGCCAGGGTTTGAGCATCTTCCCGGTAGGATTCCACGCTTATCCAGTTGGTTCCGCCGCTTCCTGCCACGTTCACGTAGTCTACGCCGGAATTTAACAGTTCATGTGCAAGCTCTGGATGAATGCCGAAGCCGGTTTCCTTAACAATGATGGGGACAGGTGCCTTTTCGGTAAAGCGGCAAATTCCCTCAAAGACTCCGCGAAAATCCCGATCCCCGCCGGATTGGAATAGCTCCTGTCCCGGATTAACATGTATCGCCAGTGCGGAAACCTCAAGGCGTTTCAGCATTTCATGTATGCTATCTGCCTTCATATCCCGGATTTGTACCGCTCCCAGGTTGGCGAAAATCGGTACATCCGGGGCAAGCCTGCGAAGGCTGAATTGTTCCATATACTCCGGGTGGCGGAACAGGATTCGGATAGAGCCCATCCCAACGCCAACACCTTCTTCCTGGGCAGCCCGAGCCAGTTCCTGATTAGCCCGGTATGCATTTTTCGCTCCCCCAGTCATGCTGGAAATGAAAAATGGCATTGAAATTCGATGACCGCAGAAATCCATTGCTGGATCGATATCATCAACATTCAGTTCCGGCAGGGCGGTATGGATAAAGTGCACTTCGTCTAGGCGGGTGTTGCCACTTTCTACCTGATAGTGTTTTGGGTCAACACAAATATCCAGGTGTCGGGCTTTTCGTTTTGAGATGTCGGCTTGGTTTTTTTTGTTTTTCTGCATATCGCAGTCCTGTTAGTGTGATGCGAAGGAATATTCCCGGTATCCGTCTTCCCGGATACGGGACAGAGCGAAATTTCCGGCTGGAATCTTCATCGATTGTACTCGTGCGTTGTATTCCTGCGGCGCGAGTGGGCTGGCCATCCATTCAAGATATGATTCAAGATCATCTGCTTGTGTGCTATGTAGTTCCGGTAGTTTCCAAGAGTCAATTACTGCAGGAGCATCCTGGGCAACCTTTCCCCCGACGATAAGCATAGTATTCCCCGAGCCGTAAGAGATGATGAGCGTGCGCTTCCCACAAATCTGATCGCCGAAATGCTGGTGCCGTTCCTGTAGTGAATATGCCAGTGTCATATACAGTGAGCCGGAATAAATATTTCCGGTTTGAGCTGGGGTTTCCAGCGCCTGAGTAAATCCCCGCTTGGTCAGAAAAGACTCAGCCTCAGCTTCCGAAAAGCCAAGGTAGGTCTGCACTGCCTGCATTAAAGCGTTGTAGGCCATGTTTCTGAATGGCACATGCAAGGCGAAAATGTCTGTGTTTTTTAACACTTCGGCGGGGCTACTACCAAGTCGGTCTGCATGATCCTTGAGGGCGGCAGTAAAAGCATCATGGTAGCATTGCACCGAATAGCTGCCTTTCACCTTTGCAGTAATGCTCCCTAAGGGGCGGAAAAAATCATCAACATCGTTTGAATTGTAGCCAGCCGATGCCAGATCAAGTTCCAAAAGCGCGGGATTTCGGCTAAGCAGCATCGCCGCAGCACCTGCGCCCTGGGTAATTTCTGCAGTAGTGGATGCTTGGTAGCGGGCAATATCGGAGCTGATAACCAATCCGCTTTCAGAGTCTCGACCTGCTGCCTGCAGCATTCCGGCAACCGATAACATGGCTGCTGTCCCGCCGGCACAGGCATGTTGTACCTGGAAGGTGCTTAATGAGTTTGGAATATCTAGGCCGCTATTTTTGAGCATTCCCTGTACATAGGCAGCAATTGGTTTTGAGTGGTCAACGCTTGTTTCGGTTCCCACAGTTAAATAGCGCAGGTTTTCGGCCGAGTAATCTGTGTTTTGCTGAAGAAGTGTGTGCGCTGCCTGTGCTGCCAATACGCTATTGTCTTGATACAGGCTTGGAAAGCGCAGGGCTTTTTGCCCAGTGGTTGCTACTGCTCTTTCCAATTTTGGAGCCAGCTCAGGAGATTCGTTACTTCGATGTTGGACCAGTTTTTCCAGGGTGATTTTGTTTTCGGGTATATATACGGCAATATCATGTATGCCGACTGCGCAATTGTTCATTAAATCTGTGCTCCTGCCAATACATCAATTTTATATCGAATAAATATACAGTAAATTAAGCGCTAATAAAAGCCCTCAGCCGCCGACCGAATGATTTACTACAAGCTAGGTTAAAAATGAAGGAAAAGCTTACGAGGCTGAGCGTAGTCCAAAGCGGCCAAGCGGTCGAAAAAATTGTGCTGGCCGCGCTTGCCAAAATGAGCAGGATACTGCTGGTCAGAATTGCAGCGAAAAGAAACATTTTATTCCATCGTCTGAGCATGATGCGGGCAATCTCTTTTTCGGGGTAGCCAATCAGCGAACACACAAACAAGCCGTGTGTGTTTTGTAAAAGTGTCCATTGCAGGTGCATGTCTAAAAACAGCAGACTCAGTGCCAGAATGATAAGGGTGAGCAGCAGCAGGGCTCCCGGTAGAACTTGCAAGCGGGAGAGTAATTTTCGAAATGGAATTTCGCTACCTGCCTGTTCCAGGCGCTTATCCTGCAAAAGCTGTGTAAGCGTGGGATCTGCCGGGTTTTGGCATTGAAGCAGGAGGCGATGTGGTGCAGGTTGACCGTCGCCAATTGAGTTATTTGCCCATTCCTGAAATGAATGAGGAACAAGGAAGGTATTGATTGTGCTTGTTGTTCCGATTATGCGGGCCCGGAGGTTTGCGTGACCCCTGGGGCCGTAGATGCTCATGCGCAGGGGAATCATGGGCAGAATAGATTCGCTAATTGGCGGAAAGCCTTTCATGGCACCGTAGGACATGTTAAAGAGCAGCAGAAATTCTCTTCCCAGCAGGATAGGAACAGGCTCAGAGTCGGCTGCCGAAGAAAGTGATTCTGGTTTTTCCCATACAAAAGATTGATTTGCGGATATCTCCTCGGCTAGATCTTCGCTTGACGGCAGGGATTCCAGAAATATTTCTGAACGAAGGCCGTAGCCGCGAAGTTCTGCCTGTACGGTCGAAGAATAGGACTGCGCCAGTACGGGAAAGACCTGAACTCCGGAAATATTTTCCAGTTCGTCGATTGTTTCGGAAGGTATTCCGGAATTGCCGGCACGGACCATATCGGCCAGCCCGGTTTTGGGTACGACAATCTGCCAGCTGCTGTCGCTACTGCCAATCAGACTATGTAAAAAAAAGAGCGAAAAAATTGCGCACATGCAAAGCACGAAGCCGAGAGTAAAGCCGGCAATGATTGTTCGCCCGGATTTTGCTTTTGCACCAAGCATAGAAAGCAGGCTGCTGTGTGGATTGCTCATAGGAATAGCTCCTGATCACATTGTAAATGTGGCAGATGGTTTAGCAGTGAAATAACTATGGTTGAAGCTTGCGGGCGGTTTTTCTGAATCAATTGCCAGGCAGCTTGAGCCGTTTCATCGTCCAGATGGCTGAAGGGCTCATCCAAAAGGAGCAATTCGTATTGCTGGCAAAGAGAGCGTATTATTGCAACGCGCTGCTGCTCGCCCAAGCTACACTGCTGGGGCAGCTTGTGTATTAGATGACCTGCTTCAAGATGGTTAAACATGCTTTCAATTTGATGTTGGTAAAGCGGTTTCGGCTGGATCTCATTGTTCAATAATACGTTTTCCATACAGCTGATATCTGCAATTAGATCAAGCTGTTGCGGGACAATTGCCAGCCGGCTACGGCGCAACTGCCGCAGTGATGTTTTTTGCGGTTCAAGCCCCAGTACGTGCAGCTGGCCGGAAAAATCCTTTCCAAGGCCGGCAAAAAACGAGAAAAGGCTGGTTTTTCCGGCACCCGAGCGGGCAATAATTGCGGTCGTTGTGCCGGCAGGAATGCCCCCGCTGTTTTCCCAAATGTCGCCGGCTTTGGCTGAAAAAAAGGATGGACGGAGGTTTTTCCAGGAAATAGCAAGGTCAGGCAAATTACTCATTAGCGGCCCATGCTGTTACCCATAAACATATATGAGATAACTTTTTGTGTAATAGCCTGTGCATCAGCGCGGGGCAATAAGATTGATGTGTTCATTCGGTGGTCATGGAAGCCGCCGAAAATGTGAAGCCCGGAAACATTGCCGCGCAGAACCATCTGCCCCTGTCCCTGAATGATGTTGTCAATTATCACACTTAATCGCTTGAGGGACAGATTTGCATAGACAGATGTATGACGATCCAGATCAAGTGACTGGAAGGCGGCTGTGTCTGCAAGTGAAGTCGCTAAACGACCCCGGCTTGCAGACTCAAGCGCTTGAATCCCAAGATGGTCATTGCCGGCAAATGTCCGCCCTCGGTTTTGTATTAGGGCAAAGTTTAGTGCCGGTTCAATAAGCTCAGAAATGATTATCCTGTCTTCCGGACTGAGGGGGGAGCCGGTCTTGGCGGCCCAATCCTCGGTGGTAAACTCAAGCGAAAGCTGGTCGTGTTGAACGCCCTGGGTACTGCGGTTGGTTGCATATAAGATGCGGAAAAGATCGCCTAACTCTTCAATTTGATTGGGAAGCTCGCTTAGCAGACGCAGGCTCTCGTTCATTGCCGATTCATTTTCATAGTCGAAGATAAACAAGCTGGGTATTGTTATTGTCTGAGGGTTATTCACATCGGGAATGTTCAGATCAATAGAGGCAAGAGCTGCGGTGTTTTCGGAAGCAATTCCTGCGTCCATAAGCCGTTCAATAAATGAAATAAATTGGGACGGGAAAAAATCAGCTAATTGCAGCATTTCCAGATAATATTCTTTTACCCAGGCAGCATCGCGGTTGGAAAGCTTTCCGGTGGTAATAAAACTGAATAAAGCCTCGGCGGGTAGCAGTTGCGCATAATCAGAAATTCGTCCCTGCGGAATGATAGCGCTGTACAGCCGATCAAGGTTGCTTCCGGGGGTAAACTCCATGCCATATTGAATGAGAAGATCGCCATTTTCGAGGGAAAGTGAAACATTCATCATGCCCATGCCGTCAAGAAAATCAAGCATAATTTGACTTTCTGCTTCGCTAAGCTGGTTCATCATTGCTGAATCGTTTTCCAGTAGAGCGGGAAGGTCGATAAACAAGCTTTGGCGGTCGTTAGTGCGCAGACTGCTTCGTGCATTAATAAAGCGCTCGCTGGAGCCCCGCCACTGTGTGTTGGAAATAATTAGGTAGTCAGAGCGGGTGAATGATTCGAAGGATTGTCCGCTTTGACTAAAAAAGCGGTTTACAGCCTGGGGATTTCGCGGTTCAGGCAGAAATATTGCCACATCCGGGTCGGGTTTTTGGGTGTTAAAAACAGCCACGCCCCATGGCTCGTCCCAATTCAAGTCGTCCCATTGGAGTCCTTGCTGACTCAGCTGAATGCTGATGATGTCTTGCAGGCTCATGCCGTCTAGGAACATACTCAGGCCAAGAGTCTGCATCATTGCACTGGCGCTGGCCAGCATTACAGCCGGATTATCAACTTCATAATACATTACGGTGTTTGGCGGCAACAGGCGGCGCAGGCGGTTCTGAGCGTTCGCTTGCTGTGTGCAACTGGCTAAAAGGAAAAATATCATAAGGAAAATACTGATTCTTGAGATTGTCTTTTTCATGCTGTAATTGTAAAATTCTCTGTTCGCTAAATCAAGCAGTGAATAGCTAATCATGCTATTATGATTGCGAAAGATAGGAGGAAGCATGATCATTGTAAATACCGATTTTATTTCTGGAAAAGAATTGCAGACATTGGAAGTTGTGATGGGCTCCATGGTACAAAGCAAGCATCTTGGTCGCGATATTATGGCCGGGTTTAAGACGATTGTTGGCGGGGAGCTGAAAGGCTATTCCCAGATGATCAACGAGGCCCGCGATACTGCAACAGCTCGTATGATTGAGGCGGCCCAAAAGCTGGGTGCGGATGCAGTAATTAGCGTTCGGTATTCCAGCAGCGCCGTAATGCAGGGCGCCGCCGAAATCCTGGTGTATGGTACAGCGGTAAAGTTTGCCTAAGCTCCTAGCGGAGGCTGCCGAAAGCCCCGCTGTGGGTAAAATCCAGTACAAGCGCTTGTGGGAAATATTCTGCTGGAAGCTGTAGGCTGGCGGCACCCTGTATGGTATAGGTGCCGCTGCCTTGCTGGAATGCGCTAAGAACGCTTGCGCCCAACTGCCGCGAGCTGAAGCTGTTCACAACCTCAATTATTGTATGGCCGTTTCTTACTGAAACGGTGCGGGACTCACCCTCAAGCAAGGTATTCCCGTTTATTTGCATGGAAAAATCAAGCTGCGGGAAATCGATTTGAGCGGCTGTCTGGTTTTCTATGTCGATGGTAAAGCGGATATTGAATGGCACATCCAGATCCTGCGGATTGATTGCCGGACGGCTCTGCCGGCCGCTAAGCAGGCCTGAAAAGCTTGAAACGGCTGAATCCAGATTGATGTTTCCTGCCCGACGCGCAGCCGCGGCGATTGCCTCCCGGCTGGGCGGGTCAACTTGAAAATTGAGAATGCGTACACGGGGTTTTAGGGCCGGAATGCGAACTTCTGCGGTTTTGCTGAACTCCATCGTTCGCGGCAATCCGGGGATGTTTGGTAGGGGAATGCGGATGAGCATATCGACCCGGGTGTCCAGAAATTCCTGCTGGCTGTAGTTTCGAACCGAATTGCTGATGCCATCAAAGGGCAGGCGCACTGCGAAACTGCTGACTTGGCTGTTGCGGGCGGGGATGCGAATGTCTGTGCTGTTTACTGCCTGAAAAACTTCTGTGTCTTCAATAAAATAGCGTAGCTCAATTTGCTCAACTGGAATTGCTGCCGGGTAGGGATTCTTCACTTCCATTTCCAGCTGGAAGGTAATCGCTTCCATGTCTATGGAAGATGGGGTGAACCCGCGAAGCGAAACCGTGGGACTTGGCGGCGTTATGCCGGTGATGCCTTCCAGACTGGCACAGCCGGAAAGGCTTGCGAGGATAGAAAGCGGCAGCAGGGCAAAAAGAACTGAAAAAATACGCATTTTGGACTGTTTCATTGCTGGACTCCTGTATATCTGCTGTGTATTCTAGCATAGCTATGTAAAGCTGTCAGTTTGAGGGGGCATTCATGAGACCATCATGGGATCAATATTTTATGGACATAACCGAGTTGGTGAAATCGCGCTCAACCTGTTTGCGGCGCCAGGTCGGGGCGGTTATTGTGCGCGAAAAGCATATTTTGTCTACCGGCTACAATGGGGCGCCCAAAGGGGTGCGGCATTGTGAGGAAACTGGTTGCTTACGGCAGAAGCTGGGAATACCATCCGGGCAGCGGCATGAGCTGTGCCGGGGTATTCATGCCGAGCAGAACGCGATTATTCAGGCCGCAAAACGGGGAACCCAGATTGATGGCGCCACTATTTATGTGACGGTGCAGCCTTGTATTCTATGCGCTAAAATGCTCATAAACGCTGGAATACAGCGGATAGTATATAAAGG
>CAYNNU010000065.1:0-10851 GCA_964398645.1 uncultured Spirochaeta sp.
GGCATATACAGCGCGCAAGGTTCCAATACCTACATGGGTATATATCTGCGTTGCTGAAAGTTTTGCATGTCCGAGCATTTCTTGTACAGCCCGAATATCTGCGCCATTTTCCAGCAAATGTGTTGCAAAGCTATGACGGAACTGATGCGGCGAAACATCGCGCGACAATTGCGCCTGAGCAACACGTTTTTTGATGATCCCGGCTGCCCCGCGGGCGGTTAATCTTCCGCCCCGCTGATTTATGAAAAGCGCCATCTGGGAAGTTCTTCCTAACATGCTCAAACGGGCATTCCTGACCGCCATATAGGCATGCAAAGCCTCACTAGCCGGCTGTCCAAAAAAAACGATTCTATCGCGGTCGCCTTTTCCCCTCACCTGCATTGCCTTCTTTTTCACATCAATATGCTTCAAATTGATGTGTGCCAACTCGCTGATACGGCAACCGGAAGCATACAACATCTCCATCAAAGCCGTATCGCGCAAGGCCGCAAAATCCCCGCCCGGAACCTGCAGCAATTGCCGCATCTCATCCGGCTGCAGCACCTTCGGCAGTGGTTTCTCGAGCTTGGCTGAACGCAAACCGTCAGCCGGATTATGGCTATACCCCAATTCACGCACCAAAAATCGGTAAAGCATGCGCAAACTCGACAAACGCCGGTTTGTACTGCGGGCACTCATTCCAGCTGACCGCCGCGCCACAATCCAGGAGCGTATTTCCTCACGCTCAACCTCGTTCAGTGCCAATCCATGCTGATTGATATGCGCCAAAAAGTCTTCCAGATCATTCCGGTATGCACGAATGCTCGCCGGGCTCAAATGACGAATCTGTTCCTGGTAGCGCAAAAAACGCTCCAGCAGCTCAGAATTCATACACAACCTCCGGCTCCCCAAGCGACATTCCCCCGCCACATACATCTTTTCCTAGGCTTGGAAATACTTGGCGGGCAGATTCAATAATCCGGGCACCATTACAGACCAACTCACGGCACCCATCACCCATAAAACTATCATAACCAGCACGATGCACCAGCACTTCGCGGCTATCAGCAGCAAAATCGGCCGTTATCAAGGCGCCGCTACCACGAGGCGCTTCAACCACCACCAAAACAGGAGACAATGCAGCAATAATTCGGTTTCGCTGCGGAAAACGATATTTTGCCGGCGGCGTAGCAGGCGGAAACTCACTGCATATTGCCCCTGCATTCCTGAGTATTCCTGAAGCTAAACGGATATGCGAACGCGGCACAATCTGATCAATGCCCGAGCCCAATACCGCAAGAGTATGTCCCCCGGCATCCACCGCACCCTGATGAGCATGTCCATCGATGCCAAGTGCCAAACCGCTCACAACCGAATACCCCATTTTTGCCAAATCATAGCCAAGGCGATAGGCCGCCCGCCGCCCCTCGGTGGTGGGCCGACGCGTGCCAACCACACTCACAAAGGGAACAGATGGCAAACTGCCGCGAACATATAAAACCACCGGCGGATCAGCAATCTCCCGTAATAATGCCGGATATTCACTGCTCCAAATGTGAATGGGGCGAATTGCCTGCAAGCTCATCAACTCCATATCCCGTTCAAGCTGGGCAAACAATGCATCAGCATCAAATTGTTGCCCACGATGCGGGCGACCGCACATCTGCAACAGGTCGGCAGCCGAAAAATGGCGAAGATCTTCAATGCCGGAGAGTACCTCCTGCAAAAGAACATGATCGCGACTTCGCAAAAAAGGCAAGCGCTGCAGGGCAATTGCCAGCTTCAGCATCATTCACCCCCCAATAATTGGGAATGTAATTCCTGGGCTTTTTGCTGTTGCAGCGGATCGCGGGATTCTTCAATGATTGTATCATAATCCGCCGCTGCATCCTGAACACGCCCAAGGCTTGCATAGACTCGGGCGCGCAAAAAATAGGCGTTCATATCCCGAGTACGAACAGTGACAAGGCGGTTCAGATACCCCAGGGCGTCGGCTGGACGGCCGAGCTCAAACACCAAAAGAACACTCAAACCATACAAGGCGTCGGCATAATTTGGATCGATTTCCAATGCACGCATATATGCAGCTTCAGCAGTAGCCAATAATTGATTTCGGCGGGCACCAGAATAATCAGCCTTTGCCGATTGGGCGGCAGCCGCAGCATAATAGGCATGCAAAATCGGATTTGCCGGGGATATCTCCATTGCTGACTGCAAGGCTTCCATTGCCGGGCCATACAGTTTTCGCTCCAGATAGCGGATACCCAACATGCGGTAATACACCATCAGCTGGCCATTTGCATGCACCTGCTCTTCCACCATTTCCGAATAGCGTTCGATTTCTTTTTCCAGTTCAGCTATGCGCTGATCGCCAGCTTCTCCACCGGGAATATCTGCGTTTTCCAGTTCCACCAATGGTTCCAGCAGGGGATCTTCAGCTTTACACGAAAACAGCGAAACCGCCAAAGTTGCAAACAATACTGTCGCGAAAAAAAGTGCTGGTTTTTGTTTCATCGCAATCCTCCATATCCCTTTACTGCCGCTTGCAAGCCAAAAACACAGGCAAACACGCATTTTTTCATCCATCACTGTCATACTGAGGCAAAAACACCCCGCTAACAGCCAAGCAAAAGTCCAGCTAAGCTATTAGAGCCCGCCCGGCTGATGCACCAATTCGATCCGCCCCGGCAGCAATCATGGCCATAGCATCTTCTTTGCTTCGAATTCCGCCACTCGCCTTAATGCCCCAAGCGTCTCCCAGAACACGACGCAACAAAACGATATCCCCTACCTGCGCCCCCGAATGAGAGAAGCCAGTACTGGTTTTTATCATTCCTGCACCGGCAGCAGCAGCCACCAAGGCAGCTACTTTTTTTTCTTCTATATCCAAAAGGGCGGTTTCAATAATCACTTTTACCATTCGCCCCTGAACTGCCTGCACCACGGCAGCAACATCATCATACATATTGATTACTTGTTGCTGATTACCGGCCGCCGCCTCTTTCGCAGCAGAAATGGAAATTACCATATCAAACTCATCTGCTCCGTCCGCCAATGCACGCTCTGCCTCAAAGGCCTTCGCCTTTGCAATATGAAAGCCCAGCGGAAAACCAATCACAGTACAAATCTTAACCCCGCTATCTTTCAGGGCTGCACGCATTACCGCAACACGATTCGGCGGCACACAAATCGAACAGCACCCAAGATCTCGAGCCTCTGAAGCCAAGGATTCATAAGCTGCCGCAGTGGCATCCGGCTTCAAAAGCGTCAGGTCCAAGCGGGCAGCAATTCTATCGGAAGAATTCGCCCGAACCGGAACAGAACACACAGGTCTTTCATGCCACTTTCGACCATGCTCATGTAGCAACTGCTGATATTTTTCCTGCAATACCGAAATCACCTGCTACCTCCCTGCTGGAACCCCTGTCCCCACGCTTCGCGGATGATACACACGGTGCACCTCCTGCAGCATGGCGGTATCAATATGTGTATATACCTGCGTAGTGCTGATATCAGCATGACCCAATAATTCCTGAACAGCGCGTAAATCAGCACCGCCTTCCAAAAGATGCGTAGCAAAACTATGCCGGAGGGTATGCACTTTCGCCTCAATACCAACAGACAAAGTCAGTTCCCGAAAGCGCTTCCATATTCCTTTGCGCGAAATTCCTTCCCCGCGGCGGCTGACAAAAACCTTCTGCCGCATACTATTACGAACAAGCTCGGGCCGGCCAAACTGCAAATACTGCTCCAACCAATAGCGGGCTTCTCCGCCCATTGGAACAATCCGCTCCTTCCGGCCCTTCCCAAAAACACGAACCAAACCCTCATTCATATAAATATGATGAATTTCCAGCTCCACTGCCTCCGATATCCGCAAACCGCATGAATACAGCAATTCAAAGAGTGCGCGATCCCGTAAGCCCAAGGCATTACTGGTATCTACCGCTGCAAGCAGGCGTTCTACATCCTCAACAGAAAGCACGCCAGGCAGATGCATCCGCGCCTTTGGTAATTCTACCACCATGGCAGGATTATCCTCTCGGATTCGCTCAAGAATGCAATACTGAAACAGTGAACGCAAACTCGAAACCGCCTTTGCCACGGTTCGGGAGTCGATTCCGCTCACTTCCTGCCTGCGCATGAGAAACGCAGCTATCATCTGCGGGTCTGCCGAAGCCAAGGACTGTCCCTGTTCATCAAGATACTCTGAAAAAATGCGGCACTCACGAAAATAGGTTTCCACCGTGGCTTCTGCAAGATGCAGTTCCACCAGCAGATAATCACGAAAGCGCTCGACCAGCTGACTATTCGTCATTTACAGCCCCAAGCCACCTGCTGTTTTTCGCCAACGCATGGCAGTAGGCAATTCCAGCTGTCCATCATCATCTTCATGATGAGTACGGCCGCTTTTTCGACTAGTAAACAAGCGGTTCCAGCTATCAAGGGTCATGATCTCTTCTTTCGCACCCTCTTCAACCACAGGAATTTCTGTCGGCTGACGTTCAGTCGGCATGCTCTGTTCTTTATCAAAGCCGGTTGCAACAACTGTTACCTTGATCATGCCGTCCAGATTTTCATCGATGACCGTACCGGAAATAACCAGAACATCTTTATCCGCAGTATGCGAAACAATGTTTACAATTTCTTCAAGCTCCATCAAGCCGAAGTCATGGCCACCACTTACGTTCACCAGAATTCCGCGCGCGCCCTCAATATGCGCATCTTCCAAGAGCGGATTATTGATTGCATTTGTCGCAGCATCGACAGCCCGGTTATCTCCCTCGCCGGTTCCGATACCCATAAGTGCATCACCTTGACCGCTCATTACAGTTCGGACATCCGCAAAATCAATATTGATGTCGCCGGAAATGGTAATCAGATCTGAAATACCCTGAACACCCTGACGAAGTACGTCATCGGCCATCAACAAAGCTTCTTCATAGGGAGTTTTTCGATCGATTACCCGTAACAAATGCTGATTGGGAATAACAATAAGGGTATCAACATGCTTGCGTAGTTTTTCTATTCCTTCGTCGGCAAGGCGTAGCTTACGCCGACCCTCAAAATCAAAAGGCTTGGTCACAACCGCAACCGAAAGGATGCCCAGCTCCCGGGCAACTTCGGCAATTACCGGCGCAGCACCGGTTCCCGTTCCGCCGCCCATGCCGGCAGTGATAAACAACATATCAGCGCCACGGATTGCATCTGCAATAGCATCCTGATCTTCACGGGCTGCATTTTCTCCAACCTCGGGCTTTCCGCCGGCCCCAAGTCCGCCGGTGAGCTCACGCCCTAAAGGAAGCTTATACTCTGCCCGGCAACGGTGCAAAGCCTGGGTGTCAGTGTTTACCGCAACAAAATGCACATTGCGCAATCCGGCTTCAATCATCCGATTAACCGCATTGCTTCCGCCACCACCTACACCAATAACCTTGATAATAGTTGGACTTTCAGCAGATAATCCATGACCTTCATCAATTACATCTAATCTCATACTCCCCTCCCGTGAATGTATGACCGCTATTCAAAAAAATTACGTATCCAATTTCCTATTCTTTGCATGATGGACGTACCCGGCTCTCTAGTCGAACGCGTCCCCTCGCCACTTAATACCCGCTGGTATCCGTACAAAGTAAGCCCAACAACCGAGGCGTACTCAGGACTGCAATACACATCCGTTACATTGCCGTAATGAGCTGGCTGACCGACCCGCGCCGGAGTTTGAAAAACCTCCTGCGCCAACTCAACCGCTCCGGGCATCAAAGCCCCGCCGCCGGTAAGCACAACACCACCAGCAAACCGCTCTTTGTATCCTTTCACAATTACCCGATCCCGCACCATGGAGAAAATTTCCGCCATCCGCGGTTGAACGATCGAGCAAATATCCGCTTGAGAAATGCGCACCGGCGGACGACCGCCTACCGCCGGAATAATAACCGGCTCATCTTCATTTATGTGCATCTCATGACATACACCAGACTCAATTTTGATTTTCTCTGCCGCTTCAGCCGGAGTTTTCAGCATATAGCTGATATCACCAGTCACCTGCGCACCACCAATCGAGAGAACTGAGGTAAAATACGGTGCCCCATCAAGATAGAGAATCGAATCTGTAGTCCCACTTCCCATATCGATAAGCAGAACTCCCAATTCCTTCTCATCCTGCGTCAAGACTGCCTGCCCAGCAGCCAAAGATTCAAGCACAATTTGCTCAACCTTAAAACCCGCTCTATTTATACACTTCACCAAATTCTGGGCGCTGGTAACCGAGCCGGTAATGATATGCACCTCAGCCTCCAGCCGAACCCCAATCATATCAATAGGCTTCTTAATGCCGCCTTGATCGTCAACAATAAATTCCTGTGGAATAACGTGTAAAAGCTCCCGGTCCATGGGAATAGCAACGGCCTTTGCTGTCTCAATGACCCGATCCATATCCGCTTGAGTGATTTCGCGCTCACGGGAAGTAATCGGCTGAACCCCACGACTATTGATACCCTCGATATGCCCACCGGCAATACCTGTATACACCGACCGCACTTCACGGCCAGCCATCTGCTCGGCACGCTCAATGGCCAAACCAACCGACTGCAAGGTTGACTCAATATTGATAACAACGCCTTTGCGCAAACCAAAAGAAGGAGCCTTACCTACGCCAATTATTTCCGGCTGCCCTTGTTCGTTTATTTCTGCAATTAGAGCTATTACCGAAGCAGTCCCAATGTCGAGACCAACGATGATATCGTCATACGCCATTGTTAGTCCTCCCTTCTGGTGTATACCACATCGTCGCCGCGAAAATCAATTTCCATAATCCCATCCACTGCTTCCTGGCGCTGCAAGACTTCCAGCACGCGAATTATGCCGGATAATTTTTCGGCCTGCAGCGTACTGCCAATTTTTACCGGAACCGGCACATGAACAAAATATACTATTAACTCATAGCGGTGTTCATGCACTGGAACACATTCAATTTCAGATATCAATCGGAACAACACTGGATGCTGCATCCGTAACTCCTCCAGATCATGAAGCACTGCCTGCATAGCTCGGGGAAGTTTCGAGCCCAAGGCCACCTGTGATATTTCAAAGCCGGAAATGACCGGCAGACTCTCATAATCCTCTGGGATTCCACGGGCAAAAACAACACCCTCAGCGTCAGCAACAACCGGCGCCCCGCCGCCTTGCATAGAAGCAAAAGCCAGCGGCACCCGCCGCATCAAAGAAATTGTGAGCACCCCAGGGAACTGTTTCTCTACCTCAACCTCTCGTGTATCCGGGAGCTGCAACAAGGCCTGCCGGATTCCCTCTGTTTCCACCGAAAAGTATAAATCGCCCGGCGTAATCCCACAGAGATCCAGGATTTCTTCTTCGCTTAAAAGAAAATCTCCCTCCAAAACAATCTTTGAAATAGCCATACGGGGAGCGATTGCAAAGCGAAAAATCATCTCTGCAGTAATCAAAGCCGAAACCACAAAAAACATCAAAAAAATTATTCTACGCAGCACTCCGCTATTCTTCCCCCGCGGCTGCACGGAAGCAGCCGTAAATTCACGCTCATTTTGATAGCCGGAAATCTGATGATAATCATTTGAATAATGATACTGGGGATACTGCATTCTATCAGCCAAAATACACCTCCCCACTTCTGCCGGCCGAAGTACCTACCGAAATTCCCCCAGCAGCACCGCTATAGCGGGAAAAATTCAGCAACATTCCACACATCAAAAGGGTAACCAAAGCCGATGTCCCGCCGGAAGAAAAGAACGGCAGTGTTATTCCTGTTGCCGGAACCGCCCCCGAAACTACGGCCATATTCAGCAAGGCCTGCACGACAATTGCACAGGTGATCCCAAAAGCAGAAAAGCGGATAAATGCCGAGTCGGCAGAAACAGCAATTTGATACCCCCGGTACGCGAGATACAAAAAGAGGCCCATTACCAGCAACACCCCAACGAACCCAAGCTCTTCTCCTACAATCGCAAACAAAAAGTCACTATGCGCTTCCGGCAGCATACCAAATTTATAGCGACCCATGCCTATTCCCTGCCCAAGCATCCCGCCATTTTGCAAAGCTGCCTTGGACATAAGCACCTGATAGCCCGCTCCCATTGGATCAACGCCCGGCTCAAGAAAACTGAGAATACGATTCACCCGATGCTCGCGCGAAAGAATCAACAACGTAAGAATCGGAACCGCCATTACTGCCAAACTGATAAAATAGCGAATCCGCACCCCGGCAATAAAAAACAGTATTCCGGCATTCGCCAAAAGCAAAACAGCCGTTGACAGGTCGTTTTGTAAGTATACCAAGCTTATCAAGAGCACCGTCATCAACAGCGGAGGCAGCAAAGAGTTCACCACATCATCAAACTGATCCTTTTTCCGCCCCAGCAAAAAGCCCAAATACAAGACCAAAGTGAGTTTTAACAATTCGGAAGGCTGAAAGGAAAAGCCGAACAAAACTATCCACCTCCGGGCGCCCAGATAGGTCGCTCCGAACTGTGGCACAAAAGTCAACAAGAGTAATACCATATTGATTACGAGCACCACCGGAATAAAGCGTTCAATAAGCCGTATATTCATACCAGCCAAAATGATTGCACCCACCAGGCCGACTATCATCAGCAATCCTTGCCGCTGAACAAAATAAAACGGATTATCAAAAAGCGTATCGGCACGGGAATATGAAACTGAAAACAGTAAAGCAAGACCTATTCCTACCAGCAATACAGTTGCCAACAGGAGATTTCGGTCCATCGGCCGTTTTTGTACTGTTTCAATCGCAAATACGCTACTCATAGCCCGCCCTATCGAATTTTCAGAGTTGTAAAACTCAAAATTGCAAACAAACCGCCAAGAATCCACAAACGGAGTACTACTTTACTCTCCGCCCATCCTTCTAACTCAAAGTGATGATGTAAAGGCGCCATTTTGAACACCCGCTTGCCAGTCATCTTGTATCCGATTACCTGAATAATCACCGATAAGGTTTCCAACACAAAAACGCCACCAATGATGATGAGCAAAACCTCATGCTTAATCATCAAAGACACCACCGATATTACTCCACCAAGAGCAAGGCTGCCGGTATCACCCATCATCACTTCAGCAGGATGCCCATTGAACCATAAGAAACCGACACAAGCCCCAACAACCCCCATAGCAAGCACGGTAAGTTCGCCCGCACCGGACACATAAGGAATCTGCAAATATTGAGAAAAATCCACCCGCCCGCTGACATAGGCAAGCAAGGCAAAAGTAAGCGCCACTAAAATCACCAAGCCAGTTGCCAGACCGTCCAAGCCGTCGGTAAGATTTACCGCATTGGAAAAACCAACCAGCCAAATCACACCAAAGGGAATAAACCATATCCCCATATCAGCGACAGGACCCTTCATCAAAGGAATATACAGCAGGGTCGTTTGATCCCCAGCCTGCCAATACAGCAGAGTAGAAATAGCGGTAGCAGCAATAATCTGAAACAGCAGTTTTACCCGAGCCGAAAGCCCGCCTGATCCTTTTTTCTTTATCTTCCAGTAGTCATCAACAAATCCCAGTAAGCCAAAGCTCAGTATGGCAAGAAGACCTATCCAGGTAAAAAAACTGTGTACATCCATCCACAGAAGCACAGCTATTACCATCGAAAAAATCATCAGCACACCGCCCATGGTTGGGGTTCCCGATTTTATCTGATGGGATTCCGGGCCATCGGAGCGGATTTTTTCGCCAAACTTGAAACGACGTAGCATTTCAATAATTTTGGGGCCAAACAAAAAACACACCAACAGAGAGGTTACTGCCGCGTAGGCAGAGCGAAACGTAATGTATTGAAATATATTAAAGGGAGTGAACACATCTGTAAGCGGAAACAACAAAAACTTCAGCACGCAACACCCCCAAATTCCGGCACTTCACGAACAGCATCTCCAATGGTTTCTAGCGCAAGTCCGCGGCTGGCTTTCAGCAAAACTACATCCCCCTGCTGCAAGGACGCAATAATGGAATCATGCGCATCGGCGGCCGAAGAAAATACCGATCCATATTTTCCTGCAATACGCTCAAAAGTTTTACCAACAAAAAACACGACATCGCAGCCAGCTGAGGCTGCAATCTGTGCAATTCTTTCATGTTGATGATCAGCATCATCGCCAAGCTCCAGCATATCACCCAAAACTGCAATCTTTCGGCCCGGCCAGTTTACCGAAGCAAAAAAATCCAGTGCAGCTTCCATACTCTCCGGATTTGCATTGTAACAATCCTGAATAATCGTAATTCCACCCCGAATTATCTGGCCACGCCCGAAGGGCAATTCAACCGCCTCCAAGCCCGCCTGAATCGAAGCAGGTGAAAGCCCAATTTCCACTGCCACACTCACGGCAGCCAAGGCATTCTGCAAATTATGCGCGCCAGGAAGACAGAAATTGATGTCCATCCCATTCCAATGAATAAGACTGCCGTCAATTCCCATATCCTCGGCTCCGGTAAAGCCGGGAGTATAATGGGTCCCAAAAGCCAAGACTGTACCATTCACTCCTTCGGATAAAAACCGATAAAAAGGATCATCCTCACGCAAAAATGCTTTCTGCGCCCCGGAAAAACAGGAAAAAAGTGCTTTTTTCTCCTCAGCAATCTTTTGCTGCGAGCCGATATTCCCGATATGGGCAGTCCCTATGTTTGTAACCACCGCAATGTCAGGAAAAACAAGCTCGGCAAGCATTGCCATCTCCCCCACTTCGCTCATGGCCAACTCAAAAACAGCATATTCGTGCGAGTCTTTCAGTCCAAAAGCAGCGATGGGCAAACCGATTATTGAATTAAAATTTCCGGGTGTTTTAAAAACAGCATGCTCCTGCCCAAGAACTGCAG
>CAYNNU010000066.1:0-10723 GCA_964398645.1 uncultured Spirochaeta sp.
CATATGATGATGGTGGCAATCGAATAGCCTGTGAAACCCCAAAGGGGCAACAGGTATATGAGTATAATCCTTTTAGTCAATTAGTTGCATCGGCGGATATGCGGTATAGCTATGATGAAAATGGAAATCTTTCGCATGCTGAAAATGGTGATTATCAGATTGACTATTTTTGGTCAGCAGAAAATTCATTACTGGGATTTGAACGTAGAATTCGCCAGCCAGGTGGCCAAGAACGGTTAAGCAAGGGAGACTATACCTACGATGCATTTGGGCGCAAGTTGACTGCTCAGGTGCAAAATGAAAATGGTGAAGTACAAGGTATTGAGTATCAATATTATGGGCTGGGCTCAAAGTTGGCTGCGGTAATTCCGGAAGCTACAGTTGTGCAAGCTGCTGAATCTAGCATGGATGGTCGTTATCGCCCTGATCCTGAAATAGCTTTTTCAAGCAGGATCAGAAGCGAACAGCTGGAGAAGCAGTTTTTCAGTTGGGGTAATGGCAGGGTGTTATTATCCGCTTCCGGGCAGAGTTTGAATGGGAAAACCAAAAAATATACGTGGGATCGTTTGGGATCGCTTCGAAGGGAAATCGATACAATCGAAAAAACAGTTATTGAGTATGAGTACGATCCCTTTGGTCAGGTAAAAGGAGAGGCCTATCCAAAATTGTGGGGCTATTCAGGAAAAATATATGATCAAAACACGGGGTTTTCCAGTTTTGCTTTTCGAAATTATCTTGCAGCTGAAGGACGGTTTGTATCCTTAGATCCAATAAAATATGGAAGTAATTGGTATATCTATGGTGACAATGATCCGGTAAATAATATTGAGCAACTTGGCTTAGCTCCGAGAAATAGAAGCGATGCTTACCGCCGTTTGTATATTGAATTTATTCAAAGCCTCACAGAGGAGGATATCCCTGCAGGATTGGTTTGTTCTACGACTGCTGCATGGATATATGAAAAAATTTTGAAATCGTGCTTTTCCAATCCAGCCGGTTTAAGTGAGTTTTTGATTGATGGTTCTATACCCATGACAGGGTATTGGGGTTTGATGGCGGAAGATTTTGCAATTGATGGTGTGAATAGTTGCTTCTATAGAGCGCTGACAGGACATTTTGACGATGTGTTTAATTCTCCCAATATTGAGCCTGGAACAATAGGAGTATACGATACAAAAAATCCTGATGTGTATACTGGGCATATAATTACAGTTGTTGATGTTTCGCGTGATGAAGAGGGAAATGTTCAAAGCATTACAATAATTGAGGGGAGTCCAGAATACGAGGATGCTCATATGGTCGAAATGAACGAGGCTACTTTTGATGCATATATTCGTGGAACAGGTAATTTTATCGGGTGGGCAGAAATCTCGGCAGATTCTATTACAGCGGATTACTATCGTGAGCGCTATAAGCATACTGATGCTATTTGGATAGATGATAAAAAGAAAAACCGCTGATTATTGAGTATTTTCTGTTACAGGTTTTCAATCAACAGAAAACAGAGTATTATATTTAAAGCATGAAAATACGAACAAAATTGTTATTGATTTCGCTGTTTATTTTACTTGTTTTCGGTCTTGTTCTTCTATTGACGTTGAATGCATTTAATAGAATTCAACGGCTAGAACAAGGAAGCCGGGATGCAACTGTGACATTGGCTGCTTGGCATGAGTTTAATTATCATACTGATCGCTTTCAGTTAGAGCCGGATCTTATGGCATATTCAGCTGAAAAGTGGAAGCCGTCTTGGGATTTATTGGCTGAACGTATTGAGCAATTGGTTCAGAATGAAGAGCTTTTGCGACATGAAGAGGTGCAATATCAGCTAACAGACTTGGAGGCATACTGGGCGTATCTTGAACCGGCAATATCATCTATGTGGGAGTATTTCGGAGAAAGTCAATATCAAGAATTTTTCCAGCAGATGGGTGCATATAATATTACGCAAATCAAAACCTATTTTGGGGCGAATAGTGACAGTGAGTTTAATCAATATGAACCGGATGTGAATCAATACTTTTTTCTGGCGAACAAGGTGTATTCGGCAAGTGAACCCTTACAGAATCTCCTTTCATCCTTGCCGGAATTTTTAGAAGAAGAGGTTGGAGTTCAATCTAAGCGCTTAATGCAGATTGCAATAGTATTGACGCTGGTTGGAATGTTAATGGTTGTTGTGTTAATTCTTGCATTTACCTCTCGCTTGGTTCATCGCCTACGGATTATTGAAGACGCAATGAGTCAGGTAAGTCAGCATGACCTTATGGCCAAAGTTGATATTGCTGTTCATGATGAAACCGGTATGCTGGCAAAGCATATTACTTCTGTTGTTGAACATCTACAGAACATAATTAGGGATATAAAAGATACTGCCAGCGTTACAATGCAATTGCGGCAGGATCTTGGTTCTAGCACGGCAGAATCATCAGCTGCAATTACGCAGATAAGCGGCAACATTCAAAGCATTGAAAAACAATTTGCAAATCTTGATAAGGTTATCGAAGAGGTTCGTTCATCGGTTAATGAAATTGACCGCAAGCTTGCAAATCAGGCAGAAGGTATGGAGCGGCAGTCAACAAATATTGTTGAATCATCCAGTGCCATAGAGGAAATGACAGCTGCAATTACCAGCATTTCGAAATTGGCTGATGATCGCACGCGGGGTGTGCAATCTCTTGTTGAAGCTGCTGAGATTGGTAACGAAAAAGTTGAAAGTACCTTCTCGATTATTCGGGAAATAACTACCGATATTCAAAACCTTATGGATATTATTGATATAATCAATAATATAGCTGGGCAAACCAATTTATTGTCGATGAATGCTGCAATTGAAAGCGCTCATGCAGGCGAAGCTGGCAAGGGCTTTGCTGTTGTTGCCGAAGAAATCCGGAAGCTTGCTGAATCGACCTCAGAAAATGCTCGTATTATCGAGTCTTCGCTTACCTCTATTACCGATCGCATTCAAGAAGCAGACAAGACAAGCGTGGAAAATCTTGAAAACTTCCGTTCGATTGCAACTGAAGTATCAAATACATCGGCTGCTTTCCAGGAGATTTCCCGGGCAATGGGTGAAATGTCTACTGGTACTACAGAAATCTTAACCGGCACGAATGCAATTAAGCAAGTTTCAAACGAAATGATCGATGAGGTTAGATCAATTCAGCAGGATAGTGGCAGTATTTCAAAAAGTATGAATGACGTTCAGTCTCTATCCAAACAGGTTCTGTTGGGTATTCGAGAGATTGAGTCAGGAAGCTCAGAAATTCTCGGAGCCATGACTCGGCTGAATGAGTTGGGCGAGGCAACCGGAGCAAATATTGAAACCCTTAATGAAAAAATAGTTGTCTTCAAGACCGAATAGGTATTCGTTTTTTACCTGATTTTTTTCCTTTTATTACCGCCTGCTGGAACCAAACAGTTTGGTCCGTTGCCAATCAGCTCATGTCTACCTGCTTGCATCAAAGCTTTTCGAACCATTTCGTGGTTACGCTCTTGACGGTACTGCAAAAGGGCCCTTTGCATGGTTTTTTCTTTTCCTTTGGGTACTATAACCATTTGCATGTTTAACGGGTTTAGACCGGTGTGGTACATACAGCTTGAAAGAGTCCCGGGGGTGGGATAGAAATCTTGTACCTGTTGAGGGGATAAGCGGTTATCTCGAAGAAATTCTGCTAGTTGGATTGCTTCTTTCAAGCTGCTTCCTGGATGTCCGGAGATGAAATAGGGAACTAAGAATTGTTTTTTGTTGTGCTTTTTGTTGAGTTTTGCGAACTGCTCTTGGAATTTTTGATAAACCTGAACGCCTGGTTTGCCCATTAGGCGTAAAACTGCATCTGATACATGTTCTGGGGCAACTTTTAGCTGTCCTGAAATATGGTGTTCCACCAGCTCGGAAAAAAAAGTTGAGTCAGGGTCTTCTAATAGATAGTCGTAACGAATACCCGAACGAATAAATACCTTTTTTATACCGGGAATTTTTCGTAGTTTGCGTAGCAGCTGAAGAAAATCGGAGTGATCTGCTTTTAATTGTTTGCAGGGTTTGAGGCATAGTTTATCCGGGCAGCTACCTGAATGTTTCATTTTGTTACATGCTGCAATACGAAAGTTTGCTGTCGGGCCGCCTACATCATGTATGTAGCCTTTGAAACCTGGTAGTTGTGAAAGTAATTTGGCTTCACGGATAAGAGATTCATGGCTTCGAACCTGGATATTTTTGCCCTGATGAAAGGTAAGTGCGCAGAAGGAACAACCGCCAAAGCACCCTCTAGATGATACCATGCTGAACTGAACTTCTTTTAGGGCGGCTATCCCCCCTTCGTATGAAGGATGAGCCATGCGGGTATATGGTAATTCATAGATTTTATCCAAAAAATCACTGGAGTAGGGCATTTCAGGCGGCATTTGTATGACTATTTCACCGCTTGGGTATTTTTCTGCCAAAGGTTTTGCGGAAAATGGGTCAGCATTACGGTGTTGAATTGCGAAGCTTTCGGCAAAGGATTTTTTTTCCTGTTGGATTTTCTTGAACTCTGGTAATAGGATACTTTCCTTCGGTATATCAAAATGTTGGTTGCCGTTTAGCTTGTATACTGTGCCAGGTATGCCCCGCAAATCGGCGTTGGCTGGATTTTGACCTGCTTCACTTGCGGCTGCCAGTCGCTGAGCAACGTTAAGTAATGGCTTTTCTGCCATGCCATATATTGCAAGGTCTGCCTTTGCATCTAGTAGGATTGATCGTCGTACTGAATCAGACCAGTAATCGTAATGGCCAAGACGCCGCAGGCTTGCTTCAATTCCGCCAATTACGATGGTCATTTTTTTGTATACTGTACGTACTGCGGCTGAATAGACAATAACTGCCCGCTTTGGTCTTTTGCCGCTTTTCCCATCGGGGCTATAAACGTCATCGCTTCTGGGTTTCCCTGCGGCTGTATAGTGCATTACCATGCTGTCCATATTTCCACTACTTATCAAAAAAGCCAGGCGGGGTCTGCCAAAGACAGTAAAATCTTCGCTCTTATTCCAGTCAGGCTGAGCAATTATTCCTACTCTGTATCCTTCTGATTCAAGTAGTCGGCCAATCAGGGCTGCTCCAAAGGAAGGATGATCTACATAGGCATCCCCACTTATTATTACGAAATCTACTTGATCCCAATTGCGCGCTTTCATATCTTCGCGGCTGATTGGCAGGAATTCCTTATATGGATATGCTTGTGTTGCGGTATCGGAATTATGAGATTTCAAGGGTGTTTCCATATTGCTGAATATGCACATTATTCCAGCAAAGGCTTGTTGCATCATGGGGGGCTTTTTTTTCAGCAGGGAAGCCAATAGCAAGTATTGCTGAAACACGCATGGGTTCTGGAATATTGAGGATGCCTTTCACAATATCTTCAGCTGAGTTTCCCTGATTGTCTATTCTTTCTCGTATTTGTATCCAGCAGCTTCCTAGGCCAAAACGTTCAGCCGTTATTTGTAGGGTCCATGCTGCCAGGCTACAGTCCTCTATCCAGACATCCGAAACTTCAGGTCGAGCACAGATACAGATTCCCATTGGTGCTTTGGCTAAAAAAGCTGAGCCATGCTTTTTTGCGCTAGAAAGTCTTTGTAGGCTTTCGCGATCTGTTATGAAAACAAAGTCCCAGGGCTTCCGAGAGCGTGATGAAGGGCAACGAATGGCAGCTTCATATAATTCTTGTACGATATCTTTTGGTATTTCCTGATCAGTATATTGTCGGATACTTCGACGATTTTGTAAAAACTCAAGCATGTCTTACTATACGGAGTGCCGGGGAAACTGTCAAAACCTGTTGGTACTGTTAAAAACTCATCATTATGGTATAGTCACTTATGTTATATCCACTTTTGCAAAGTCCCTATGCATTGGGTAAAGAAGTATTGAAGAATAGACTTGTTGTTCCTCCTATGGTTATTTGGCAGTCCGATTGCGAAGGATTCGTGAAGGATGCGCATGTACAGCATTATCAAAGAATTGCTGGGCCTGGTCTGATTATTGTTGAAGCATGTTGTGTTGTTCCTGATGGACGTCTGGCCGCAAGCCAGTTGGGTATTTATGATGATACCTATATTTCAGGTTTGGCGAAATTAGCTCAAATAATTCAAAAAGATGGTGGACTAGCTGGCATCCAAATTCATCATGCTGGGGCGAAAACAAATCTTGAGAAGAATTGTGGAAAGCCGCCACGTGTAGTTTCATTACATGAGCAGAGTCCCGAAGGCGCAAAAGAATTAGGTGAAGAAGATATTTTTGCTATTATTGAGGCATTCGCTGATGCTGCCCAGCGCGCTGTGAAAGCCGGCTTTGATGTAATTGAGATTCATGGAGCGCATGGCTATTTAGGTAGCCAGTTTCTCTCTCCAGTTATGAATAAGCGAAGCGATCGTTGGGGTGGTACTTTGGAAAACCGCTGCCGTTTTCTTGTAGAAACAGTTAAGGCAGTGCGTCAACGCATTGAGCAGATATGCCCAGAATCTGCAAACGCACCGATTCTTTCCTGCCGGCTTGGGGTAGCTGACAAGGATGTTCCGTATGAGGATGGAAAAGAAGCTGCTTTCCGCTTGATTGATGCCGGTGTTCAAATGCTGCACGTTTCTACAGCTGGTGGTAAGCCGCCAAATCCTGAACCTACCGAAGATGGCTTGTCTGCTATTGCTGCTTTAGGTTTTTCCATTCGGCGGGATATTGATCGCAGGGTTCCAATTATCGGTGTTGGTGGTATAAAAAACCTTGAACAGGCAGAAAAAGCTCTTTCTCGAGATGAGCCAGTTGATCTTATAGCTGCTGGCAGGGCTTTCTTGGCTGATGCCGCTTGGGCCAGAAAAGGATTTCAAAACAGAAGTACTGATATTTCTAGCTGTCGAGATTGTAAGCCTATGTGTTTTCACTTTTATAAACCAGAGGCTTGTCCAGCCCAAAAAGCAATCAGTTCAGGGCGTTTTCCAGCGGAATAAAAAAGAACAGCAGGAGTAGTGATGCAGAAAGAAATTTTTCTGATTACCTTGTCGGGAGATGACAAGCCGGGAATAACCAGCAGGTTTTCCAACATTTTCGCAATGTATGATGTTGTTGTTTTGGATATTGGACAGTCAGTTATTCATGATTGTTTATCGATGGGGTTTTTGATTGAGATTCCCCAAAGCAGGACATCATCCGAAATATTGAAAGAAGTACTATACGCCGGGTATGAATTATCAATCTCTGTGAAATTTCGACCCGTTAGTCCCGAAAACTACTCTTCCTGGGCACAGCTGCAGGGAAAAGACCGCTACACAATCAGTCTGCTTGGGCGTGAATTAACGGCGCGTCAACTTGCAGCTGTAACTGCCATCTTGTTTGAACAGGGTATGAATATTGATGGAATTTCTCGCCTATCAGAAAGAGTCCCACTGCTGGATGAACAACGAAAGGGAAATGCTTCGGTGGAGATTTCGGTTCGAGGGGCGCCAAAGAATGCTGATCAAATGAAAGCTGCATTTATGGAAGCTTCTCAGCAACACAGCATGGATATCGCTTTTCAAGCAGATACAATATATCGAAAAAATCGGCGCCTTGTGTGTTTTGATATGGATTCTACGCTTATTCAAGCAGAGGTCATTGTAGAGTTAGCAAAGAAGGCTGGGGTGGGTGAACAGGTTGCAGCAATCACTGAATCAGCAATGAGAGGTGAAATTGATTTTAGTGAAAGCTTTCGGAGACGGCTTGCGCTGCTTCGGGGTTTGGATGAATCTGTAATGCAGGAAATTGCTGAATCGCTTCCAATTACCGAAGGTGCCCAACGGCTTGTTTCAACTTTGCACAAGTTAGGCTATAAAACAGCAATTCTTTCCGGTGGTTTTACCTATTTTGGTGAGTATTTGCAAAAGAAAATGGGTTTTCATTATGTGTATGCCAATGAGTTGGAAATCGTCAATGGGAAACTCAGCGGGAATTGCATAGGTCCGATTGTTGATGGTGAGCGCAAAGCAGAATATCTGCAAATGATTGCGGAAAAAGAGCATATTCAACTTGAACAGGTTATCGCAATAGGAGACGGGGCCAATGATTTGCCCATGATAAATGCAGCGGGATTGGGGATCGCATTTCATGCTAAGCCTTTGGTGAAAGAAAGTGCCGATCATTCAATATCCAGTATTGGGCTTGATGGAGTGTTATATCTTTTGGGTTTTCGTGATCATGAATTGAAAGAAGCCGCGTATTCTAGCTGTTGTTGACGGGTCAGGCGCTGGTGAATAGGATGCATATATGAAACAAATTGAATTGGCTGATAAGACACGTATTCCGCAATTGGGATTAGGTACTTGGCAACTTGAAGGGGATGATTGTATTTCGGCTGTTCATTCAGCTATAGAGATAGGGTATCGCCATATTGATACCGCCTTCTTGTATAATAACCATCGCGAAGTTGCAGCCGGCATTGCCCGCAGTGGTATTGCTCGCAGCGAATTGTACATAACCACTAAATTGCCGATGGGAAAGGCACAAAAACCGGCAAAAGTTCTGGATTTCGGGCAGCGGATGCTTGATGAGCTGCAAACAGACTATGTGAATCTGCTGCTTATTCACTGGCCCGACCGGCGCACGCCTTTTGGTGAGACTCTTTCGGCAATGCACGAGCTGCAGCAAAAAGGCTGGGTTAGAAGTCTGGGTATCAGTAATTTTAATAGTAAGATCGCTGTTCAGGCTGCGGCAGCAAGCCCAGCCCCCCTAGTAACTAATCAGGTAGAGTTTCATCCCTATTTGAAACAGTGGGGTCTGCAAGAGACATGCCAGGAACAAAAAATGGTTCTTACCGCGTATTCTCCCTTGGCACGTGGGCGGGTTCTTGAAGATGAGCGTTTACAAAAGATTGCACGGCAATTGAAGTGCAGCATTCCTCAATTGGTTTTGGCCTGGCTTTTTTCTAAGGGCTTGGTGGCTGTACCAAAGGCAAGCGGGCTTGCACATTTACAGGATAATTTTTCTGCAATCAGTATTGAGTTGGAACCAAAGATGATAGATCAAATTGATGCAATTTCAGAATACGAACGTTTAATTGATGGGGATTTTAAGCATTTTCCATTTGACGAGCAGTTATCGGAGTAAGTATGGCAATTGTAGAACTTCAGGACGTACATAAAAAATATCCTCTTGGCAGAACCCAGGTTCATGCAGTTCAGGGTGTATCATTTGAAATACAAGAGGGAGATTTTATTTCAATTGCCGGCCCTTCAGGATCTGGAAAATCTACTATTCTGAATTTATTGGGCTGCATTGATGTGCCGAGCGAAGGAAAGGTCATTATCGATCAGCAGGATACTCGTCTGCTTTCAGATAAGGAAATAACCAGACTACGGCATCGTCTTATTGGTTTTATTTTTCAAAGCTTCAACCTTATTCCAGTTCTTAATGTATATGAAAACATTGAGTTTCCGCTCCTATTGGGAGCAAAACGGAGTAAATCAGAACGCCTGCAACAACGAGAGTGGATAGATCATTTAATTGATGAGGTGGGGCTTTCAAAATGGAGAACACACCGTCCAAATGAATTGAGCGGTGGTCAACGTCAGCGGGTTGCTATAGCTCGGGCCTTGGTGAGTAAACCTGATATCATATTAGCTGATGAGCCTACTGCCAATCTTGATTCAAAAACTGGCGCCATGATTATTGAACTGATGAAACAGATTAACCGACAACAGGGTACAACCTTTATTTTTTCCACCCACGATATGTCAATTGTAGATATTGCTGATCATGTTATCCGTTTGCAAGACGGCGTTCTCGCTGAGGAATACCGTCGGGCGCGAAAATAGCTGGGTGTGATCCAGGCTATGGGGCGCAGCGAACACAGCGTGTGCGGATAAAAAGCTGAAGCTGCCGTAAAAGCAAAAGTAGAACAATGAGCATGGATAGACTGATTGCAATCGTTTTAATGCCGCCAAAGTAACCCACAACCGATACCGGCCAAGCGGTTTCCGGCCATGAAGCGAGTATGCTGATAAGCAGACTGTTTTCCAGATAATCAGAAATTATTGTAATGACGGCTGGGGCTAAGAGTAGCCGGTGAATGCCCGAAGAAAATTGTAAACGGCCTGCTAAGAGACTTATCGCCAAGAGCAACGTTCCGCCATAGGCTAGGGGAAAGATCATGTCCCAAAACCGTAGTTTGGAATATGATTCCAATTGGGCGTCACTCATTACTGAATGAATTTCAATTACCTGCTCAGCAGTGGCAAAGGGTACTTTATCTGGGATTTGAAAATCGGCCAGGCGACCGAATAAAATAGTGATACCAACAGAAGCAAGCAAGCACAAGATCAGCAAAGCACGTTTCATATTACCTCCGACTTTTTTACTAGTATCAGTATACATGAAAAACCTTGCTTTGCCAGTCTGATTTTATGGTGTGCTGTGTTGAGTAATCATTTGGTGTTGAACTGCATTGGTTTCAGTCATAACAGCAGTATGTGCCATGTCGGGATCCCATACTAACTGGTATTCTCCGTCTTGTAAGGGAATAACGCTTGTATGTTGTCCATCGATAACACTGCAGGCAGAGCCGGTACCGCCTCCGACTGTGCAATCCTGATGGCTGTAGATAGTGAAAATGTAGTCGGCAATTCGTTCTGGATGCATTGCCAAGTTTGGACCGCCATTTAGCTCAAGATAAAAAAAGTTGTTTATTGACATTGCATTTGGTCCGCAATTGGGTACAGGGTATACATC
>CAYNNU010000067.1:0-10684 GCA_964398645.1 uncultured Spirochaeta sp.
GAGTGGGGCTGCGGCTGGCGAATCCGGCAAGGCGCGGATTATTGGCGAGGGGGCGCACCTGCGATACGGCGGGATTCATGCTGAGCAGGCGGCGATTGAGGATGCGCTTGGGCGGGGTCTGTCGGTGCGGGGGGCTACCCTTTTTTGTACGCTGGAGCCGTGTTCCTTCGATGCGCCGGAAAAGCATAATCCGCCCTGTACTGATTTGCTTATTCGGCACGGCATTAGCCGCGCGGTTATTGCGCTGCCAGATCCGGATGAGCGGGTCCGCGGGCGTGGTTTTGAGAAACTGCGTGCGGCCGGAATCGAGGTGCATGTGGGAACGGGCGCAGCCCAGGCTATGCGTCAAAACGAGGCCTACTTGCTTTCGCGCAGCCAGAACCGACCTTTTGTCCATCTGAAATGGGCCCAGAGTCTAGATGGTTGTATTGCGGCGGCTGGTGGTGAGTCTAAATGGATTAGCAGCGATGAGGCGCGCGCTCAGGTTCATCAGCTTCGCTGTGAGTGTGATGCTGTGCTGGTTGGAAGCGGTACTGTGCGCCAGGATGATCCGCTTTTGACTGCCCGGCCACAGGATTTTGGGGCGCCGCCCTGTGGTAAACAGCCCTTGCGGGTTGTGCTTGCTGGCAGGAAGGCGTTTCGGGAAAAAGGTCGGCTGGTCGAGACTGCCAGTGAGTCTCCTGTTTTACTCTACTATGCTTCTGATAGTCAGCATCAGCTGGCGCTGGAAAGATTGCAGCAAGCTGGGATTCAAACCTGCGGTCTTCCATCCACAAAAAATGGTTTGCACCTAGAGGCTGTGCTGCAGGATCTGTCTTCGCGCGGTATTCAGTCGGTACTTGTGGAGGGAGGAGCCGGTCTCATTGGTAGTTTTATATCCAGCGAACTTGTTGACCGGCTGACTGTCTATATTGCGCCAATTTTTTTAGGCGACGGGATTCGTAGCGGCACCCAGTTGCTGCAGCCGGAAAGTCCGGCGGATGCCATGCGACTGTGCGCTCTTGAGCATGAGGTTCTTGGCCAGACCACAATGATAAGCGGGCGTTTGGCGAAGGCGCAGGCTGCTTTGGACAGGCTGCTGCCAGGCGCTTCGGAATTACAGGAGGGCGATACATGTTTACAGGACTGATAGAAGAAATCGGCATCGTTGCCTCGATCACGAGCGAGAAAGAGTATGCCCGGCTTCTTGTTCGCTGCCCCGGTATTCGCGAGCAAGTCAAACTTGGCGATTCTGTGGCGATAAACGGAGCCTGCCAGACTGCGGCGGCTTTCACTGCCGATGGGGTGTTCTTTGATACGCTGGCTGAGAGTCTAAAAAAGACAAATCTTGGCAGTCTGCAGGCGGGAAGCCGGGTAAACCTTGAAACCAGCCTGACTGTGAATCGGGGCATGGGGGGGCACTTTGTTCAGGGCCACGTGAACGGTACAGGCACGATCCGCTCTATAGAAAAACAAAGCCAAAACATTTTCGTGCGGATTGCTCTAGGCGGCGATCTTTTGCGGTACTGCGTGGCTGAGGGTTCAATCACTATAGATGGGATTAGTTTGACTACGGCATCTATCGAAAGCGATTGCGTACTTATCAATATTATTCCCCATACCTTTGAACACACCAACTTGGCCGATCGGAAGATTGGCGACCGGGTTAATATTGAGACTGATATTCTAGCCCGCTATGTAGAAAAGTTTTTGCAAAGTGGAAGCGCGCTTGGCGGCGGTGCTGAAAGCCCCAAAAATACAATAAACGAGGAGCGCCTGCGTTCCATGGGATACGGAGTATAAAATGAATCATTCAATAGAAGATGCAATTACACAGCTGGCAAATGGCGGAATCATCATTTTGGCAGACGATAGTAATCGCGAGGATGAGGGGGATTTTATCTGCGCCTCGGAACTTGTTACAGCGGATACAATCAACTTTATGATTACTGTCGGGCGGGGCTTAGTGTGCCAGGCAATTACGGCCGAACGGGCGCGCGAAATGCAGCTGCCGCTGATGGCAGAAAACAACAATGCCCTGCACCATACCAACTTCACCATCAGCATTGATTACCGCTACGGTACTACCACCGGCATTTCCTGCCCTGACCGTGCGGCAACCATCCGCGCCCTTGCCGATTCCAAAACAGTGCCAGAGGACTTCGCCCGGCCGGGCCACATTTTTCCGCTGATTGCCCACCCGGGCGGCTTGAATATGCGCCGCGGCCATACTGAGGCTTCGGTGTTGCTGGCCCACATGGCTGGTCTACAGCCGAATGCGGTAATCTGCGAAATCCTGAACCCGGATGGTACCATGGCGCGAGGCGAACAATTGGAAGAACTCAGCCGGGAGCACGGGCTTCCATTCATCAATATCCAACAGCTCACTGAATATATAAAGGAGAAAGACTATGACTTTTCAGCAAACACGACAGCTGCACGGTAAACTCGAGGCTCAGGGATTGCGCTGCGCCATAGTGGCAGGCCGTTTTAACAGTTTAATCAGCGAACAATTGATCGACGGGGCTATGGACTGCCTTTGCCGGCATGGAGCAAAAGAGGAAGATCAAACCATTATCCGGGTGCCCGGGGCTTTTGAAATTCCATATGTTGCCAAAAAAGCAGCCGAACGCGGGGCATTCGATGTAGTGCTTTGTCTGGGGGCGGTAATACGCGGCGGGACTCCCCACTTTGAATATGTTGCA
This sequence comes from uncultured Spirochaeta sp., assembly GCA_964398645.1. Classification (GTDB taxonomy): domain Bacteria; phylum Spirochaetota; class Spirochaetia; order DSM-27196; family DSM-8902; genus Spirochaeta_B. The sequence continues at coordinate 2,685 of CAYNNU010000067.1, forward strand.
GCCGAATCGGCGAAAGGGACTGCCCAGGCAGCCATGGCAAGCGGGGTTCCGATTATTTACGGGATAATTACTACCGATACCATTGAGCAGGCTCTGGAACGTGCAGGCACAAAGGCGGGAAATAAGGGCTGGGATGCTGCTCTAACTGGAATTGAGATGGCAAACCTAGACCGTCAACTTGCCCAGCTCTAAAACGGTACCGGGGGCATATTTTTTCCAATAATCCAGCAAGGTTTCTGCCGGTTGCGGGCGACATAACACATATCCCTGATAACAGGGAATGCCCATCGTCCGCAATCGCTGAATTTCTTCAGGATGTTCCACTCCTTCGGCAACCACATTCCAGTTCATTTGCTCGGCTAAATGGGCGATGCTACACACTATAGCCTCATCGGCTTGGCTGGTAAGTACGCGGCTGACAAAAGAGCGGTCAATTTTTATCTCGTTCAATGGGAACCGGCTTAAATAACTAAATGATGAGTAACCGGTGCCAAAATCATCAATAGAAATCCGTACACCCAGTTCCTTCAAGGCATCCATAAAATGACGGGCTTGCTGAGGGTCTTCAAAAATACTGGTTTCTGTAATCTCAATAATCAGCTTTTCCGGATCCAGTGTGCCGCGATCCACCATTCCCCGCATAATATCCAATACATCATCATTTCGCATTTGCCGGGCAGAAAGATTTACAGCCAGGGGCAAATCGATGCCGTTTTCATCCTTCCACCTTTTCTGCTGCACCAAAGCGGTATAGAGCACCCATTTGCCAATGGGCATAATCAGGCCGGTTTCTTCTGCCAAGCCGATAAACTTATCGGGCGGAATATTGCCTTTTTCCGGATGATTCCACCGAATCAACACTTCCGCTTCCATGCCCTCAACTGTGGGATGATCAGGATCGCCGCTTAGGAATATCTTTGGCTGATAATTGAGAGAAAACTCCTTATTCAGGTTTTCCATGGCAGGGGCTTCGATAGCACGAATAATACTATTTTGCAGATCAACCTTTTCAACCACCTGCTTCATTAACTCTTCATGAAACACGAGCATACAACGATCCTGTTCAACCGCTGCATCCAAAGCAATATCGGCATGGCGCATCAACAGACTGCGGCTAATGCCATGTTCTGGGAAAAAGGCGATTCCTGCTTTTCCATCAAGCGTAACCTTTAGGTTGGCAAAAACAAAAGGTTTTCGCAAAGCACAAAATATTGATTTAACTTTTGCATACAGCTCATCTTTTTGCGGATCAAACAAGAGAAATACAAACTCATTATCTCGGGTATGAAATACTTTTTCCCTCGGGGCCAAGGATTCCAAAAAGCGATTCCCCAATTGATACAGCACCCATTCTGAAATGCTGGCTTTTGTGGTTTTTTCCAGCATATCCACGGTACTGTCCAGATGCAAAATCATAACAGACAGATGGCTTTGGTCACTTTCCCGGCTGCGTTGCTCAAGCATTTCCTGCAGTTCAGTCCTCAGGGAAAAGTGAGTAGGCAGACCGGTTTTTTCATGCAGCGACAAGAGTTTCTCCAGCTCGCGGCGGCGCATTGAGGTGCGTTCCAACTGCTGTTCAATCTCCTGTTTCTGTATGCGGATGGCATTCAACTCACTTTCGAGCATTTGAATACGCTTGAGGTGCTTTGAATTATCGCCTTCCTGAAAACTCATAAATCCATTGTATATCCAAAATCCCCATTTTGCAAAATAAAACAATTGTAAAAAATATTGTCTGTTAGACCACAAGCGGTATATATTCATATATATGCAACAGGCCACCCCCTTTCCCGGGGCTATTCACTTTTTTCCACGCATAGAATCCACCATGAAAGCTGCCCGTGAAGCACTTCAAAGCAATCCCGCGGCCGGAACAAGCTTCTGGGCTCATGAACAAAGCCAGGGACGCGGAAGAAAACCCGGCCGAACATGGGAAAGCCCCCCTGCATCTTCCCTGTTGGTCAGCATTCTGCTTCCCGAAACTGATATTCCAGCACAACCAGTAGCATCTCTTACCCTCGGCCTAGCGGTCGCCTATACAATCGAAGAAATCTTCAAAAAATCAAAGCCTGTCCCTCGGCTCAATATTAAGTGGCCAAATGACATTCTCATTGAAGGCAAAAAAACAGCAGGAATTATTTGCGAAACAGGGCGTTCCCCGGCAGGCACACGCTATTGTATTGCCGGTATAGGCATAAATGCATTTTCCAAGCCCCCTGCAGAAGCAACCAGAATTCCTGCAAGCTGTTTACAGGATGTGTGTGCACCGCCCCCCCTAGAAGAGCTGCTTTCTGCCCTGCTTAGGCAAATACAGTTAGTTATCAATTTAGATGGCCCAACTATTGTTCAAGAGATAACTAAACGCCTTGAACATCTAGGACAGCCCATGATCTGGCACCCTGATATCGAAAGCCGGGCGCAACCCATCCGCGGCACTCTTACAGGCATAAGCCCTCTTGGCGAGGCTATACTCCAAAATCTTTCCGGCAACCAAACCATCTCCTGCGGTGAACTCCGACCGGATGAAAAAAACCTTATATATTGACAAAAAAAGCTACACACTAGATGCTACTGATGAAGGATTTCAAATGAATGATGACCAATTCGTCCCGCTCATAGATGTAGTTCGACACGATCCCCGCGCTCTCCAATACATGGCAAGCAAGGGTTTTGTTGTAATTGCCAGGCAAAAGCGCAGCGGGAAAACACGCCAGGTTCCTCTTCGATCATTATTATTGAACAATCCAAATTTCTTCCGAATCAATACCAGCTATGATTATTTGGTAAGCGAAGAATCTGCCCGGGAAATTGAGCGGGTCTTTCCACCGGACACCGGCGCAAAAAATCATACTGCGTCTGCCATTGCGAAAAAATCTCCTACTGCATCAAAAGATGCTGAAAGCGAGAAAGCCTCAAATTCCAAGACAGCGGAGGGAAGATCATCGCATTCTGATGCAGCAAGCCAGCAGCCGGCTCAAGCCAGCGGCCCGGTAAAGCCGCCAAACTTTGGCCGTGATTATGAACGAATTGCAGCTATGGATCCCTTTAAGCGCAGCGAGCTCATCGGTAACCACGGAAATGCCCTGAAGGAACTCACGCGGAGTTTGCAGGCTGATCCAAAAACAGTTTCTGAAGCCCTGACCAATGCGACTGCCGAAACAGCCCTGGCAAACAAGGCAACCGTTCAAGAAGCCCTGCGCATGAGCAACGCCGAGGCCCAGCGCTACAGCGCCTCGATGGTAGCGGCAACCGAAAGCATCATGGACAGCACGGCCTTGCTTTTGGACAGCAATCTATATAATGAAGAACTTCTTTCTCACGCTGCCCAGATTTCAAACGGAACGGTTATCCAGCACATGACGCGGGTCTTTTTGATGGGATTCTCCTTTCTGCTGTATTACAACTATGAATATAACAATTGCAGCCTTGCCAGCAAGGTACGCGGCCAATTTAACCGCAAATATAAGCAGTACTACCGGCAACTGTTGCCGCATCTTGAAGCACACGAAATCAGCCTGCAAAATGTCTTTTACGGAGGCATGCGCCCGCTTACCATGGAAGAAATCCGCACCTTTGCCATGGGATTTTTGGTCCACGATATTGGAAAAGCCGAGGATATTGAATACCACGAGGGCGAAGAGGGCTATGATTACGAAACTGTTGCCCGGCATGTTGCGGTTGGCTACAAAGCAGTAATGGAAAAAACGGTATATCCCCGCCAAGCGGCCTTGATTACTGGCTACCACCACGAATACTACGGAGCTCCATCAGGTTACGGATATTTTCGTGAACTTCTTCAGAAGTATAAAACCATGAACCCCGAGGCAAAAATCGATCACGTAATGTCCTACGAGATGGAGCCTCTCATCGATTATCAGGTATTAGCCTACTTTCCGGCAAAAGTACTGGAAATCATAGACGTCTTTGACTCCTTAACCGACCCTCAGCGTTTATATCGTACAGCCCTTAAGCCCCAAGAGGCAATTGATATGCTTCACAAGGAATTCGTTTCTACCCATTTCAAGGTTGACCCGATCCTTCTAGACTTGTTTGAACGCTTTGCAAACGAACGCGGAATTTTGGGCAAGTAAGCCCTTTTAAAAAAATTAAAAATCCATAAATTCTCTCCAAAAACGCTGGTTTTTTATATAAGGTATGCTAAAATTGATGATTATGGAAAAGATCACAGATGCAAAAGTTCGCGAAAAATATATTCACAAGCTAAAGGAAATATTCCTGTTCCGCTACCTAAACGAAAAGGCCTTAAGCACATTGGGCGAGCACGTTGAGTTTCTCCATTCCTCGGCCGAAGAGCCCATTGTAAACGAAGGGGAAAAAAGTCCTTACCTGTTCGTGGTAATGGAAGGCAGCGTTAATGTCAGCACCGGCTCTGGCGAGAAAAATGTCTACCTATGCTGCCTGGGTGCCGGAGAAGTTTTTGGCGAAGCAGGGGTTTTTCTGAAAATGCCCCGAACAGCCACGGTTACCTCTGCCGATGAGTCGGTGGTAATGCAATTGCACAGGGATCAATTTGTGGAGTTTGTGCGTCGCCGACCGCGGGCAGGCAACACTGTCCTATTGGTAATGATTCACAGCCTGCTGCGAAAACTGCGCGACACCAATCAGGAGTTGGCTTTTGAGCGGAAGCTGGATAGTGGACAGGATGATGTTGATGCAATGATCGCCGGCTTTATGCAAGACGGCGACGAAGACTAAATCTTCGCCCCGTCATTACATTTGCCGAATCGTTTTTCCGCTGTCACAGCAGGTGGAAGTAAATCCCAAAGAAAAAGCAAGCACTTCCCCCCAGCACGAATAGATGCCATATTGCGTGATAATAGGGAATCTTTTTAGCAGCATACACCACGGTTCCTAGGGTATACGTAAGTCCCCCGGCAAGCGCCCAAGGAAGAAAATCAGCAGGGATATACTCTACCAACTCTCCCCAGACCAGCATGACCAACCAGCCCATCACCAAATAAAACAAGACGTGCAAAAAGCCAAACCGGCCCCAGAAAAGGAGCGTAAACACAATACCGATGGCTGTAAGTCCCCAAACAACCGCCAGTACTGTTATGCAGGCGCGGCTTTGAATATAGAGCATAACCGGTGTGTAGGTGCCAGCTATCAGCAGATATATGCTTGTATGGTCCATTATGCGCATAACCCGCTTCAAAACCGGTCCCTTCACCAGATGATAAATACTACTGGAGCTATACAGCAGCAACATGGAAAAACCGTATAAAACCGCCCCGAAGGTCATCGGACCATTTGTCCATGGATAGGTTTTCACTACCATGGCAATCAGGGCGACAATACACAGAACTGCGCCAACTGCATGAGTCATTCCATTTGCAAACTCAGAACGATCATCATCATGAGAATGCAAGGTTATATGCTGCATGAGCCAATTGCGAAAAAAACCAGATGTACTCATGAAGCCTCTGCGAGCATTGGTGCAATTAAGGCAAGCACAGCAAACAAATCAACAATCCACAACATAAGCGGAATCTGACGAATTTTGCCGCGCAGTACTTTAATCAGGGTGTAGCTTAAGAAACCCCAAACAATCCCTTGGGTAATGCTGTATGTAAGCGGAACGAGTATCATTGCCAGAAAAGCCGGCAGGGATGTCTCAAAATCCGTCCAGTCGATACTTAAGACGGGCTTAATCATAAACAGACCCACAAGTACCAGGATTGGTGCTGTTGCTACCGAAGGAATAAGACCCACTAGCGGAGCAAGAAAAATGAATGGCAGGAACAGCAAGCCAGTAACAACTGCTGTTAAACCGGTGCGACCGCCCTCTTCAACCCCAGCTGCGGATTCAATGTAGGTGGTTGCCGAACTTGTTCCAAACAAACCAGAAAGGGTTGTGCCGATTGCATCTGCTAGCAAGGCTTTTCCCACATTTTTGGGTTGTTGTGTTTCTTTATCGATAAAGCCGCCAACTTCAGCGACCCCAACAAAGGTAGAGATACTGTCAAACATATCAGTGAACAGCAGGGTAAAAATTGGAAGGATCATTCCAATGCTCAGTGCTCCCGCAATATCAAGCTTGAGAAAGGCACTCAAATCCGGGGTGTCGACGATAGACTCTGGAAAAAACACAATGCCATCAACCCAGCCCAAGAGACTTGCACCAACAGCAAGCAATGAACTCACCAGAATACCGATAATAAGCGCACCTTTTATTCGATAAATTACCAGAACCCCAGTAAGAATAAGGCCGATAATAAACAAGCCAGTGGTTACATTCAAGCCGCCAAAACTTACTAATGTAGCTTCATTAGCAACCACAAAACCGGCATTTTTTAATCCAATAAGGGCTAAAAACAAACCAATCCCAGCGGCAACCGCAAAACGCAGACTGGCTGGAATAGCCTCAACTATCATCTCCCGCACCTTAAACAAGGATAACAGCAGAAAAATAATACCAGAAATGAATACTGCGCCCAAGGCAGTTTGCCATTGAACACCTGCAGCAATCATGGAAAATGCCACAAAGGCATTGATGCCCATTCCGGGTGCCAATGCGAAGGGAAGGTTAGCAATTAGTCCCATAAGAATTGAAGAGACTGCTGCAACCAACACAGTTGCAAAAACAACCCCAGCAAACGGAATACCATTTCCTTCCAGCCCGGGAATACCACGAAATGATAGAATTGCAGGGTTAACAGCGATGATATAGGCCATGGTCAAAAAAGTTGCCACACCTGCCCGCACTTCTGTTTTGACATTTGTGTTATGTTCCTGCAAGCGAAACAATGATTCAAACATACGATCCTCCTTGGATACCAGTTTATTTACTCAGGGCTATTCCTGCCCGTTGTATTCACTCTGTTCGGCGTTTTCCCCAACATCAAGACAGCCGGCAAGCCGTTTGCTAACATAATCAACTGCCTCAGCCTGTGAAAGCCCAAGCCTATCAGCCGGCTGATCAAAACAAGCCTCAATTACCAACTTGCCAGTCTGCACATCCGGGCTAAAAACTCCGCGATCGATAATGCCCCCGCCAGTCCCCACAGGCCGGTCGTCTGCATTCCAGGCCTCAAAGCCATTTTGGAGAATATGCACCCTCCGGTGACCAAGATACTCCAGCAGCAAAAAAGCCTGTTCTGCCGCTCTGCTATCCCCGCCGCTATACACCACCACTGGAAACTGCTTCATAACTCCTGCCTGCGAAAAAGCACGTTCGGCAGCTTGTAAATCAATTTGTGCCAGAAAATCAGTCTGAATAAACCCTTGTAAAGAAACCCTGCCCGCCCCGGGAATATGCCCATTGCGAAAATCTGAGTCGCTGCGATCTACATCAAGCAATACAAGGCGATCAAGGTGGCGGTACAACCAATCTGAATCAACATACACCATTTGAGCCGATGTAGGTTCTGTAAAATTCTGACGGGGATGAAAAGGATTGAGAAAATCTGTTTCTGTACCAAGTAGCAAAATCGCTACAGCAACAATCAGCACAATCTTTGGATCAAGGTTTTTCAAACTAGGCGGCTGGAAATTCTTCACCTTGATACTCTATCCCCAGATGCAAAAACCATCAAGCAAAAAACAAATGATCTTGATGCTTGACGGTTTGCTCCACTTAACAGATTATTAGAACACAAAGAAGAGGTGTGAAAATGGGAAAAATTGCGGATGCGACCAAAAAGTTGTCGTTTCGGGTGCGCATGGGATATGGGGTTGGTGACCTGCCAGGCAACCTGTTTTTTACTATTATGGGCTTTTATCTGCTCAATTATCTCACAGACACAGTATTGATAAGCCCTGCATTAGCGGGAACAGCCGTTATGGTCGGCAAAATCTGGGATGCTATCAGCGACCCGGCCGTCGGCTACATGTCCGATCATAGCCGCAGCCGCTTCGGCCGGCGCAAACCATTCATGCTCTTCGGAGCCCTGACGCTGGGCATCACTATGGCCGCACTATTCTGGCCGCCTCTAGGCAACAGCGCTACCGGCAAGTTCTGGTACATTGTTATTGTGTAC
>CAYNNU010000068.1:0-10585 GCA_964398645.1 uncultured Spirochaeta sp.
TGCCCTGTGATGGGGTGGGAGAGTAGGTCGTCGCCAGGCTTTTTTTTGCCCTCTTAAAAACAACTCTTAACAAAACAGAAGAAAAAAAAGCCGCCTAAAAAAGGCGGCTTTTCTTATTTGTGATTCAGAATTTCTTATTTGACAGTAGGTGTGCCGAGTAGGTAACGTCCCTGCTGTCCGGAAAGAATCTGCTGCAATTCAGCTACAACTGAGTCTTCGCTGTCGATCATTTGGTATTTGACCATACGCCCAGGAACATTGTTTGGTGCAAACCACCAGGTGTACTCGTTGCCATCCGCTTCATCGCGAATCTGGTAGCACTGCCGGAAGGTTCCTGCCGGGACAGTGATATCCTCGCGGGAATAATTCTGAGCCATGCGGCTAAGTTCTTCTGGAGACACCTCATCAGTATTGGCTGCAATCCGCTGGTTGGAACGGTCGCCGGATTGATCAAAGTTGTACTCAGTAACAATTCCGTTTTCATCCTTATAGCGTAGAACACCAAATTGCTGATTCGGTGTAATTGAAAATTCATACACAACTTCTTCTTCAGAGTCGTAGTAGCGTAGTCGCCACCACTGGTTACCGTTTGCCGCGGTTTCAATTAGCACTTTTTCGATAAAGAATACATCTCCGTCAGAACTGTAGCGCCAGACTGTGCCGTTTCCTATATTGAAAGTATCCGGTGCCCAGTGATATCCGCCAGTGTAAAAGGCAAAGAAGAAATATGCATAGAAGCGGGAAACTAGGCCCATTTGAGCGGCAGAACGCAAGCCAGCAGCTCCTGCAGCCCATATTTCGCCCATTCCGCTGACTGCCGGGGTGGCACCTATGCGATAGCGTAGATTTACTTGTAAACCGTTAACACCGTTTCGGTAGAAATAACCAACTCCAGCCATCAAACGATCGTTTAGAAAGTAGTTAACTCCAGAAGAACTGGCAAAAACCAGCTCTGTACCGTTGGGGCTAATAAAATCGAGCCCGAGACCAAATTTGGCGTAAAGATCTGCCCGGTCGAGATACTCGGAACCTGGGAACTCAAATCCTCGAAAACCAAGGTGAAGGGTTCCGGAACCAATTGCGCCAATGTTCATGCCGTCTGTTCCAATGCCCAGGTAGCCGCTTGCTTCGGCGCCGATATCGATAAAATTAAACCCGGCAACTCCTGGTTTGAGCAGGATTACCTCAGCTGAAGGCTGAACTCCGAAAGTGATGGCGCTTCCTTGTAGCACGGAAAGCGAAATACCAGGAATTATGTTACCCGGTGCGTAATAACTGCCCCAAGAAGCTGGTTCTTCGGCAGTTGCTAGGCTGGCAGCCATTAATAGGGCGACCAAAACCAAAGCAAATTTTTTTATACTTTTTTCTCCAAAAGAATATATTTATTATATTATGTAAAATCGTTGGAAACTATGCAACGAAATACAAGGGTGTGAGCAATTTTTCTTGGGTTTTTTTCATGCCGAACCTGATAAATCAGCTTGATGCTGTTTTATCAATATAATTTTGTATTGATTCATATTGATGTTGGGTGATATCAATAAACATAAAACCATATCGATTGGGCTTTGCTTCTTTATTATTACCAGTCCAGATGAGCCTTGCAAAAACAATCATATCAGCTGCGTCGTTTTCCAGTTGGAAGGCAAGGCGAACCTTTTTTGTGCCTTTTAATAGCTGGGTGGCAAGCCGTTTAGTTAGTGGGATGGGTGTGTTAACGCCGATACCGGCCACACTGATATCTACGCAGTGAGCTTGTTGGCTACGTTTTTTATCAAAGCCTTCGAAACCATTTGAGTTCCATTTTACAAACTCGTATAAGACCGGCAGATCGCAATTTGCACGTTCAAATCTTCTTTTTGGCTTACTCATACTGGTTTAGTATAGCATAGAGGAATAAAAAATACATATAAAATATGGGCAGGAATTATGCCTGAAAAGCATCAAATTCTTTCAATGCCTGTACAATGGCGTTGATATCACGCTGTAAAAAAGCCAGTTCGATATTGTCTTGCAAAAGAAAGCGTGTGAGTGTTGACATAAACTTCAGGTATACTCGTGATTCACTGGGAGGGATCATTGTACAAAAAACCGTATGGACAGGATCTCCAGGTAAATAATTAGTCTTTTCCCCGAATAAAGCTACAGAGGTTTGTAAAATTTGAATGCCTTCAATACGTGCGTGGCTGAGGGCAAAACCCTTTCCCATGTTAATTTCTTTGGCTTCGCTTTTCGCGCGTATTTCTTCAAGTGCATGGAATTGCAAATCGGTTGATGATTCTGGGATAGCTTTTGCAATAAGGGTTTCCAGCGCCCCGATGTGGGTAGTGTAATCAAGTAAAAGAATTTTGGACTGTTGGATTGACTCTGCAAGCTGCATACTTTCCCCCGCTACAAGATTAGTACATGTGCCGCATTTTTTCACGCTTTGTATTCAAATATTTTTGATTATACTTGTTTGGCGTTGGTTGGATCGGGATTCTCCCGGTGATGGTTATTCCTTCCGTTTGCAGTTGTTCAATTTTATCAGGATTGTTTGTTAGCAAAGCAATGGATTGTATTTTCAGTAAACGGAGCATGGCAGCTGCTGCGTGGTATTCGCGAGCATCAGCAGGAAATCCAAGTTCAAGGTTTGCATCAACCGTATCTAGGCCCTGGTCTTGTAGTTGATAGGCTTTAATTTTATTTAAAAGGCCAATTCCGCGGCCTTCCTGCTTCAGGTAGAGAACTGCTCCAAAGTCTTGCTGACTGATGTATTCCAATGATGATTCAAGTTGTTCCCGGCAGTCGCATCGAAGAGATCCCCAAATATCACCTGTGTGGCATTCGGAATGAACCCGTACAGGGCAGTTAACACTTTGTGCAACATTTCCTTTAACAACTGCGGTGTGTTCCTTTCCGTTTCGGTGGTCAAGAAAACCGTATAGGGTAAAATGTCCGAATCGTGTTGGAAAGTCAGCATGGGAAATGAGTTCAATGTCCTGTGTATGTTCTTGAGCCTCATTTGTGGATTGCTGGCCCATACGGTCTGTATTCATTTTCTTAGAATATAGCGGTCTTCATATTTGGTCAAACCCTGAGCGAGGTTTAGCTGCTGAGCTTTTTTCGCAGCAATGCAAAATAGTCAGTAGCTTCTTCCGGGCTGGAAATCTCATTTGATGCTTCTGCCTCGGTGATCAAGTGAGCAGGAAGTTCTTCCAAAAAAGGTGATGGTATACAGTCAACGACCTCGCGCAGAACCTTTCGTGTTCTGCAACTGGTAAGAAAAAGTCGTTGTTTTGCTCTGGTAATTGCAACGTAAAATAGTCGCCGTTCCTCTTCAATGTTTGCCGGATCATCTTCTATTGCTCTGGCATGAGGAATAATATGAGATTCAACACCAGCGACAAAAACAATTTCGTGTTCCAGACCCTTTGCCGAGTGGATAGTCATGAGATTGACTTTTCCTTCATCAGTCTCTGCTTCATCCTTGCCACTTAAGCTAATGCGGTTAAGAAAATGGAACAGGCTTGGATTCATATTATCAGGATCTTTTTCATAGTCCTCAATTGTTTGCAGAAAAATTTCAATGTTTCGCCATTTCCAACTGGGAATTTTGTCATCGTTTTGGTGTTCTTGTAACAGATATCCCCAATACTCGATTTCTTCCAATAATTCTTTCAGACTGACGGCAATTTTTCGCGGGCTCAAAATCTTTGAGCGAAAAGCTTCAATTGTACGTAAAAAAGCATGTAGGTCGGTTTTCGCTCTGTCGCCGAAAGGAGAGTCAGTTGCGTGGACCGCTGCTTGAATAGCGGTGTGAAGGCTCCAGCCGTTTATATCTGTAATTTTTCGTAATTGCTCTAATGTTTTTGCCCCAATGCCGCGCCTGGGGACGTTCAAAATGCGAAGAAGGCTTACATCATCATCCGGGTTTGCCAGAATTCGCATGTAACTAATTACATCTTTGATTTCTTTACGTTGATAAAAACTTGTGCCGCCACTCATTCCATATGGGATGTTTTCAATCAAGAAGACTTCTTCTATTGCACGTGAGAGGGTGTTTGTACGAATAAGGACTCCAAAATCCCCATAGGTTAATCTCATTTGCAAACGTAGACTCTTTATCTTTTGGGCGATAAATAATGCCTCGTCTCGTTCGTTATCTGGATATGCTATTTCAATAAGATTTGTACTTTTGGTTCCTGTCCAAAGTTCTTTCCGTTTACGATTTGTATTATTCGCAATTAAGGTATTAGCAGCCGACAAAATGGTTTCTGTGCTTCTATAATTCTGTTCCAGTTTGATTTCTGTGAGTTCCGGGTAATCTTGTTCAAATTGTACCAGGTTAAGATAGTTTGCACCCCGCCAGGAATAAATAGATTGATCATCATCGCCAACAACACAGATATTGCGGGACCCATCGGCTAAGAGTTTCATAAAGCGGTACTGTAGCATTGATGTATCCTGGAATTCGTCAACCATGATGTAGCGGTATCTTTTTGAGTAGGCATCAAGAACTTCTGGAAATTCATCAAGGATACGGATTGGAAGACTAATAAGATCATCAAAATCAACTGCATTATATAATTGAAGGTGTCGTCGATAGCTGGCAAATAATGGTTTGTAATATGAAGTAGCTTCATCCCAAGCAGATCTTCCTGTGCCTATGCTCGAAAAAATTCCAAGAATGTTTTGCAGATTCTCGTCTTCTAGGCTGAAACGGATTTCCCGGGCTGATTCTTTTAACAATGAAGCCTGATCGACCGTATCGTAGATACTGAAATTATCTTTATATCCCAGTAAATGAATATTTTCCCGCAGAACCCGTACTCCGAATGCATGGAAGGTAGAAACAGTCAGTTTAGGAAGTTTTTTGCCCGTTATCTCCCGTACTCGTTCTTGCATTTCCCGGGCAGCCTTGTTGGTAAATGTAAGCGCAAGGATTTGACTTTGTGGAATACCGCTGTCAAGCATGTGGGCAATTCGGTAGGTTATCACCCGGGTTTTGCCCGATCCAGCACCAGCGACTATAAGTACCGGGCCATCGATTGCCGCTGCGGCTTTATATTGCATGGGGTTCAGTTTGGCTTTGAGATTCATTGAACTACTCTTATACTTCCTGCTCAGGATTTTTGCAATACACAGGCATATATTGGGCCGCAACCCCCGCTTTTGTCGGGTAGAATAATTTGACCGTATGCAGTGGTCTCTGGTTGTAGTTCGGAAAATGAATAGAGACTGGTGTCCGCCTCAGTGGATATTGCTTGTATGTCTTCAGGGCGCCGTTGTAATGCCTTTTCGATTACCCCATCGTTTTCTCCATGATTGATTGAACATGTGCTGTATAAAATATATCCACCGGTAACAGCTGTATCGATTGCTGACAGCAAGATCGCGTAGGCTTGTTGGGCAAGCCGCTTCGCCCGCGAAATACTCCATTGATCTAAATGCTTTTTTGATTGAATGACGTGTGATTCGGAAGAGCAGGGGACATCCGCCAGAACATAATTGTAGCGGCCTTTTTCATATAATCCCCAGCGGGATGCATCGTGGCCGTGTACACTAATGCGATCGTCCTCCTGCGTTTTTTCGCCAGATAGGCAAGCTGCCAGTACTCGGTGTAAGCGGGCTCGTCTTTGAGAGCTTCGGTCGTTTGCTGCTAAAGAAAAATTAACGCTATGGTGCAAAAGCCTTTGGGCAAAGGCAAGGCTTTTCCCCCCGGGAGCTGCGCATAAATCCAGAATAGCAAGGTCTGTATTGTGTGCGGGTATGGGAAGCAAACTTGCCGCCCATACGGATGCCGGATCAAGGTGGTATTCCTCGTGAAGGTGTTTACTAAGGCTGATGTACGGATGTGGCGACTCCATTGCAATGCGTAACTCAGGCCAGCGATTATGCCATTGTTCAAGATAGAATGCATCAAAATCTGCTGCTTTATTTTTTGTCCGTTGGCTTTTTCTGCTCTTTGAACCCATTACTCAGTGGTAGCAGAAATACAAGATAAATGGTAGTGTGAATTTTTGGAGGGTGGCATGGAAGCGCAGGAATTACGAAAACGGGCTCAAGAGTATGTCGCTCTAGAGCAAAATGCTGTGTTTCGTCAGCAGGTAGAAGATTTGCTGCAGGCTGATGATATAGCCGAGTTGGATGAGCGTTTTTATCGTGATCTTGAATTTGGTACTGGTGGTTTACGCGGAATTATTGGCGGGGGCTTTAACCGGATGAATAATCTGGTAATTCGCAAAGCCACAGCCGGTTTGGCCCGTTATGTAAAAAAACATAGTACAGCCGAACATCTTTCAGCAGTTATTGGCCATGATTCCCGCCATTTTAGCCGTGAGTTCTCCCTTGAAGCAGCGCGTGTTTTTGCAGCATATGGAATAAAAGCCTACCTTTTTCAAGACTTGCGTCCAACTCCTCAGGTTTCTTTTGCTGTCCGTGAATTGGGTGCTTCAACTGGGATTATGGTTACCGCCAGTCATAATCCTCCTGAATACAATGGATATAAAGTGTATTGGGATGATGGTGCCCAGGTTGTAGCGCCACATGATACAGGAATCATTGATGAAGTTTTGCAAGCAGAGATTCCTGCGGATATTCCAGAGGCCGATCAGGCAATTTCAGCTGGATTGATAGAGTATCTTGATATTGATTTTGATTCCAAGTTTTTTGATATGGCGATTCAAAATTTGGTCAACCCACGGGTATTTAGTGATAACGCTAAGGACTTTTTGCTTGTCTACACTCCATTGCATGGGACTGGCGCCTATCCTATTGAATCAGTATTACAAAGACTTGGAGTTTCGTTTATTACGGTACCAGAGCAACGGGAACCGGATGGCGACTTTCCTACCGTGTCTTTTCCGAATCCGGAAGAGGCTGCTGCGATGGATATGGCATTAGCCCTAGCAAAAAAGAAGAATGCATCCATCGTGATGGGTACAGATCCAGATTCGGATAGATTGGGTATTGCCGTGCCGGATGATCGAAATCCGGGTGAGTGGGTGTTGCTAAATGGCAATGAGCTTGGAATTTTGCTGGTTGATTATGTTTTTTCGGCACACTCTGCGGCAGGAACCTTGCCAAGCACCCCAGTATTCATTAATACAATAGTTACGACTGAATTGCAGAATCGTCTGGCAGAAAGCTATGGAGCAGCTACGTATCGGACGCTCACTGGATTCAAGCATATTGCCAACATTATTCGCATGCTGGAAAAAAAATACAGCAGCGACAATTTTGTGATGGGTGATGAAGAAAGCTATGGTTTTATGTTTGGCACCAGTGTTCGGGATAAGGATGCGGTTTCTGCGGTTTTACTTACGCTTGAAGCGGCTCTACATAATCGATGCAAGGGAAAAACTTTGCAGGAAAGATTGCGGGAGATTTATCATGAATACGGTTGGTATCGTGAAACAATGATTTCAAAATATTTTACCGGGCAGGAAGGTGTGCAAATTATGGCGGGAATGATGGAGCGCTTTCGAGCCAATCCGCCAAAAAAAATTGGTACACGAAGAATATTCCAGGTGAAAGATTATAAGACCGGCTACACAATTGATCCCGGTCGTGATTGTTCAGTTCAGGATATCAATCTGCCGAGTTCGAATGTACTTCAGTTTTTTGCCGATGACGGCACAGTTTTAAGCGTCCGCCCATCTGGCACGGAGCCAAAAATAAAGTTTTATTGTTCGGTTCATACAGAGCGCGGAATGACTGAGAGCGATGCACGGACCTATCTGGATTCGGCAACAAAAGAAATTGGAGATGCAGTGCAGCAATGGATAGCTGAAGCAGAAAAGAGCAACGGAGGGAATTCATAATATGGATATGCAACAGTCATTATCGCAGGTTGTTTGTACAGCTTTCGATTTTGAAACAACTGGTTTGAAGGCCGGAACAGATAAGATTGTTGAATTTGGCGCAGTACAATTTTTGGATGGAAAGCAGATTGGCGAGTTTGAGGCCTTGTGCAATCCTGGAATACCGATTCATCCTGAGGCTGCACGTGTAAGCGGCATAAGCGATGAAATGGTTGCCGATAAAGAGTCGGTACAATCTGTACTGCCTCGTTTTTTGGACTTTATTGGCGATAGTGTGCTCATTGCGCATAATGCCTCTTTCGATTTAGGCTTTTTGCGGGCGGCCCTGCTTGAGCATTCTTTTGGTGATATTAAGAATCCTGTAATTGACACCCAGCGCTTGGCTCAAAAAGCATTCCCAGGGCAGCGAAGTTATTCACTACAAAATCTGATCCAATTTTTGCGTATTCCCCCAAATACTGCTCACCGAGCTCGGGACGATGCCTACATGTGCATGCGTTTGTTTCTTGCTGCGGCAGATCAGATGAGTTTCATGGGAGATATCAGCATGGCTGAGTTGATGTAGCCTGCGCTGAGCAGGAGGCTTGTTTATCCCAAATATTTTGCGATTGTAAGTGAGATAAACTGCTGCAAAGATTTTCTATCTCGAATTTGTTCAAAAACATCCTGTTGACTTAAATTATCTGAAATTTCTTCGATTCTTTTTTGACTTATAGCTCCACCACCGCGCTTATGTAAAATTTTCCGTGCTTGGTCTTTGGCCAGGTTTTCTACATCCACCGTAAGGTTTTTTCGGTTCCGTGCATCTATAAGTGTATTCCAGCGTTCGAGAGCGGCGGCCCGGGCTTCTTCGGGGCTATTGTATCCGGTGCTTAAAGTGGTTTTTATTTCATTGGCTATAGCTTGAACACGTTCCTTATAGTTTTTTATCTGCTCTGATTTTCCGCTGTCAATTGCCGCGTTTTCAGCTTGTTCTGTGGGTTTGGGACTTGTCTTGGCTGGTTTTTTCTTTGCTTTCTTGCTTTGTTGAGTAGATGATTTTTTCGTCGGTTTTTTTCTTTGTGCCTGTTTATTTCCATACTTTGAAGCTAGAACACGATTGCGTTCCCGGATGGCTATGCGTTCCGCTTCTTCGTCCCGGTCGAAACCGATAAATAATTTTTGTAGAAGTCTAAATAATTGCGATAGGCCTGGAATAGTTTTCCACACCGGAAGAAGCAGCTTTGATTCCGCATGCAATTTTGATCTATCTAGTTCAAAGAATACGGATAGGGGTTTAAGTTCAAGTTTTTTGCTATCTATAATCTTTCGCAGTTCTGCTTTGGTTTGTTCAGTTAGCGGAATTTCCCGAGAAGTAAAATATAAGAGAGAAAAATCAAGCATATGTACAAGAGTCGGTGCAATCTTTTCCAGTTTTTTTGTAATGGCGTCCTCAAAGGCAAGTTGATTTGTCATTTCAAAAGGCTTAACCCCTGCATGTAGTGCAGTACCCCAATCTGAGATGAAGCTACTTGAGATTTTTGCCTTTGCCTCTTTTGCTTGCTTAAAAAAAGCTGTGAATAATAGATCTTTTCGAATGTATAACTGTTGGGAGCCGGTTCCCAAGCTGATAAGATGGGGTACTCGTTGGCCTTCTGGCGGAGTTTGTTCGTGTTCCAGGTAGGCATGAATCTCCCGATTATCAATTCTTTTCATAAGCGGGACATTATTTTTATCGGAGAACTCGAGGATCATGCTTGTTGTAAACAGGTATGGTTCCTGTCGAAGCTTGCTATCTAACAGTTTAAATGCGCTGCGCTTGTCGTTTGCTTTTTGCAAAAGAGATTTTCGGTATGCGATGAGTATACTGATGAGTACAGATGCTTGGATATAATTTTGTTCATGAACCAGTTTTTCCGTTTTTTCGGCATATTCTTTTATCACTGAGTTGGTCATCTGTATCCAAAAATAATAGGTAAACTCATTTGGTTCCCAAATACCATCGAGTACTGAGTCGGGTCTGGTAAGGATCGCATTGAATGTCTGTTCCACCAAGGTTTCCCGGCTGCGAAAAAATGAAAGCATTTTTTGTCGAATATAGGATTGATTACGTTCATTTCGAAGGTAAAAACGGATTTTCTGCAGGCAAATCAGGGATAAATCTTTGGTATGAAAACTATGGGGAATAAGCAAAGATTCAACATCATGATTAAATCGAAGCCTGACAATCCGGGTATCGTGTTCTTCAATCTCGTTTTCCCGCGACCGCTCCAGAAAGTCTATCAGTCCTTCCTGAACATCAACTGAGGTAAGCAGGTTTTCGGGTACATCGAGGGCTATCGAACTGCTGCTTGGCAGTGGAATATCGGGTTCTTTGCGCAGATCACGAAGCCGTTGTTGTATTCGTCTTACGTAAAACCCTTCAAAGAAAACTCGAAGGATTGTACTGCCTTCCCTAGTAAGGGTAACTTCGCCGGCAATTTCATTGTCCAAAAGTCCTTGTAGAACCTGTTGCGGAATTGCCCGAAGATTTGGCTCGCCAAAGCGGTTGTGATTTTGACGCACATAGCTTGTTGCACCCTGTACGATTGATGAAACAGATAAGCGAGTACTATTGTGTTTCTGACAGGTGGCGAACATAATATCCAGAATATCGCCGGCATTGAGTTTTTCGGTTTCGTCTCTCTCTGACATGTCCCCCCCGGAATCTATATTTCAGAATAGCCACAAATTCACTCTGCGCAAGCAATCGCATTTGACAAGCCCACCTGTGAAGCGTACAATAAAGACATATATTGAGG
>CAYNNU010000069.1:0-10520 GCA_964398645.1 uncultured Spirochaeta sp.
TTGCTGTACAGGGTGTCAGGTCTAGACCTTCTCCAACAGCATCAAATATTTCTTTTATGGAAATATCCTTAGGGTCTCGTGCAAGTTTGAATCCGCCGCCCGGACCCCGGACACTGCTTATCATGCCGGTGCGTTTTAGGCGGAAGAATATTTGTTCCAGGAATTCGGGGGACAGGTCTTCTTCTTTAGCAATAAACTTTATTGCCTTGGGCTTGCTGCTTTCTTCAAGAGCAAGATTTGTGATAGCCCGAATCGCATAGCGGCCCTTTGTTGTAATACGCATGTTCTATCTCCCTTGCGAAAAACCTGCGAAGTTCCTGAAGACGGTTTATTTGTTTACGCGCTCCACATATTCATTGGTTTCAGTGTTAACCATTATGCGTTCGCCCTGCTTGATGAAGATCGGTACGCGAACCTCGACGCCGGTTTCGATTGTTACCATCTTGGTTGCCCCAGTAACCGTGTCGCCTTTAACCCCTTCCGATGCTTCGGTAACGGTAAACACAACCTTGGTAGGGATTTTGATATCAATAGGGGTATCATTCCATACAACAAGGGTATAGGTTTCCCCTTCCTTGATGTAGCGCATCTTGTCTTCCATTCCCTCAATAGGAACGTCGAATTGATCGTATGTATCGGTATCCATAACGTGTACGGCTTCGGCATCCTGATACAGGTACTGCACGGTCCGGTCGAATACATCAGCTTCTTCCACGGACTCATTGGTCTTGATGGTTTCCCGTAAAACTTGTCCGGTCTTTAGGTTCTTTAGTTTCACTTTGGCAAAAGCTGCGCCTTTACCCGGATTAACAAATTCTCGTTCTGTTACGAGGTATGGATCGCCTTTAATAAGAAGACACGATCCTTTTTCAATTGATCCTGCTTTAATCATTCGCGAACACTAGCATGTTCTGGAAAAAAAATCACCCCTTCAAGCTGTTTTTCGCCGGTCAAAACCATGAGCAGGCGGTCTATTCCAAGGGCTCCGCCGGAGCATGGCGGCAGGTGTTGTATCAAGTCTGGAAATAAGGTGCAGGATATTTCGCTACGTCCCTGATTGTTGAGTAGGCGGTTTTCCTGTTGGCAGTAGATTTCTGTTTGTTGTGCCCCAGCTTCGGAATAACAGTTGGTGATTTCCATTCCGCGCAGATACAGCTCCCAGCGCTCGGCCCATAGACCGTTTGTTTTTGCTGTAGTTGGCACTGCTGCCGGGTAATCATACAGGAAAACAGGCTGGTCCTTGGGTATGTTGGGTTCAATTTGTGAGCACAGCAGGCGGTGGAAGGCATCGGCGAATGATTCTTGTCTGGGGCCTAGGAGGCTGCTGCTTGATTTCGGGAAAGCCCCAGCTTGCACTGCAGACCTTAGATCTATTTGCGCCCAGCGGGAAAAGGCTTCCTGTAAACTGATGCGCTCAAAAGGACGTTGCAGGGATGCGCGCATGTGTTCAAAGCCTGCATGGTCCGGGTGCAGGGGCTCGAGGGAATCGAGAACCTTTGTGTCTTCCAAAAGATGGCCAATCAACTCTTCTTGCAGTTGCATGTTCTGACGGTAATCGTAATTCAGCTTGTACCATTCAAGCATGCTGAATTCGCGCCCGTGCTGTCCGCTTGGTACTTCCGCATTCCGAAAACTTCTGCTAATTTGAAAGATATCGCCACTGCCGCGGCTGAGAAGTTGTTTCATGTAGTATTCAGGGCTGGGCAGCAGATACAGCGGCCAGGAATCATTCGCAAGATGCTGGCGGGTTTCAAAAAGCTGGATGGTACTTTCCGGTATTACCGCCGGGGCAAGGCATG
Source organism: uncultured Spirochaeta sp. (assembly GCA_964398645.1). Classification (GTDB taxonomy): domain Bacteria; phylum Spirochaetota; class Spirochaetia; order DSM-27196; family DSM-8902; genus Spirochaeta_B. The sequence goes on from CAYNNU010000069.1 coordinate 1,800, forward strand.
GGGTTTCCACTTCGCAAAAAGCGCGGGATGTGAAAAAATCGCGAATGCTGCTGTATACGGCGGAACGGGCCTTTTGGATTTTCATGCTGTGGAGCATGCTGGCTGATGATGGCATGGCGGTATTTTAGCAGGAGCAGGGGATATTATGATACTGATTGTAGGCGCTATGTCTGAAGAAATTGAACAAATAGCACAGCAGGTACAGGATGGCCAGCTGGCAGGAAAGGCCGTCCATGTCGAGGCGGTCGGGGTGGGTAAAGTGATGTCCGCCATGAATACTCAGCGCCTGATCGATCAGTTGCAACCTGATTTTGTGCTGATGGTGGGTGTCGCCGGCGCTTTGAATCCGGCTTTGAGCATCGGCGATATTGTGCTGGCCGAGCGTACAATTCAGCATGATTTGGATACAACCGCCTTAGGGATACCCCGGGGAACAGTCCCGTTTACATCCTGGCGTTGGCTGGAAGCAGACCCGGAGTGGCTGCAAAAGGCTCGCGACTTGCTGCAATGTCATTGTGGAATCATACTGACTGGAGATCAGTTTATGAGCCGCAGTGCTCAGCAGCAAAACGCCTATTTACGTGCTGAACTGCATGGCGATGCGGTGGATATGGAGAGTGCGGCAGTTGCGCAGGTATGTGCCTGTAACAGCATTCCTCATTTGGTAATCAGAATGATTTCGGACACCGCTGACGGCAGCGCCAAGGTGGATTTTTGGCGCTTTATGCCACAGGCAGGCAAGCGACTTGCGGAAATAGTTGTTGATTTAATACAAGCCTAAGGGCAGAAAGAAAAGAAAAAATGGGAGAAACAATGGGAACAAAAACAGAGATCGCCGGATTTCGGCGTGTAGAGCAGCGAGACCTTCCTGAATATGGAGCACAGGCCAGCTGGTGGAAGCATGAGCTAACTGGCTGTGAAGTAGTGCATTTGGGCTGTGACGATCCGGAGAATATGTTTGCCTTTGGATTTTCTACTGTTCCCCCCGATTCCAGCGGAGTCGCCCACATTCTTGAGCACACGGTTCTCTGCGGATCGCGCAGCTTTCCATTAAAAGATCCCTTTTTGCGCCTTCTGCAAAGTAGCGCATACACCTTTTTGAACGCCTTCACTTTTCCCGATAAAACTGTGTACCCAGCTTCGAGCGTGGTGGAAAAGGACTATTTTAATTTGATGCATGTGTATGGCGATGCTGTCTTTTTTCCATTGCTGCAGGAAAAGATGTTTCGGCAGGAAGGCCATCGCTTGGTGTACGATGATCAGGGCACGCTTGGAATCAGCGGGGTTGTCTACAACGAAATGCTGGGTGCCTTCAGTAGCCAGGAATCAGTGGAAATGCGGCTGTGTCTAAATGGCTTGTTTCCTGACACCGCCTATGGCTATGAATCTGGCGGTGATCCTGTGAACATTCCTGAATTGACGTATCAGCAGTTTTTGGATTTTCATGCGCGTCATTATCATCCGGCAAATGCCCGGATTGTATTGTATGGGAATATTGAGGTCGAAAAGCAGCTGCACTTTTTGCAGGATACCTTCTTGCGGCATTTTGAAAACGGGGTGGCTGTGCCAAGTATCGAAACGCAGCCCCGCTGGTCTGAACCCCGCCGGATTGAGCAGCGGGTTCCCGGCGACAGTGACCCAGAAACATCATCTTCGGTGAGTATGAATTGGCTGCTGTTTCCTGCTACGGATGTCGAGCAATGCATGGCATTTGAGCTTCTTGATGAGGTTCTGCTTGGAACTCCCGGCTCGCCTTTGCAGCGGAAATTGTTGGCCTCTGGCTTGGGTGAAGATTTAAGCAGCGTATCCGGCTTTGAATCAGAGATAATGGAAACGATGTTTTCTGTTGGTCTTCGGGGAACCTCAGCAGCTAATACTGAAAAAATCGAACAGTGTATTTTGCAGTCCCTGCAGGAAATAGTTGATGAGGGCTTGGATGCAGATTTGGTAGAGGGAACCCTGCGCCGCTTTGAATTTCGCCTGCGGGAGCTGGTAAGTGGCGGAAGCGTGGGTATGCATATTATGCGCAGGATGTATCAGACCTGGATGTATGGCGCAAGCCCCTGGGATGCAATATCGCTTACCAGAGTGCTATCAGATATTCGGGAAAAAATCGCGCAGGATGCAGGCTGGTTGACGTCTTTTATTACTGATCATCTTTTAGAGAATAGCCATCGATTAACCGTAACGGTTCGACCTGATGCCAAAAAAGAGCAGGAGGATCAGCAACGTTTACAGGAATATCTGCAGAACATTGAGGCTGGTTTGAGCTTGGAGCAGAAACAGCAGATTATTGATGATGAAAAAGCATTGCAGCAGTTCCAGCAGCAAGCAGATTCGCCGGAAGCGGTGGCTTCCTTGCCCAGCTTATCCAGATCTGATGTGCCGATGGAAATACAGCGAATTGAAAGCAGCACAATCGAGTTAGAGGGCGGGGTCAACTGCATTTTGAGCCGGCTCCCATCTCGCGGCATTGTGTATTGTAATTTTGTATTCCATACCGAGGGCTTGTCGGAGCAGGCGGAAATGCTATTGCCCTTGCTCGCTTCCTGTGTTGGTGGGTTGGGAACAGAAAACATGACCTACGAGCAGATGAGTCATGCAATCGGGCTGGTGTTCGGCGGTTTTCGGGCTTCTGTAAATGTTGTTTGCCGGCTTGACGATGCACCAGCTGTGCCGGAGTTTTGGCTCACAACCCGTTTTCTTGCGCCGCATGGCAGGGAGGCCTTGGCGCTTGTCGACTCCGTTTTGGCATCGCTGGATTTTTCCGATCATACCCGCCTGCGCGAGATTTTGCTTGAACAGCGAAATAGTTATCGCTCATCAATTGTGCAGCATGGTTCTGGTTTTGCGGTGATGCGGGCCGATGCCGGCCTTCGTCGGCAGGAGGCGGTTGAAGAGCGCCTAAAGGGAATTAGTCAATATGCCTTTCTAGATGCTTTGTTGCAGCAACCGATAGAGCAGCTTGCTGCAGATTTGGAGGCCGTTCGGCAAAAGCTATGCGTGCGTAGTCGATGTGAAATTCAGCTTACCTGTGATGATGAAAGTGAGTTTCTCTCCTACGTGCCTAGTGGTTTATCAAAGCTCTGGCAAGCTGAACCCGGCGGAGAGGCAGCCGTTGGCATTTCAGTACCCTTGCAGTATCCCTTGCCTGCGGTTGGAAAGCCTGAGGCTCTTGTTACGAGTACTGCGGTGAATTTTATGGCTCTGGCTCTGCCGGGGCGAACAGTCTTTGAGGCAGAGTACGCCGCTCAGCTTGTGCTGGCTCATTTGTTGAGTACAGGTTACTTGTGGGAGCGGTGCCGTATGCAGGGCGGTGCCTATGGCGCTTCGGCTGGAGTAAATGGTCTAAGTGGCATTTTTCATTTTTCGTCCTATCGAGACCCAAATAGCGAACAAACAATGAAAGCTTTTTTGGAAGCATTTTCCATCTTGCAGAAGGATCTTCCAGATAGCGATGTAATCGAAAAGGCCGTAATCTCGTTGGCGGCAAAAGAATTGCGCCCCTTGAATCCGGGGAGCAAGGGAATGTTGGCGTATCGGCGGAAAAAATGCGGGATTACCGATGAGGTGCGGCAAAGAAACCGTGAGCAATTGCTGGCTGTGGTTCAGGATAGCATCCTAGCTGAGTTGAAAACCCTGGATGCGCAACTGGAAAAAGCCGTTGCCAGTATGCTGGTAAATGAAAAAGCACTCACAGGTGCTCAAGAGACAAGCATTATGCATGCCGCTGCGGCAAATCGCCATCAAGTTGTGTCCGGCTAGGTGTGAGGATAAGCAGAAAACAGGAAAAAAAGATGAACGAAATAGTAGAATTATTACGAAATGATCCGTATGCAAACTATCTTGGTATTGTCCCGGAAGAAGTGCGCAGGGGCTATGCCAGGTGCTCAGTTGAGGTTTGTGAGAATCATCTAAATTATAGTGGATTTCCTCATGGGGGCTTTATTTTCTCCTTGGCCGATGTTGCGTTTTCGGGCGCGACTGCTTCTGTTCATATTCCAACAACAGCCTTAATCGTAACAGCGCACTATTATGGAACCGTAAAGACAGGGTCAATATTGACGGCTGAGGCAAAGTTGAAAAGTGAATCGCGAAAGTTCAGTTATTTTGATATTGAAGTACGATGTGAAGATACGCTTATCGCAGCCTTCAATGGCACGGGCTATAAAATTTCCCAAAAAAATTAAGTTTTCTAGGAAGTCTTTATTTTTCTTGTGGATGGAAGACGTTTTTGAGGTTACCCATGGGGCTGGTGCCAAAATACAAGCCGGTTAGAATAACCAGTGCTGATCCAATTAGGCGGGTAGAGAAAATGGCCACGATGATGGCTATTTGGTAGGTGACAGCGGTTATCGGGGATGAGCCGCCTAAAATTTGCCCAGTCATCATTCCCGGGAGTGATACGATGCCGATGGTGGCAATGGCTGCCAGTTGTGGGGCCAGGGAGCGTTTAATGCCGGAGCGGATAAAGGGCAGGGCAGCGCCGAGGCGGTTATGTCCCATGCCCAGGCGTAGTTCGTAGAGCGAGCGCTGGCCGCGCATTCCGGAAAAGAATTCATTCAGGCCAATAATAATGCTGGTCATGGTATTGCCCAATAGCATTCCGCCCAAAGGAATAATGCCGCGGGCATTCCAAAGGTCCGGGCCAGCAGCAAGCAGAAAGAGCAAAAGGTGAACCAAGGCGACTGTGGCGACGGCCAGGCCAACAGGGCCGATGAGCAGGCGCGCGCGCAGGCCGCTGGAACGTAGGATTGCAAAGGCTGCGGTTATGGTCATTACGGCAAACCAAAGCAGGCTGGGTAGCAGTCCGCTTAAGGTGAAAAGCCATTCCAGAAAGAATCCGACCGCACTAAGCTGTAGAATCATTCTGGTATGAGATATGGCAATATCGCGGTTTAGCCCAAGTTTGAGCTTGGCAGAAATAATCATGCCGATAGGTATTAGGATTGAAAGGAGTGCCAAAGCAACGGGCGATATAGTGGGTGCGCTCATGATGATTGCTCCTGCCTTGTTGCCTCTTGCAACTCGATGGTCTCATCTGCCAGCTCTTCTACCAGTATTTCGTCGTGGCTGACAATTACGCCGCCAATGTTTAGTTTTTTTAGCAGGTCAATGAGTTTGCGCCGTGAAAAGCCGTCCAAAGCGGCGCTAGGTTCATCCAGAAACAGCATTTCCGGCTGGCGGCACAGCAGTAGCGACAGAGTCGCCCTCTGCAACTCGCCCCCCGACAGCATCTCTGCCGGAGTAGACCAAACCCGCTCGGGCAAGTCCAGCTCTCGGCTCAGGCGCTGGGCATCGGGCATCAGTTTATCTGCCTGCGGTAGCAAGTCCCGGGCCAGAGATTCCAGCGTCCCTTCGCCTAGATGTGGCCGTTGCGGCAGGTAGCCGCTATTTGCCCGCAGGCATTTGGCGGAATTGGGGGTCAGCACCTTTTCGTTTACAAGAATGCGCCCCCGGATTGATTCGTTAAAGCCCAATGCGGCTCGCAGGAGTGAGCTTTTTCCGTAGCCGGAGTGGCCTTGGATAAAAAGCCAACGGCCCGGTTGAACCCGGGCTGAAATTGGCTGATTCAGGGCGACCCCGTCATAGACCGCCTGAAGCTCGTCAAACTGCAAAGACCGCAAAGGACTTTTCATTCTACCCGTCCGTTATTTGCCTTCGGCAATCTTTTTTGTATCCAGTGCAATCATCAGTTCTTCATTGGTAGGAATTACCATTGCAGTTACTTTTGAATCAGCAGTGGAGATTACCTGCTCTTTTCCGCGGATATTGTTTTTGTCGGAATCGATCTTCAGGCCGAGAATTTCCAAGCCTTCGCAGATTTTTTCGCGCATGCCGATGGCGTTTTCGCCAATACCAGCAGTGAAAATAACTGCATGCAGGGGACCGTTGATTTCGGTTGCGTATGCACCGATGTGTTTACGTGCTGCGTGGGCAAAGATGTCTAACGCAAGTTGTGCTCGTTTGTCGCCCTTCTCGGCTGCTTCGTCGATATCGCGCATATCGCTGCTTACGCCGCTGATGCCCTTCAGACCACCAGTTTTGTAGATTTCGTTATGAACATCTTCTGTGCTCATGCCCAGTGTGTCGAGCATGTGCATAATAACAGCAGGATCTACATCACCAGCACGAGTTCCCATGGGGATACCGCACATGGTGCCGAAGCCCAGGGAGGTGTCGATACTTTTGCCGCCCTTAACCGCGGAAAAAGAAACACCGTTACCCATATGACAGGTAATACAGTTGAAAGAATCCAAAGGTATTCCCATAAGTTCTGCAGCACGCATGGAAACATATTGATGAGATGTTCCATGGAAGCCAAAACGGCGGATGCCGTGGTGCTCGTAATATTTGTAATCCAGGCCATATACGTAAGCCTGCGCAGGAATGGTAGCGTGGAAGGCTGTGTCAAAAACACCAACATGCGGAACGTTCGGCAGTTCTGCTTTCACTGCTTCTACACCCATCAGGTTTGCAGGGTTGTGCAGGGGAGCCAATGGGATACAGCTTTCGATATCCGGTATGGTGTTTTCATCAAGAAGTACCGATTTTTGGATTTTTTCACCGCCGTGAACGATGCGGTGTCCAACGGCATTGATTTCCTGCAGGCTTGAAATTACGCCAGTGTCGCTAGCGGTAAGTGCTTCCAAAACCATATGAATACCCGTGTTGTGATCCGGGATATCGGTAATTTTTTTGACTTTTTCTTTGTCGGCTGGTTCGTAGTTAAAGATCCCGTCTGAGAGCCCAATGCGCTCAATCAAGCCTTTACAAATAACATGTTGGTCCTGCATGTTGATCAATTGAAACTTGATCGACGAGCTGCCACTGTTAATTACCAGAATATTCATGTAATCCTCCGAGTTTTTTCGCATGCTATGCGTTTTTTACGTTCGAAGGATCGTAGCATATCCGGTCGACTGAATCTAGACCGACCGGGAATGAAGGTTTATTTTTGGCGGGCTTTCATGCGGGGATTTGACTTGCAGATAACGTATACTTTGCCATGGCGGCGGATTACCTGACAGTCTTTGTGCCGTTTTTTTGCTGATTTCAGCGATCGTACAATTTTCATTTACTAGCTCCTCAATTCAAGGCAGTATTGTCTTGACTACAGTGAGCCGCATCGTACACAATTCGCTTCGATCGGTCAAGTGGATGAATGCAAGATAGCTCATGTTGTTTTGTAGGATATTATGGCTTGACAACCCCATAGGGTGGAAGTAGGGTACAGCTATGTCACGAACCAGAGGAAAACGGCGCGGACGCCGCGGTGGCCGCAAACGTTTGGAAAAGCGAATCAATCCTGAGTTTATTACCATGCCGGAACCGGTTCCCGAGCGTGAGTATGACGATTGTCCAATTTCGCATGAACCAATCGAGGACGTGTACACAGCGATTGATGATCCCGACACCGGTAAACCAGCCCGATTTGATGCTGTGTTGGAAAGGCTGGCAAAGCGTGAGCAGATTGCAGAAGATGAAAGCATCATTTATATAGGTGGCGGGGTGTTTGCGGTGGCCCGAAATTACAAGGAAGGTGCATTTCCGGAAATCGTGCGCAGGATCGAGTTTGAAGATTCGCATCATCGGCAGGAATGGCGGCGCGAATTGAGTCCTGGAATCAGTCGTGATTATCTTCCCAAACCCGAGCCGGTGCATCAGTTATATACTGAAGAAGAGAAGCGGGAGTGGGACTATCAGGCGCCGACACTTTTGGCGCAGAACAATCCTGGTGAAGGACGGATAAAGTAAAGAGGCTTTTAATAAAGGGTATACTATGGCAGCGAAAACGCTGGTTATTGTTGAGTCACCAACCAAAGCGAAAACGGTAAAGAAGTTTCTCCCCGCCGGATATGAGGTGGAGGCGAGTATTGGGCATGTGCGTGATTTGCCGCAGAAGGCTGCGGATGTTCCCAAGGCGGTAAAACAGGAATCCTGGTCCCGTTTGGGAATTGATGTAGAGAATGATTTTCGACCGCTGTATATTATTCCAAAAGAAAAGAAGAAAATTGTTCGTGAGCTGAAAAAGAAGCTACAGGATGTGGATGAGTTGTTACTTGCCACTGACGAAGACCGCGAAGGGGAAAGCATCAGTTGGCATTTAGTGCAGCTGCTGAATCCAAAAGTCCCTGTGCGGCGAATGGTTTTTCATGAAATTACAAAGACCGCAATTCAGCGCGCGCTGAAAGAAGGCCGCGAAATTGATATGGATTTGGTAAACGCCCAGGAAACCCGGCGGATATTGGATCGCTTGTACGGTTATACAATCAGTCCTTTGATATGGAAAAAGATTGCATACGGGCTTTCTGCTGGCCGGGTGCAGAGTCCGGGCTTACGTTTGATCGTTGAGCGAGAACGTGAGCGCATGCTGTTTCAGCGCAGTGAGTACTGGGATTTAAAGGCGATGCTTTCCCCCCAGGGCGTGGAAGATCAGGCATTTACCGCCCGGCTTGAGCAGCTGGATGGACAGCGGATTGCCGGCAGCAAGGATTTCGATTCCACAACTGGTGAACCCTTAAAAGACAAAGGCGGCTTGGTATTAAGTCAGCAACAGGCTGATGATTTGCGCGAGCAGCTGAAAAGCGTTGATTGGCTGGTTGATGAAATCCGGGAAAAGGAAAGCAATAGCCGCCCAAGCCCTCCATTTATTACATCGACATTGCAGCAGGAAGGAAACCGTAAACTTGGGTTGTCCGCCCGAGAGACCATGCGTAC
>CAYNNU010000070.1:0-10517 GCA_964398645.1 uncultured Spirochaeta sp.
GAATACACCTCATCCAGGTTCTGCTGAAAAGGCGCTTCCGGATGTTCCGCTTTCCATCTCGCAGCATATTCTACGTTCCGGCTTTTTACGATGCGTTCGCCCCCATCAGTCTGCTTGTATTCATCGTAAGAGACTGCAATAATCGCATCATCCCGACATTCAATCGAAATGGTCGGCGCCCAGCCGTAGGAATCCTGCTGCAGATCAATGCTGTAGATACCATCCTGCAAGGGTTCCGGCCCTACAGCTAGTTCCGGATCACAGTTTGATTGTGTGCAGGAAGCAAGCCCCAAGATCATCAAAGCAAGTAGTGAAAGTCCCAGCTTTGTGCGCAGCATTTTCATGACACCTCTTTTTTAGGCTTTCGCCTTACGTTTATCCCGAATAAAAATAGTTTTGCCGGGCACACTTTTATCACTCTGCTCATTAATATCAAACAAACCGATGGCTTTCACCAAATCTCCAAGCTTTTTATAGCCATAGTTACGAGGATCAAACTCGGAAGACTTATTGGCAAGATTCAAACCAACAGCGGCTAAATGAGCCCACCCATTTTCATCAGCTGAATCTTCACAGGCATTCCGCAATAGATTTACCAGACGAGAATCCTGCCGCAATTCTCTAGCTGGTTTTGGTTTGGTTTCCGGACCCTTTGTTTCCTCACCACTTTCTGCAATCTTTTTACGCAAAATCTCAATGTAAATAAACTTATCACAGGCGGCAACAAAGGCCTTCGGCGTTTTCTTTTCACCAAAACCATACACCTGCAAACCCGATTCGCGAATACGCGCGCACAAACGGGTATAATCTGAATCGCTGGAAACGATGCAAAACCCATCCAGGTTTCCTGCATACAAAATATCCATTGCATCAATAATCAATGCGCTATCTGTCGAGTTTTTCCCAGTAGTGTATCCAAACTGCTGAATAGGCTGTATCGAATTTTCGTTTAATACTTCCTTCCATGATTTCAGATTCGGATTTGTCCAATCACCATAAATCCGCTTTATACTTGCGCGACCGTAGTTCGCAATTTCTTCCATGAGACCCTGAATTATTGATGCCTGAGCGTTATCCGCATCTATAAGCACCGCTAATCTTTTTTGACTGTCTTTATTATTCATACAGTGATATTGTAGAAGCTGAAGCTTGCTTAGGCAAGCAGACAGACCTGAAATAAGGAAGCAATATGACTCTCTCATTGAACACAATCGGAATCCTGATTTCATATGCCTCGATCGCTGTAATTCTGATTGCAGCTCAGATTTTACTATCACAAGGGATCCCCGCATCCTTAACCCGTATTCTAGTTCACATTGCCGCCTGCAACTGGTGGTTTATTGCCCGCTTTTTTATCGACTCGCCTATTGCAGCAGGAGTCCTTCCTGCAAGCATCGTAATACTGATGAGCGTAAGCTATAAATTCAACTTAATCCGCTCCATCGAGGCGCCGGAAAAACGAAAGAACCTGGATATTATCTACTACCCCATTTCGATAGGAATATTGAGTATCAGCAGTTATACCGGCCTTATCCCCATAGCGGCGGCAAGCATTGGCATTTTTAGTCTTGGATTTGCCAGCGGAATCAGCATGCTGATCGAAGACCACCTGCCAGTCCGGCGTAAGGGCATTCTCTCTTTTTTCAACCGCTCGTTTCTTGCAACCTCCGGTAAAAGAACCCTCGGCGGAACATTGGCAATCTTTCTACTGTCTGGAATTATCGCGGCAATTGTTCTAAAACTAGAAAGCCCACTGCGGTGGCAATATATATTGATTATTTCCCTATTGATTGCCGCCACTGCAACAATGGCAAAGCTAGGAACAACCCATAATCTGACTAACATCAGCATACCAATCAGCACCGCCGCGGTAAGCTGGGGACTTTTACGCGTATACCTCCCGCTGAATGAACAAAACATCCCCCATACAATGTCGATTCATCCTGCGCTTTTCGCCACGATTGTAATTTCGGCCGGGGTTTTGGCGCTATTGCTTTGGAAGCTCAAAGGCACAAGCCGCCGCGGCTCGCTCATGGCCAGCTTCAGCTTTGTTTTACTGGCATTCACGGCGGGCTGGAAGCCCACTCTTTTGATTGCCGCCACGCTTAGCATCAAGGCCATTCTGCCCGGCTCCAAGCGCAATGCCACCCGGGTCGCCGCGACCAGCTTACCGGCAATGCTGCTGGCTTTTTTGTATTCCTTTAACGCAAACCCGCTACTGTTATGGGCAATAGCGGCAACAGCCGCAGCCATTTTAGCTGACGCGGCGGCGGGTGCAGCCGGCAGAACCATCAGCCCGCACGCCTACAATATTTTAACATTACGACAGATGCCCGCCGGCCTGAGCGGCGGCGTTTCGCTGCCCGGAATTGCAGTTGCGGCCCTTGCCGCGCTTGCGATCGGAGCCGGCGCCATTGTTCTGCTTCCCTCTCCATCAACACATCTTTTCACCATTACTGCGCTTTGTGGTTTTCTTTCCAGCATCCTTAACAGCATGTTAGGTGCCAGCGTCCAAGCCGTGTACCGGGATATAGAAAGCGGAAAAAAGACAAACGATCCGGGAAGCCACAACCCGAAAATACGGGGGCTACGTTTTGTTGGCCCGGCTTGTGTAGACTTTATTTCTGTTGGGGCGGCAGCTGGCGCTGCCTTGTTACTGGTCTCGCGCTAGAGAGCGAAAAGACTGTCAGGAAACTGTTTGCTTTTGCTCGCTGGCACTCTTTTCCACGTTCAAGGCACTCACGTCTTCTTCGCTGAATACCCGATCGATATCCAGGATGATGATAAAAGCCTCATCGTATTTACCAATGCCGCGGATAAAACGATTATTGATTGTTGTGCCAATTTGCGGAGCGGGCTCGATTGCCGATTCATCCAAATCGATTACTTCCTGCACAGAGTCAGCCAACGCGCCAAGAACAACAGACTCGCCGCCGACTTCAATTTCCATAACAACAATTGATGTATCGATAGTTGGAACTATTTCTTCCATTCCAAACTTTAAACGCAGATCCACAACGGGAACAACACTGCCGCGCAGGTTGATAACACCACGCATAAACTCCAACGTTCTGGGAACCTTGGTGATTTTTGTATATTCCAAAACCTCTCGAACCCGATGAACTTCAACCCCATACTGTTCTTTATCAAGGGTAAACGTTAATAACTGCACTCGGTTTTGCATTGTTGCGTCACTCATACTCACCTCCTGAACCCGATGGGATTCTCTATTCACTATAAGATTTTTTTCCCGGACTTGCCAGTTTTATCTAAAAATCTTCTGTTATATTGATTAGAGCTGCTTTCCTTCAGCAATTTTCACCTGAAAACGCATTCTCTCACGGCCTTCCAGCCCAACATCATCCATAACCTGCTCTATATCATGTCGATTTTCGGCAAGCATCTTCTGCAGAGCCTCAAACTCCCGTGCGGAAAAGCTCACTGCTGATTGACGGTACTCTTCAAATGCTTCTACCGCAACAGGACACACAAGCCTTGCTACTTTCAACATTTCCTCGGCGTACACCCGAATTTCATACTGAGCATGCGGATCAAGCCGCAAACGTAAAAAATGAAGCAAATTATGCAAATCAATCTGCCAGTACCATTCTGTATACAGGCTCAAAGGAAGATTCACCCGAGCAATTTCCCGAGCCAGACCCCGTCCGATCAATTGCTGATAGGTATGATAGGCTTCTTTCTGACCCTGATCCAGGATTGCAATTACATCCTCGGCTTCCTCTCGGTCCATGGCATCTTCGCTTCGGCCTTGCTTATTATCTGTACTTTGAGCTGATACATTTTCCACAGCAGGCACATAAAAATCATCCTTCATAACTGAATAGCGGCCGGAAATTTCATTTAAGCGGGCTGTGCGGTGACGAACCCATTGCCGTGCAACAAAAATGGGCATTTTTGCATGAAAGGTAAACACAACCTGTTCAAAGGGGGAGGTATGCTCGTTGCGCAAAAGGTACTTGATTAGCGCAGCATCTTCGCGCACAGTTTTTGTGCCCTCGCCATAGGATACGCGGGCAGACTGAACAATCCTGTCGTCGCCACCCATGTAATCTACCAAACGAATAAAACCTTTATCCAGTACTGGAATCTCTTTATCCAGTATTTCCTCCGCTGCCGGAACAATTGTATGTGCCATACCTCTACCTTACACCATGTTTTCATGCTTGAAAACAGATACGCAGCCCATGAAGCAAAGATCATGTGAAAAGTGAAATAACTCACAGTCAAAACTGGTTGAAAGCTGAAAGGCGTTGTATTCTATGTATATGATGCGTTCTACAAAGCTAAAAAACGTTTTTGGGATCTTGTTCTTTCTTCTCAGCAATATTTCAGTCATGGCACAGAGTGCCGATATGCTTCACATCTATCACGAGGAATTACCGGAGGGTGATTTTGCCTTTTATGCCGACAACAGCCAAATTGTCCCCCTGTTCCTACACCTCGAGTTTGAAACCCTCATTGGCCTTGAAGCAAACATATCCCTGCCTTTGGAAAGAGTGATTCCTGCTCAAGCCCAAAAGATTGAGTTATTCCGGCTTTCCCGCCTCCCAGACGCGAACCGCTATTCTTTCCGCTATGTTACCAATTACGTTCGCGGCAACCCGGACGCCCAACCCGATCCCGACGTTCTCTATCTATTTCCATTTGAACACGGCACAAAGCATCAAGTGACCCAGGGTGCAAACGGCTCCTTTACCCATTTTGGTGAAAATCAATACGCCATCGATTTTGACCTTGATGAGGGCGAACCAATCTATGCCGCCCGGGACGGCCTGGTTGTGGAGGTAAAACAGGACAGCTCAATTGGCGGCCCCTCTGCCCGCTACACCGGCCACGCCAACTTCGTTTTAATAATGCATGAAGACGGCACCTTCGGAAACTATGTGCACTTGCAGCAAAACGGAGCATTGGTTACGGTCGGTCAGCAGGTTGAGGCAGGGCAGCGCATCGGCCTGAGCGGCAATACCGGCAGGAGCAGCGGACCCCATCTACACTTTGATGTTCGAGTGCCAACCCGTGAGGGGCGAATGCAATCAATTCCTATCCGCTTCGCCGGCCTAGATGGACAAGCAACCGAAGCCCGCGAGGGTCTGTTTTTCTATGCGGATCACCCAGGCAAAGCGCCCTTTGAGGCGGTGTATGGCCGCGATATTCAAAACAGCGATTACAATGGCTATGCAGCTGAAATTGCGCCGGAAGTAGCAGCGCGTGCTGCCGAGGATGTAGAAATGCGCATAGAACAGATTGATAATACCTATGTCCTGTTTCTGCAAAACATGAGCGATACCTGTCTGGAAATTGAGACGCTTTTACAACTGCAGGGAATGACCGCAACAACTCCCCTGCAGCAGACCATCAATCTTCCAGCCCGGCAGGAAATATTTTTGAGCATTTTGCGGCCGCAGCCAGAAGCAAACCGCTTCCAGTACGGTTATCAATTTCGCTTTCGGCCCTGCCGCTAGGCCGCCACGGACCGCCAATCAACTCACTTCTTTGGCTTTTTTCGCACTGAAAAAGATGCCTGGTTTTGTACCTTAGCCTGCTGCTGATTTTTTAAAAGCTGATACAGCTCCTGCTGAGCACGAACGGTTTCTTCACCCTTCCCCGGGCGGATCCGGCGGTAGCTGCCGTCGCTTTGCATTTCATGAGCATGAGTGTTATCGGCGAAATATAACTCCATCTCCTTCAATAAACCGTTTTTCAAGCTCATGTCTTCTACCGGAACCAATAACTCAACCCGGCGTTCCAGATTTCTGGGCATCCAATCAGCACTGGAAATATAAACCTCGCTACTTCCGCCGTTCTGAAAAAATACAGCCCGGGTATGCTCAAGCCAATAGTCAACAACACTCACAACTCTAATTGACTCGCTTTGGCCCTTCACCCCAGGGACCAACATACAAATACCGCGGATGTTCAAATCAATTGCGACGTGCTGCTGTGAGGCATCATACAAGGCTTTGATAATATCCTCATCGGCTAGTGAATTGAGCTTTGCCACTATACGGCCAGGACTATGTTTTGAGCTTTTTTGTGCTTCCCGCCGAATCATTTCCAGCAAGGCATCTTTCATGCGTACCGGCGCCATGATCAAACGTTTGAGGGAAGGAATAGCAGAATAGCCAGTAATAGCGTTAAAAAACTGCCCGGCTTCATAGGCGATTTCCGGCCGGGAACTGATCAGGCCGACATCTGTATACAGCTTGGCTGTTTTGTCATTGTAATTACCTGTTCCCAGATGCACATAGCGGCGAAGTCCTTGCTGCTCGCGCCGGATTATCAAAAGTGCTTTGGCATGAACCTTTAAGCGGGCAATACCGTAAATGACCAACGCCCCGGCCTTTTCCAAGCGCTCCGCCCAGGCAATGTTCCGCTCTTCATCAAAGCGGGCCTTCAGTTCCACCAATACAGCTACCTGCTTGCCGGCCTTTGCAGCCGCCTCCAAAGCCCGCACTATTGGGGAATCGCCGCTCGTTCTATACAGCGTCATTTTGATGGCAAGTACATTTGGATCAGCAGCAGCTTCTTCAAGCATGGTGATTACCGGCTCAAATGATTCTGCGGGATGCTGCAGCAGAATATCCTGGGCAGCCGCCGCCTCCCAAATTGAATCGTAGGCTGCAATTATCTGATTTTCCAAGGGTCGTGGAGATTCAGAACGCAATGAATCAAACTCTGGTAAAAACACCAGATCCATAAGCGGACCAATATCTACTGGACCAGGCTTGAGATAGATATCTTCATCATCCACGCCCAGTTCATTTTGCAGCTTGGCAACCAATGGACTCTCCAGCGAATCAACCGCAAGACTGACCGGCCGGCTTCGATCGCGACGGGCAAGCACTTGTTCCATTGCCTGTACAAAATCTTCATCTCGCTCTTCATCCACACCAAAATCAGCATCCCGGATTACACGAAAAACGATGCGTTCTTCTACCTTGTAGCCGGGGAAAAGCGAATTTCCCAGCCAGCGTACTACATCTTCAAGAAGCACCACGGCTGTTGCCCCGCCCTTTACCGGCAATCGCCATAACTGATCAATACCGGACGGAATGGGAATCATGGCAAAAAACGTGCCTGCTTCTGCGGCGGCTTCGGCGGCGGCTGACTCGCCCGCTCCCTGCCCGGCAGCATTTTCAGCAAAAAGCGATTCCCCACCTTCAAAACTGAGCTGAAATGCGGCATACAGATTAATGTCCGCCATTCCAGTTAATTTTTCGCCGGGTTCAATTCGAACTGGCGTAAGCAGGGGATACAGCTCTTCAAAAAAACGACGGCGAACTGCTGCTTCCTGCTCGGAATCAAATTCTTCCGGCTTCAACAGCAACAGCCCATGCTGCGCCAAACCAGGCAATAATTCTGTATGCAAACAGGTATACTGATCCCGAATCATGTCGCGGACACAGTGGGAAATCTTTTGCAATTGTTCTCCAGGACTTAATCCTGAAGGACAGCCGCCGCTATTCCCCTGCCGTATTTGGCGTTTAACCGTAGCCACCCGGACCATAAAAAACTCATC
Organism: uncultured Spirochaeta sp.; assembly: GCA_964398645.1. GTDB lineage: Bacteria > Spirochaetota > Spirochaetia > DSM-27196 > DSM-8902 > Spirochaeta_B. The sequence continues at coordinate 7,541 of CAYNNU010000070.1, forward strand.
CAGATTGCTGGAAAAAATACAGGAAAACTTCAGTCGCTCCAGCAAGGGCTGATCTTCCCGCAGGGCTTCGGATAAAACCCGCCGGTTGAATTCCAACCAACTCAATTCCCGGTTTACAAATGTATACTCCATCCTTTCCCCCTCCACCCCTGCTATTTAATCAACAAGCGATAGCCAAAAACGGCCTGAAACAAATCTGCTTTTCCCTTTGCCGCGCCTTTTTCAGCGGAAATTTCACTCGTGGATTTACAATGAAGAATAATATCCTGCTCCCGCAGTTCCACTGAAACACCCGTAACACGGCAAGCATGACCCCTATCCAAACCATCGGCTACCCGCAAAATTGCTGCTAATTTTTGCACCAGCATCCGCTGATTTCCTCGCAAAGAAGTGTATGAACTATGGGAGTTACTTGGCAGGCTTTTCCGGTGATATCGAACCACATTCGAAACAACCCGGATATCCTGCCGGGACAAGCCGAAAATTTCCGAGTTTGCAACAAGGTACTGCCCATGTTTATGGTGCCCGCTACTACGAACAAAGTTTCCAATATCGTGAAGAATTCCGGCAACCTCAAGTAACATTCTGGCCTGATTGCCCAGCCCATGCTCTTCCTGCAGCTGGTCGAAAAGCTCCAAGGCAAGAAAGGTTACCTGACGAGCATGGTCCTCATCATAATGATATTTTCTACCCAGACTTTCCGCACTCGCCCGGACCTGGCGGGCAAACTGCTGCTCGGCAGCGCTGTTTTTTCCAGCCAAAATGCTCATTAAAACTCCCTCCCGTAAGCTGACATTGGGGATAATCAGACTCTCGGCAGCAGTTTCCTGCAGAAAATGACGGCACACCAGTAATGCCGGCACAAGCCCCTCTGCATCGTTATAGCTAATTCCAAAGGTGCGGACAATTTTTTCCATACTGAATCCACGAATCTGATCCACAAATTCTTCGAAGTCCGACCGCTGAATAATGCTAAACTGATCATGCCGCTGAGCATCAGCAATAACAGAAGCGGCCATTCTCACATCTCCGCCAACCGCAACAAAAAAGCGGACACGCTCCAGCGGAAGCTCTGTGCCCAGCAATTCCAGATTGATACGCATATTTTCGCGGATATAATCGTCCATCTGACCGGAAAGATCGGCCTGGGCTTTCTTTTCCAGCCGTATGGTTCCAAGTCGTAAGGAATGAGCCGCGACAATCTTTCCGCGTTTCAGAAACATCAACTCGGTTGTTCCGCCGCCAACCTCAATTATCATGGAATTAAAGCGGGCAAACTGAGGCCGGATACGGCGGATTGCGTGGTTCACTGCAATGTAAGTCAGATAGTTTTCTTCCACACCCTCAACAATGCGGATATTCAAGCCAGTTTTTATTTTAACCCGATCAATCAAATTATCCCTGTTTGTAGCTTCGCGAACCGCGCTGGTGGCAACAACCTGCAAATCTTCCGGCGCCAAGCCATAGCCGGCCGCCAACTCGGTGAAGTCTTTCAGTATCCGCAAGGTTTGCATCAGACTGGCTCGAGTCACCTCGCCTTTGGAAAACACATCCTGTCCCAAAGCAAGCGGACGATCGGCCCGGTCCAGCGGCCGCAAGCTTCCATCATCTGCAATTTCGGATATCAGAATACGTATTGCAGAAGAGCCAATATCAATTACTCCGGCAATCTTTTGTTCAGCCACGTTTTTTTCCTTTTTCCAAAGCCAACGAAGCTACCCCCATGGGCACAGCATCATCGCCCAGGCTTGCACTCACTACCTGTACATCCTTTGCCAAATTTTTCATGCTATGTTTCTGCATAGCTTTTTCCGCACGTTCCACATACGTTTTCCCCAACTTTTCCACAACCCCGCCGCCTAGCAAAATCACTTCGGGATTGAATATCTGCACACATGCAGCCATGCCGATTCCAAGAAAATCCGCACTTCGATTCACCAACTGAATCACCGCTTCTTCCTTCTTTCGAATGGACTGCAAGATAAGCGAACTTTTTACCTTGGCAAAATCGGTTCCTACTTCCTTTAATACCTCCGGTGCCTTGCCCGCAGCCGCCAGCACAACCATATCCTTGGCCAGAGCTGTTTTACTTGCCAGTGCCTCCAGGCTTCCCGGAATACCCACCGAAGATGCCGGCCCGCCGGCCTGGATTACTATGTGCCCGATCTCACCTGCAGCCCCATGGGCCCCGCGATAAAGCTCACCATTCAAAATAAGTCCGCCACCGACCCCCGTTCCAACAAAAAGTCCGATAACATGCTTGGCTTTTTGTTTGATGCCGAAGCGGTATTCCCCAAGGGTTCCCGCATTTACATCATTTTCCAGCACAACAGGCACATGAAAGCGCGCGCGCAGTGGCTCGCCCATATTAAAATTATGCGTATTCAGGTTTGTTAGATCGACAAGATCACTGTTTTTTGTATGTACCAGACCGGGTACTGCAACCCCTATTGCCAGAACATCTTCCTCACGGCAGCCAGCATCTTTTAAGGCCGCTTCAATTCCTTCAATCACTTTCAAAAGAAGCTGCTTTCCTGCAGCAAGTTTTGTTTTCTGCTTAAAACTTCCCAGCTTTTTCATTTGCTGGGAGTACACAATCGTCAGAATCTTTGTTCCGCCCAGATCCACGCCCACAACACATTGATCACTCATATTCGGCACCGCCTTGCATCATCTTTTGCTCATTTTCTAGTGTAATGCTGGGGGCCCTCATTCAACAACTCCATTCTGAAATTATGGCAAACGTATATTACGTTTCTGTTAGCTTCAGCGCCTTTTCCTTGGCGGGGTTCGGCTACTATGGTATTATACTCGCCGCAATGGAGGTTGGCGTGTTTACAATTCTTTCAAAAGAACAGCTGGCGGACTCAGTTTACCGCATAACAGTCCGCGCGCCTCTTATTGCACGCGAGCATTCCGCTGGACAATTCGTTATTGTTCAGCCAGACACGGAATACGGCGAACGCATCCCCTTAAC
>CAYNNU010000071.1:0-10452 GCA_964398645.1 uncultured Spirochaeta sp.
CGATACTAAAGACATTCTTTCTGCTAGCGGCACCAATCAGCGTACTTATTCCTTTGGCTAGTACATTACACAATATTGATATTGCACTTCTGGAAACAGTGCTCTTTTCAACAGTACACGGAAACTTGCTGCTAGCTGCACTGTTTCTTCCATATATGTTAATGGGAATGCGGGTTCATCTAATGATACAACCTGCAAATCCACAAACCCACATTTTTCTTAGATTTGGTGAATTGCTCATTGTGTTTATCAGCATAGCTTTATGTATAATCCTTCTTCGTGTCTGGCCATTCAATGCACAGAATCCTCAGCTTGCTGAAATTTCTATTACCGTCGCCTACGATTACCAGGAACAAAAGGATCACCTAACATCGATTGTGGAAACCCACTCCGCAGCACCTTTACCGGAAAAAACGATATACATTGCAGGAAGTATGATAAACCCCCATATTACTGAAATTGTAAACGTTCCTTCATATTTGTATCCTGAAGTTATAGCCAATATTCAAAGCAGACAGCTTTTACAGCGAACTGAATTTGAATTTTCTCTGCAAGGAGAACTATCAAATGCCGGTATCCAGTACAGCCTTCATTCAAAAAGCCCGCTCTTTTTTCACTTTTCTGATATTCCCTTTAATCTGCGATCCGAGCGCAAAATAGCCGAATTCCAATACATGCCATACCGTACAATGCCAATTTCCTTTGTACACGTAGCGGCAGGCATAGATGATGCGCACCTTAATATTGAAGTATCGTTTCCCACCAGTCAGGAATACTTATACATTGATGATGATTCCATCCAATTAAGCGCGAACATCACCTATCAAGGAAAAATTCCTATTAGGCAGGAAGACAATGATTCTACACGTTGATCTTGACGCCTTTTATGCGTCTGTAGAGCAAAAAGATAATCCTGAATTACGTGGACAACCAGTCATTGTGGGATCCCAGCCAGGAAGCCGTGGTGTTGTCTCCGCATGTTCCTATGAAGCAAGAAAATTCGGAATACATTCGGCAATGCCAATAAATATAGCCAAGGCTGCATGCCCACACGCTCACTTTTTGCCGGTGCGCATGCAACGCTATTGCGAAATATCTATTGCCATAATGGAAACAATGCGAAAACGGGTTCCCTATATGCAGCAATTATCTATCGATGAAGCATTCCTTGATATACGCGGGACTGAAAAAATTCTTGGGGCTCCATTGGAAACAGCCGCTACAATAAAACGAGAAATACAAACCCTTTTTGGCCTAACTGTTTCCATTGGAGTTGCTCAAAATCCGTATATTGCGAAGATGGCCTCTGCCGCAGCAAAACCGAATGGCCTTTTGGCAATTGCAAATGGTGAAGAACAGACTTTTCTTGACAGTCTCCCGCTTCGTAGCATATGGGGAGTTGGCAAACAGAGCCTACAAAAACTTGAACAAAACGATATCTGTACGGTAGTACAATTACGAAATACAGATTCGATTAAACTTCAGAGACTGTTTGGCAAAAAAGCAGGCCAACGCTTGCAAAAGCTAGCCAAGGGAATTGACCCAGGGATAATGGACAGAGAAACAAAATCTCACAGCATTAGCAATGAACACACTTTTTTTCAAGATGTACATTCATTTGAAGAACTTGAATCAAGCTTATTTGAACTATGCTATAGCGTTTGGTTTCGAATTCTTCATGAACAAAAAACTGGAAAAACAATTTCAATCCGGCTCAGATACGAAAATTTCGAAACACACGACAGACAAAAAACATTCTCACTTCCTCTCGAATCCCTGGAATCACTTTTTGAAAAAAGCAAAAAAATTCTTGCAGAAGCAATAGAGCCTAATCGGGCAGTACGCTTAATCGGAATTGGCATACAAAATCTTCAAAACCAAACGGGGAAGCAGGAAATGCTTTTTGACAACCAAAGATTCAGCGCAGTTGAAACAACCGTTGTTCAACTGCAAAAGAAATTCGGAAAGAGTATTCTTACCAAAGCAAAATCATTAGAACGCAAAAACAAAAGATAAGAATACCCCCTATACTAGTCCCAATCTGCGGCTAATAGTCTGGCGTCTTCAAGATCGCGGGTATCAAAAACCCCAGGCGCTGGTATAGCCTCCAGTTGCTCAATAACATCCGCTAAGATCATATCTGCCTCATCCTCATCAGACATATCCGGGATAGTTGTCTGCCCTTCAAAATACCAAGCACGCTCAAGTGCGTTTGTTGCCTCAGCAAATTCTTCACGTTTATCTGTTAAACGACTATTTCGCTTTCTTTGTGACCAGTCTCTCTCATGCAGTGCTTCTGCAAGCTTTATATAAAAACTAAAGTTGATTCTATTATAGCTTCCAGTCCGAGCACCGGACGAAATTTCCTGTTCCATTAATTCCACAGCTTTTCGAGCTAGGCTTACTGAATAGTCTTTATCGCCGAAAGAAATGAGACCTGGAAGTGCAAGATATAATTGCGAAAGAACATAATAGGAATCTGCATGATTTGGATCCAGCTCAATAGCCTGGGCAAGCAAATCCCGCATATCATCAGCCAATGCCAGACTATCTAATATTCCTTTTGTTTGCCCCCAGCGACCAATATTACTCGCTTGCCAATACAAAGCAGGAACACTTACTGGATTTTGCTCAATCGCTTCAATTGCATATTGCTTTCCCTGATCAAACATCGAAAGAAGTTCATCTGTATCGGCACCAGCATTTTCACGTTGATCGGCATAACTTAACTGGGCGCGGGACATTCGCCATAAAACCTCTGCTCTTTGGGAAGAATCAAGATCACCGGAAAGCATTTGCTGCAACAAGGACAATGCTTCTTGTTGCGCATCTTGAGAATGAAGATTCTCAACCTGAGAAATTAAATCGTCAAACGATTGCGCTGATACAACAATGGCGAAAAAACAAAAAAGAAAAACGAACAGACTCACTTTCTTCATGGAAAAAATCCCCCTTTGGATACTATGAAACAGCACACTGGAAAAGTCAAATAAAAAAAGCCGCCGGTATCCGGCGGCCTTTCTACTAACTGTATCAAATTATTTCGCGTAATACTCAATAACCAGCTGTTCATCGGCAATGGTCGGAATCGCATCACGAGAAGGCAATACGTTAACCTTTGCAGTCATCTGGTCTTTATCGATAGAAAGCCACGCGGGTACAGGTCGACTGGAATTATCTGAAAGCAATCCTCGTACCAAATCCTGGGTACTCTTTTTATCTTTCAAGGTAATTACATCACCTTCACGAACCAGCGCAGAAGCAATTGTTAGCTTTCGTCCGTTGTGAAAAATGTGACCATGACCAACCAATTGGCGAGCCTGTGAACGGCTTGTAGCCATACCCAAGCGGTACACTACATTATCCAAACGACGTTCAAGCAAAATCAGCATATTATGACCGGCAACACCACTTTGACGTTTCGCTTCAGCATATACATTACGGAATTGACGTTCACTCAATCCATAAGCGAACTTCAATTTTTGTTTTTCCAGCAACTGACGACCGTATTCTGTCTGACGAATCCGCCCACGTTTGGGATTCCCCGGACCCTGCGGTTTCTTTTTGAGCAAACGGTCATATTTCTGATTGCCGTAGATATTAATTCCAAGTCTGCGTACAATTTTTCCCTTGGCTTTAGTATTTCGCGCCATCAATAAAACTCCTTATAGGCTTAGGGGACGCATATTACCGAAATGCGGCCCCTCATGTCAAGTGATTTCCGTGTATTTACCTAGCAACAGGTAACCTTATGTGTCTTTTTTTCCAAACAAACGTTGCCAGAATGACTTCTTTTTTTGTTTAGATTTTCTACCCTTTTCTGCCGTTGCTGATCCTGATTTTTCAGCAAATGAAAAATCTTCGCCGTATTTGCTCCGATAAAATGCTAGGCGTTCCTCAGCGCTGGAATTCCTAGCAGGGGCTTTTCCAGCCGAACCCTTTTGCACAGCCGAAGAAGACTTTTGTTGTCGGCGATTATCTTTTTGCTTGCCGCCTGTATTTTTTGCAGCTTTTCCCGCTGGCTTGCCCGCTTTACGGTTATCCCGGTGATCGCGATTATCTTGACCAGCGCGACTATCGCGACTATCGCGTTTGCTTTTTGAACGCCCAGCCTGCGATTGATTTTTCCGGTCACCCGAACCGCCTTCTTGTGCAGTAACAGAAAGCATATCATCAGTAACCGGTTCAACGGGTATTTTTTTCTGAATGTAATCTTCAATGGCCGGAAGACCATAGACAAAACGCTCACAAGCCATGGTAAAAGCCCGCCCAGATTTTCCAGCTCGAGCAGTACGCCCAATACGATGCACATAGTTTTCCGGATCCTCCGGAACATCATAATTCACAACCATCTCAAGATCGTTTACATGTAAACCCCGGGCTGCAACATCCGTAGCCACCAAGACTGGCAGCTCACCTTTTTTTACTCGCTTAATTATTGCGCTGCGTTTACTCTGGGGCAAATCGCCCATGATAAACTCGGAAGAATAGCCATGCCGCCGCAACATCCGACAAACATTTTCAGCCGCACGCTTTGTATTGGTAAAAATCAAACAACTTTTTGGGGACTCACGCTGTAACAGTCCAAGCAAAAAAGACATTTTTTCATTCTTGCCGACATGAAAAACAACTTGCTTGATCGTATCCACGGTGACCTGCTCAGCATCAACTTTTATTTCTACCGGATCACGCATATATTCCCAAGCAAGATTCATTACTTTGGTGCCAAGTGTGGCACTGAACAAAAGGGTCTGACGCTTATCAGTTCCCGGCATTCGTGAAACCATCCAGCGGACATCAGGATAAAAACCCATATCAAACATCCGGTCAGCCTCATCAATAACCAATATACCTATGCGGGAAAAATCAATGCGTTTTTGCTTTGCATGATCCATTATCCGGCCAGGAGTACCAATTATTATATGCGGTTGGGCGGCAAGATCATCTTCTTGTTTCTTATATCCAACTCCACCATAGCACAGGGCAAAACGCAGACTTGTTGCACTGCCCAACAATACAGCTTCCTGATGAATTTGATCTGCCAGTTCACGCGTTGGCGCAATTATCAAAGTTACACATTCTGAACCGACTTCTTGGTTCACATAACGATTAAAAACCGGCAACAAAAAAGCAGCTGTTTTTCCGGAACCTGTTTGACTCTGTACCATTAAATCCCGCCCTGCTGATCCTGGCGGAATAGACCTTTCCTGTACTTCAGTGCATTCTTCAAAACCTGCGGCTTCAACGCCGCTTAATACCTCACTGCGGAGGTTCATATCAGTAAATAACATATTTGCAGTAATAATAGCCTAAATGCGTAAAGAAGCCTAGTGCTGTAGTGGGTATCAAAAATTTCTATCTATACCAAAGGCAAAAATAATTGATAGAGTAAGACATGTTTGCTTTTTCAATACCAGTTTTCTACACCATGCTTCAAATCTTTTTCTTCCTTTCATTAGGATTTTTTCTCAGGAAATATCAGATTTTCAATGAGGGATTTTTCTCTGCTCTTGGTAGTTTTGTTATTAAAGTTTGCGTACCCTTGTATTTTATTACCAGAATGTCGCAATTTGATCTTGCTGATCTCGCCCGCTCTGTTCGTTTTCCGGTTTTGGCGATTCTTTTATCAGTTGCCGGGGTCAGCATTGGGTGGACAGCATTTACCATCTTACGCTTTTCCCGGGAAGATAAGACAGCCGGTATCGCCTTATCCGGCTTTGGAAACGCCGGATACCTTCCCATTTCCATTATTGAACTCATGCCGCTCAGCCTACCCATGATTGAACAGCTTTTTTCAACCCAACTCGCCTTATTTTACGTTGGCGCCTTCCTGTTTGCCTTTAGCCCAATGCTTTGGAGTTTTGGACAATTATTTATTCAAGGAGGCAGCCTAAAAAATCTTCACCGTGGACTCATTTCGCCTGCCATGATAGGTATCGTCATAGGAGTTAGTTTATCTGCGCTTGGTTTGGGTCCGATGCTCAGTGAGGCGGGAAATCCATTATCTGCTATTTTTCCAGCCATGAAACGGGTTGCAGACATGATGATACCATCGGTGCTTATCGTCCTTGGTGCAATGGCTGGCGAGCTCCAGTTTGACCGGCAAAACCTGCGATCTTTACTTCGACTTACCAGCGTTGTCGCCCTAATCCGTTTTGGTGCGATGCCCTTGCTGTTCTTTCTTCTCGCTCCCTTTGTCTGGTTAAAAGCAAGCTGGACGCCAACCGAGTTATGGGTCGTTTTTCTTCAATTCTCTACCCCACCATCTACAAATCTTTCACTCATGGCTGCCGAATCTGGGATCAACAAGGATCATGCAACCTTTACCCTGCTTGTATGCTATATTCTTTTTCTGCTGATATTCCCGCTGTACCTGACATGGTTCATGCATACCTTTGGCTTTCTTGCAGTATTCTCTGCAGCAGGAGCCTGATCTTGTACTTCACTTCCATCTACATTATCATGCTGAACCATGGTTAAAATAAACAACAACTATTCAAAACTACAATCTTCCTATCTCTTTGTTGAAATAAACAAACGCATACAAGCATTTCAGCAAGCACGCCCTGATATCGATTTGATCAAGCTGGGCATTGGCGATGTTACTCTCGCCCTTACTCCTACAATAACCGCTGCATTTCAAGATGCGGTTGCTGAAATGGCTCAAGATAATTCCTTCCACGGATACGGACCTGAACAGGGCTATGCCTTTTTACGAGAAGCAATCGCAAAGAATGATTTTTGTAGCCGCGGGGCTGATATTTCTGCGGATGAGATATTTATCAGTGACGGTGCAAAATGTGATACAGGAAACATTCTTGAAATTTTTTCCAATGATATTACTATTGCGGTGCCCGATCCAGTGTACCCGGTCTATGTGGATAGTACGGTAATGAGCGGCAGGACCGGCAGGGCGCAGGGCGGTCGCTATGACGGTTTGATTTATTTGGAGGGAACGCCGGAAAATGGCTATGTTCCTATGCCATCTGATGATCTCGATGCTGATATCATTTTTCTCTGCTTCCCCAACAATCCCACTGGGGCGACTGCAAGCCGTGATCAACTACAAGCTTGGGTCAATCACGCACAAAAAAGCGGCTCAATACTATTATTCGATGCCGCCTATGAGGCATTTATTCAGAATCCAGATATCCCCCATTCAATCTATGAAATTCCAGGCGCCCGTGAGGTTGCAATAGAATTCCGCAGCTTTTCCAAAACCGCAGGCTTTACCGGCACCCGTTGCGCCTATACCGTTGTTCCCACATCCTTACAAGGGAAAGATGAAAATGGCGACACAGTCTCTATCCGGGATTTGTGGAACCGCCGTCAATCCACCAAGTTCAACGGGGTAAGCTATCCAGTACAAAAAGCTGCAGCTGCAGTCTTTACCCCACAAGGACAAAAAGAAACAAAGGAGAGAATCCAGTATTATCTAAAAAATGCCAGCCTCATTCGCGAAACGCTTATCGAGGCGGGATTTTCTGTGACTGGAGGGACAGATTCCCCATATATTTGGACCCAAGTACATGGCGATAGTTGGGAGTTTTTCGATCGATTACTACATGAAGCTGGCGTTGTGTGTACGCCCGGCACTGGCTTTGGCCGTGCCGGCGACGGATGTGTACGTATTAGTGCATTTAATCATCGGGAAAAGGTTGAACAGGCTATGCAGCGGCTAAAACCCGTCTTGGATAAGGCTCGCAAAAATCGCTAGCAGAAACCACAAGGCAGCACAATAGGAATCTATTTTTTTAACAGAATTTCCTGGGCATAATGAGAAAAGCGATCAAAAGCTGAGATCAAGCTTTGCAAACCCAATTGTGCCCGTTTTTTCTGGTCATCAATGCAAGCATCTTCCACCACAGAAGCTGCCTGGGCTAATTCCTGGGCTTCCAAATGCGCTGCACCGCCTTTTATGCCATGCGCTAGTATTCTTGCATCATCTAGCTGTCCTGAATGTACATAATCCTGCAGGCGCTGTAACTGCTCAATTCCCCGTTGGCAAAAAGCGTCAAGAACCCGATGTAGCACATCTTTTTTGCCCATAAATGACTCCAAAGCGCCTTCATAGTTGAAGGCTATCTCCTCAGATTCAAGCTGCTCTTTTCCGGATACATACCGGTGTAAAAAAGGAAAAATATCACGAGCTTTGAACGGCTTTGAAACATAGTCATTCATTCCGGCTGCTTCACACTTTTCTTTTTCCCCGGATTGTGCATTTGCGGTAACTCCAATTATTGGAACCCGATCATCAATCTGCCGAATCAGGCGAGCTGCTTCATATCCATTCATTACCGGCATTTGAATGTCCATAAAAACAATATCAAACCTTTTGGTCTTAAACAGTTCAACTGCTTCCTGTCCATTTTCTGCAGTTTCCACAGCAAGCCCGGCGTGGGATAGAATAACAGCAAACATCTCCTGATTTACAATATGATCCTCAACAAGCAAAACCCTTCCATCAAATTGCGCATAACCCTCAGCTACAGAATCATCTTTCACTTCCTCAACAACTTCGAGAGAAGGAAGGTCAACATCCTCAGCTAAAGCACTACGCACACGCGAAAGCAATGTTCGTACCCGAATTGGCTTGGTAATATAATCATTAAACCAGCCAAGACGTTTCATCTTTGCATCTGCGCCAATCTGACCGTTAGGAACCATTAGGATAAGGCGAGCAGAGTTTATTAAGGTGTCAGCGTTAATTTCACCACCGACCTTCCAGCCATCCATACCATCAAGTAAAAGGTCAATCAATACTACATCGAAAGGCTGATCCTGTTCCGCAGCCGCGCGCAGACATGAAACCGCGTCATCCCCATCCAGCACAGACTGTGCATCCATTCCCCAATCCCGAAAATATGTACACAAAACATCACAGGATTTCTGACTATCGTCTACTACCAGAACACGTTTTCCTTCAAACTCCGGTACAACAGCCCGAATACTAGCTGTATCTGCGTGAATACTATCCGCATCTACAGTCTGGAAAGGGATTGAAAACCAGAACCGGGAACCCTTTCCTTCTTGGCTTTCTACCCCAACATTACCCCTCATCATTTGAACAAGGTTTTTGCTAATCGATAGCCCTAAACCGGTTCCACCGTATTTCCTGGTTGTTGAACTATCAAGCTGTTCGAATGCATGAAAAACACTATCCTGCTTTTCCGCTGGAATTCCTATCCCAGTATCTTCTACATACAGTTTTACCTGAATGCCATCATCAAGGGTTTGCACATATTCAATACCTAAACAGATAACCCCACTATGAGTAAACTTCAATGCATTACTCAAAAAATTGATGGCTACCTGACGAACGCGCATGGGATCACCTACAAGCATTTCAGGTACTCGCAAATCAAACTGAAGTACAAGCTCTATACCTTTGCGATATGCAGCCAAACTTATCATGTCAACGGCATCTTCCATAAGTTGATAGATATCAAAGGCAATAAATTCAAGATGCAGCCTTCCAGCCTCTATTTTAGAAAGATCAAGAACATCATTTACCAGAGATTGAAGAATATCAGCAGCAAACTGCACCTGAGATGTATATTCCCGCTGCTCAACATCTAATTCAGTCCCAAGTAATAATTCAGACATACCCATGATAGTCTGTATTGGTGTACGAATTTCATGGCTTACATTTGCTAAAAAATCGGATTTGACCCGTGTTGCTCGCAGAGCCGACTCTCGTTCTTGAATAAGGCGTTGTTCGCCCTGAATCTTACTGGTTACTTCTTCAAGTATCACAAAAATAAAAGGGGTATTCGAAGAAGAACAAAAATAACTGGCCTCCAGCTGAACCCACCCCTGACCAATTCCTTTTTGTATACAATACTGGCTTTGAATTTGAAAAGTAGCTTGTTTTCTTCCAGCAACAAGCTTCTCAAAGCTTTGCAAAAACTCATCAGCCGGGCAAAGAAAATCAGAAAGATGTGCTTTCGCTTCCAATCCGCCTTGTTTTTGTAATATCTGTAATGCAGTGTAATTAGCGTTAAGTATGCAGCCATCTGGATCAAGAATAAGAAGCCCCCTGGGCAAATATTCGAAGACCTGCTGAAACTGTTGCTCAAACGATTCCATATTTCCGCCTAACAAAAATCAACTTGTAATACTTCTACTGCCTTCGTCCGTAATTGCTGTGGTTTCAATGGCTTAACCAAATAGCTTTTTATTCCGTTCTGTAAGGCCCGAATAACCGCATCACGACGAGAGACAGCAGAAAAAACAATGATAGGCGGGATTTCTTCGGAAGAAAATGTTGCATTTAATGATTCCAAAACCTTAAAGCCATCCATCCCCGGCATCATCAAATCAAGAAAAACAAGATCCTGGGCTGTCGCTTTTCCACTGCTTATATATTCATGTCCATTGTTATACAAGGATACCACACAGCCCACATCCTCAAAGGTATTTTTTACTAACTGCTGAATAACAGGATCATCA
>CAYNNU010000072.1:0-10356 GCA_964398645.1 uncultured Spirochaeta sp.
ATTATTAGTTGCACTACGAGCGGCATTATTGGCTGGTGCTGAAATTCTATCAGTGTATCAGTCTGATTTCTCTTCTGAAAAAAAGACAGATGGCTCACCATTAACAAAGGCTGATAAGAAGGCACATCAGGTAATACAAAGGATTCTTCTTGAAGCATTTTCAACTATTCCAATTATTAGTGAAGAGGGAGATGAAGTTGAGTTTTCAATTCGAAATCAATTTGCTCAGTATTGGTTAATTGATCCTCTAGATGGAACGAAAGAGTTTATTTCACGAAATGGTGAATTTACCGTAAATATTGCCTTGGTAAAAAAAATTGATGATTCTTGGGTTCCGGTAATCGGTGTGGTGTTTGTTCCTGTTAAGGACATTATATATTATGGTGAAAAGAGCATTGGTGCTTATCGCTTGGAAGCAGCAAGCAGTATAGATGCAAATTCAATTGATGGCATATTGATGGAGTCTGTATCACTGCCTGTAGTAAAAAAAATGAATGGTGAAATGACTGTGGTTGTAAGTAGAAGCCATTTGAATGAAGCAACAGAAAAATTTATTCAATCATTAATTCAACTAGGTCGCAGTGTAAAAACTATATGCAGTGGAAGTTCAATAAAAATGTGTCTTGTGGCAGAGGGAACGGCAGATGTGTATCCCCGTCTTGGACCAACTATGGAGTGGGATACGGCTGCCGGAGATGCAATTTGCCGGGCCGCGGGCTGTTCGGTTATAGATTATCAAAAAGAGCAAGTGTTACAGTACAATAAGGAGGATTTACATAATCCATGGTTCATAGTTAAAAACATTAAAAATGAAATACTGGGGGGCTGATGAATTTACCAATTATTCATATTGGATTGCCAAGGGCTGGAAGCACAACATTACAGGAATTATTTTTTTCTAAAAATCCTTCTGTTTATCATGTGAGTGGTTCGAATAAAAATATTGATACAGCTAGTCTAGAACTTAGGAAAAAAGCAAAAGAAATAATGGTTAGTTTGCGAAATGATTCAGAAAGTGTCTTTAGAAGGAAAGTACCAGTATTTAGAAATTATGTTGATGCGATGTTTGAAGAGGCGCAAAATTTAAATAGGCGGATTGTATTTTCAAACGAAAGCCTTTCTTTAAATGGTACCTTAAAGGAAATAAGCAGAAAAGAAATTGCATGCCGTTTGTATTCAATAATTGGAAAGGCAAAAATTTTATTAGTTTTGAGAGAGCCTGTTCAGTGGTTTAAGTCTAATTATCTGCATGCAATAACAGGTTTGTATAGGGCTGGATTGATAGAAGAAGCAAAGAAACTATCATATGGTGAATTTTTTAGAAGAATTTCACAAGTGCCAAGAGAATATGTAAAGGAAAGTAGTTTTGGAATTGAGGCAATAAATAGTAAAGGAATAATTCAAGATTATGGTTGTTTTTTTGGAATGGAAAATATTCATATCTCAGTATTTGAAGAACAGGTTAAAAATCCAAAGAAAGTTTATCGTTTATTAGAAAATTTATTAGACATAAAAATCGGCGAACAAGATTATTTTATGGATAAACCTCCCAAAAAAACAAATATGACTGTGAAAGAAATGAATTTTTGGATTTCTTTGGCAAGGATATGTCCTGATAAAATTTGGCCATCAAATCGGATCAGGAAGAGGTATATTCTTCCACTGCTACGAAAATCTTTTTATAGTAGGAGAAAATGGCCTGCTGTTCCGAAGGAAATAGTTGAAAAAATAAAAGAAATATGTTCTGAAAATAACAAGTGGATAGAGCAAACGTATGATCAAGCTTTATCAGAATATGGTTATTTCCTTTGAAAATTACTATTTGATTTGATATCTCCAAGTGTAAAAAAGAGGGTGTATTTATGAAAAATTTCCATATTCTCGAACTTGAATCCGAAGCAATTTTCATTTTGCGTGAAGTAGCTGCGCAGCTTGAGAGGCCGGTGATGCTTTTTTCCGGTGGAAAGGATTCTATTTGCATGGCTCATTTGGCTAAGAAAGCATTTTGGCCAGGCAAAATTCCTTTTCCCTTAATGCATATTGATACCGAACATAATTTTCCTGAAACAATTGAGTTTCGGGATAGGTATGTGCAGGAAGAGTTGGGAGCGAATCTTATAGTTCGTTCAGTGCAGTCTTCTATTGATTCGGGTCGAGTTCAGGAAGAAACTGGTCCGCAGGCAAGCAGGAATGCTTTACAGACAGTAACTCTTTTGGATGCTATTCAGGAATTTCGTTTTGATTGTGCCATGGGCGGGGCACGTCGAGATGAGGAAAAAGCGCGGGCGAAGGAGCGATTTTTTAGTTTTCGGGATTCTTTTGGGCAATGGGATCCAAAAAATCAACGTCCGGAATTATGGAATATTTTTAATACTCAACATTCTTTAGGAGAGCACTTTCGAGTATTTCCTCTTTCAAATTGGACAGAACTGGATGTCTGGCAATATATAAAAGCAGAGGAAATCCCCTTGCCGTCGCTATATTTTTCACATGAAAGGGAAGTGATTGTGCGTGATGGGGTGATTCTTGGTTTTGTTCCGGATATTTTACAACTTCTTCCGGGAGAAACTATTGAGCGGAGAAAGGTTCGTTGCCGTACTATTGGTGATATTACTTGTACAGGATTGGCCGCTTCCGAGGCTTCAAATGTTGATGAGATAATACAGGAAATTGCGACTACCCGGACAACCGAGCGTGGTGGCCGAGCGGATGATAAAAGATCAGAGGCTGCAATGGAAGATAGAAAGAAGAAGGGGTATTTTTAATGGGAACCGGAGATACAAATTCACGGGATTTACTTCGTTTTTCCACTGCAGGTAGTGTAGATGATGGGAAAAGCACATTAATTGGTCGCTTGTTGTATGACAGCAAAGCAATTTTTCAGGATCAAATGGATGCTTTGCAGCAGAGTAGCCGCTTGCGGGGTGAAGAACAAGTTAACCTGGCATTATTAACAGATGGTTTGCGGTCAGAGCGGGAACAGGGCATTACCATTGATGTTGCATATAGATATTTTTCTACGCCAAAGCGAAAATTTATTATTTCGGATACTCCAGGCCACGAACAGTATACACGGAATATGGTAACCGGGGCTTCTACTTCTCAGTTGGCAATAATATTGATTGATGCACGAAATGGGGTTCTTCCGCAGTCAAAAAGACATGGCATTATCGCTGGTTTGTTAGGTATTCCCCATATTATTGTTGCAATAAATAAAATGGATTTGGTTGATTGGTCACAGGAGAAATTTCAAAAAATTGTAGCAGAGTATACAGAATTTTCGGCAAAACTAAATGTTCATGATATTAGTTTTATTCCGGTAAGTGCTTTGCATGGAGATAATATCGTAGAAAAAAGTACCAATCTATCTTGGTATGATGGGCCGACCATCTTGCATCAATTGGAGAATGTTACAATTGCGGCCGATAGAAATTTGATTGATTTTCGTTTCCCAATTCAATATGTAATTCGACCAGATCAAAATTTTCGGGGGTTTGCCGGCAGAATTGCGAGTGGTACTATTAAAGCGGGTGAAGAGGTAGTGGTATTCCCATCGGGTCAAGAGACAGTTATTGATAGCATCTACCAATATCAACAGGAAATAATGGAAGCGCGAGCCGGGGATTCAGTAATAATTACTACACGACATGAAAGAGACATAAGCCGGGGGGATATGATTGTTCGGAAAAAAAATCTTCCTATAGTACAGTCTCGGTTTGATGCAATAATATGTTGGATGGATTCTGTAAATGGCATTAAGCTACATCAGAGCTACCTTATTCAGCATACAACGCGACAAGCAACAGGATTTATTCGGAAACTTCAGTATCGGCTTGATGTAAATACATTACATCGACAGGAAGCGGAAACGTTAACTATGAATGAAATTGGCCGGGTGGAAATAGAGACAGCTCAGCCATTATTTTTTGATACATACGAAAAAAACCGTGAAACTGGCGGCTTTATTGTTATCGATCCAGCTACAAATTTGACAGTTGCCGCCGGGATGATTCGGGGAGTTCCAGGTAGTGAAAAAACAATAAAAGAAAATACTGCTATAAAAAATATTCGATGGGAAGATTTTCCGGTTTCTCAGCAAATGCGGGAACAGAAGAATCGGCATGCGGCACATTGCTTTTGGCTGACTGGCTTGTCTGGTTCAGGAAAAACTACAATTGCACGTGAATTATCCAGCAATCTTCATCAGATGGGAAAACAGGTGTATGTGTTGGATGGTGATAACATTCGACATGGATTAAATGCTGATCTAGGGTTCTCGCGGCAGGATCGGCAGGAAAATATTAGAAGAATTGGGCATGTTGCTAGACTTATGTTTGATGCTGGATTTATTGTTATTTGTTCGTTTATTAGTCCTTTTGAGTCAATGCGCGAACAGGTTCGCGAGTTATTTCCTGATGGTGGGTTCACGGAAATACTCGTTCATTGTTCTCTTGATGAATGCCGTCGCAGGGATCCGAAGGGTTTATATAAAAAGGTAGATAAGGGTGAGATACAAGAGTTCACTGGCATAGATGCCGATTACCAGGTACCGAAAAATCCTGATTTGGTAATTGATACCGAACAATATACATTGCCCTTAGCAATAAAGATGATTCTTGATTTATTATGATTTTGACAATTATCGTTGTATTAGCCATATTAATAATGCTTATTCTGGATGCAGCTGGATCAGATATGATTTTTGTTGGGGGGCTGTTTGTATTGTTGTTTGGTGGCGTCATTACACCTGAAGAAGCATTAGCAGGGTTTTCCAACAAGGGAATGATGACAGTTGCTTTGTTATTTATTGTCAGCCAGGCGGTGGAAAATACTGGTGCTTTTAATGATTTAGCCACGCGGTTTTTTTCAGTAAAGTCAAAACTATATGTGTGGCAATTGCTCAGACTGATGCTACCAGTATCAGTTTTATCTGCATTTATGAATAATACACCAATAGTTACAATTTTCATTCCGGTCGTGAAAAAATGGGCTGCTGCATTACATATTCCAGCAAGTAAGTTGTTAATTCCATTATCGTATGCCGCGATTTTTGGAGGGGTCTGTACCTTAATTGGTACAAGTACAAATTTAGTTGTCCATGGGTTGATAATTAGTAATGGTGATATTGGCTTTTCTTTTTTTGAGTTGGCCAAGGTTGGTATTCCTGTAGCTTTTGTTGGCTTTGTATATTTAGCAATTGCAGGAAAAAAGATGTTGCCGAATAGAGGAGATGTATTTTCTGAAGTTCAAACAAATCCAAGAGAGTTTATTACTGAACTAGAGGTATCAAAAGATTCGATACTTGCAGGAAAAAGCATTGAACAAGCGAAGTTGCGAAATTTAAAAGGTGTATACCTTATGGATATTGATCGAAATGGTGTGCATCTTGGGCCAGTAACACCAGATCGGAGATTAGCATCAGGAGACCGTTTGTTTTTTTCTGGGAATACAGATTCCATCACAGATATTCTTTCAATGGAGGGTTTGCGCTCTGTGGATGTTGAAACTATGCAATCTGATTCAAAACGAATTCAGGAAAAAATGGTGGAAGTGGTTGTTTCACCCGAGTTTCCAGGCATAGGGAAAACAATAAAAGAGGTGAATTTCCGCAGTATGTATAACGCCGCAGTGGTGGCTGTTGGACGAAACGGAAAAAAGGTGCATAGTCGTCTCGGCGATGTTGTTCTGCAAGCTGGCGATAATGTAATTTTGTTGGCATCACAAGATTTCACCATTCGCAATAGAAATACAAAGCATTTTTTTATTATCAGCGATATTAGTGATGGTAAACAAGTGAAAAAGAAGGGTTCCTTTGCTTTAGCGGTTGTTCTTCTAATGGTAACTGTCGCAGCAGTAGGGGTGAAACTACCAAAAATTAGCGGCAATACTGTTGATATGTTTTTTGCTGCTGCTGCTGCTTCTATGCTATTAATAATTGGTCGGGTAATAACAACTGCCCAAGCCAGAAATGCTATTCGCTTGGATATTTTGGTAACAATAGCCGCTGCATTTGGTGTGAGCAAGGCATTAACAAATAGTGGCGCTGCTCAAGCAATAGGTGGTTATTTTGTTCAAGCCATGGCACCATTTGGTCCCGTTGGTGCACTCTTTGCAGTATATCTGGTCACTAGTTTTTTTACTGAGATTATTACAAATAATGCTGCTGCGGCATTGATGGTACCAATTGCATATGCTACTTCGGCTAGCCTAGGAGTATCTTATTATCCGTTTATGGTGGCGGTCGCTATTGGTGCAAGTGCTAGCTTTGCTACCCCTATTGGGTATCAGACAAATCTGTTAGTCCAAAGTGCTGGAGGTTATCGTTTCAGTGATTTTTTAAAAATTGGAGTTCCGATGAATTTTCTAGCCATGATTACGGCAATAGCGGCTATTGTTTTTTGGTATGACATTTAAAAGAGGGAGTAATAATACATGAAAATTGGAATGATTCTTCTGGGGCATACGTTTCCTCCGGATATTCGGGTCGATAAAGAGTTGCAAGCTTTATGTGGATCGGGTCGTGAAATTCATCTTATGACTGAATTGGGGAAGGATCAAAAGCCGCTTGAAATCGCATATGGTGGAAAGGGATATATTCATCGCTATTCAATAAAAGTTCGTAGCGCATTATTGCGGTTTGTAACCGGTGCATATTTTCATCTTATTCGTCGGGAATATGTAAAACATATTGCTGATTTTATTGTTCAAAATGATATTCAGATTTTGCATGTGCATGATTTGAATTTTCTTCCAACGGTTTTCTATACCATACGAAAATACAAATTTGATGTGAAAGTGGTTGCGGATCTTCACGAAAATATGCCGGCCGCTTGGGTAGCATATCGGTCTGATAACTGCTGGCCGCTGCGTTTGCTTAGATCGATAATCTATAACTATAGGATATGGAAGCGGGCAGAAAAAAAATGTTTTTTGCAATGTGCTGCTGTTATTGCTGTTGTTCCAGAGGCAAAAAAGCGTATGTTGGAATATGGGGTGGATCCTAAGAAGATCTGGGTGGTTAGTAACACTGAAAATCAGCAGACTTTTCCGTTCAGTCGTGAACAGGCAAATGCAGAAATCATTCAAAAATATCAAGATGATTTTGTGATTAGTTATATTGGCGGACTTGGGCCACACCGAGGGATGCAAACGCTTATCAAAGGATTTGAGCGTATCGCAAATGAAATGCCTTCTGCCCGTCTTTTGATAGTGGGAGCAAAACAAAAAGATAGTGTTGCTATTCAAAAAATGCTTGCAAAGGTAAAAGACCCACTTATTCGTGGTCGGGTTGAGATTATAGGATGGGTTCCATTTTCAGATGTAAATAGTTATGTCCTAGCCAGTAATGTGTGTACTGTTCCGCATGAAGATTTCGAGCATACTCAGACAACCATTCCGCATAAATTATTCCAATACATGATTTGTCGTTCGCCAGTATTGGTGAGTGACTGCGCGCCATTAAAACGGATTATTGGTGATAACGATGCTGGATAC
Source organism: uncultured Spirochaeta sp. (assembly GCA_964398645.1). Classification (GTDB taxonomy): domain Bacteria; phylum Spirochaetota; class Spirochaetia; order DSM-27196; family DSM-8902; genus Spirochaeta_B. The sequence goes on from CAYNNU010000072.1 coordinate 7,495, forward strand.
GTTTTTGAGGCTGGTGATTCAGCCAGTTTGGCAACCGTTGTACGTGAAATGAATTCAAATTGGGCCGAAGTAAAACGCCGGGTTGAGAAAGCTTTTGACTTGGCGGCTGGAGAATATTCGTGGACAAGGGATGCAGAGCGTTTGAAAAAAATGTACCAGGAGATTTTGAATTAACAAAGTACTACCAGTTACAATAGTTGTTGTTCTTTTAATAACCTCCTGTGCTACCTATGTCGCGGGAGGTTTCGTTTCTTCACCGCTGGATGGTTTGCAAACATGGTTCTTGCAGGATGGGCAGGTATATGGTGCGCGTCCGGATGAACGAGGTCCTATTGGTGGTGGGGCTGGTTATACGCAGGCAGTAGTTTCTGGTGATTATGTGGCAAGCGATTTGGAAGGTCTGCTTGCAGCATTGTCGCAGGCACGTTCTGGAGAGACGGTTTATGTGCAGCCGGGTTCTGAGATTGATTTTTCTGAACTTGCTCGTGAGGAAACCTTACCCATTATTATTCCTGCCGGTGTTACACTGGCAGGTTCTCGTGGTGTAGATGGACAGCTGGGCCCTCTTTTTGTGTCACATGAATTGGATACGCCGGGGTTGCTGGAAGCTGGAGGACCGGGGGTGCGGATAACGGGATTTCGTATTCAAGGGCCGGATGGCTTGCGGCGGGAAGATCATTATCGAGAGTCATTTAGTGGGCTGACTGCTGAAGATCGGCAAAATCGGGTTGGGCACAAGCGGTTTTATGAGTTGCCAAATTCACGGGGAATAATTAGCCGTTTTGATGAATTGACAGTAGACAATTGTGAATTGTTTGGCTGGAGTCACGCTGCTGTGTATTTACGTGCCGGTCAGAAACATAGTATTCATCATAATTACATCCATCATAATCAGCGAAAGGGCTTGGGGTATGGTGTGTGTGTATTAAGAGCATTTGCGCTGATTGAGTATAATATTTTTAATTACAATCGCCATTCTATAGCTGGTACTGGAACTCCGCCAAGTGGTTATACAGCTTGGCATAATGTGGTGCTTGGCGCGGCATCAAGTCATTGTTTTGATATGCATGGCGGAGTTGATCGGGGCGATGGTACCGATATTGCTGGTACTCGTATCAGCATCCGCAATAATACGTTTTATTCGTATCATCGGGCGATTGGTATCCGAGGGCGTCCGGAGGATCGTGCTATAATTGAGTATAACTGGTTTAGTCAGAGCCAAATGGGATTCCTGCTTATGTTACATTGGCCGCCGGCAGATACAATTGTAATTGGACCAAATGCATATAATGCTGGTGCAATATCTTTGGAGATGTTGTCAGAGTGAAAATTTGTCATTGTACCTCAGTCCATGCACGCTATGACACGCGTATTTTTTTGAAGCAATGTCGATCACTGGCGGTGGCTGGGCATCAGGTGTTTTTGGTGGTAGCCGATGGCTTGGGCAATGAAGAGCGGGATGGTGTGCAGATACTAGATGCCGGAATGCGGGAAACATCGCGGCGTCGGCGTATGCGAATTACCGTGCGCGCTGTGCGGGAGCTTGCTGCAGGGCTTCAGGCTGACGCATATCATCTGCATGATCCTGAATTAATACCTGCAGGTTTGTGGCTAAGGCGAAAGGTGAAAAACACCCGAGTCATATATGATGCTCATGAAGATTTGCCTCAACAGATTATGGGCAAGGCGTGGCTTCCCGGTTTTGTCCGTCCTTTTTTGTCTTGGTATATGGGCAGGTATTTGCGGCGATATTGTCTGCGTTTTGATGCAGTGATTGGGGCAACGCCACATATTACTACCTGGTATTCACGCTTTGCTCAGCGCAGTATTAATGTAAATAACTATCCAATTCTTGGTGAATTAGAAGTGTCTTTAAAAGAAGTTGATTGGAATGCAAAGAGGCAGGTGTGTTATGTAGGCGGGCTGACTCGCATTCGAGGAATTCAGGAAATTGTACGGGCTATGGCGAATGTGCAAAAAGATATACAGTTGGTGCTGGCCGGTGAGTTTATTTCAGATGGTTTGCAAGAAGATGTGCAGCAGGATGTGGGCTGGTTGCGCACAAGCCATGTTGGGTTTTTGAATCGCAAGGAAATTGCAGGCCTTTTGAGCCAGTCGCTTGCTGGTCTTGTGACATTGCATGGGAAGCAGGCATATCTTGATTCCTTGCCGGTTAAAATGTTCGAATACATGAGCGCAGGAATTCCTGTGATTGCTTCAGATTTTCCCTTATGGCGGAGTATTGTCGAGGGTAGCAGCTGCGGTCTGTGTGTAGATCCGCAAGATCCAGCGGCAATTGCTGCGGCAATAGATATCTTGGCGGGCGACCCCGCAACAGCCCGGAAGATGGGTAAAAATGGCCGGCGCGCTGTTCAGGAACATTACAATTGGGGCCAGGAAGAGAAGAAATTACTTAATCTGTATGCTGAATTGACTGTGGTGTAACGGTGGAAAGGTACAGATATACTCATTAGCTTGACAAAAGGTCACAATTTTTATTACTTTTTGTACATTGCAAGGATGAATAAAGCAGAAAATATGAAGGGTGTTGCACGCCTCCGTTATGTTATGGCCCAAGTTGCATCCCCTGACGCCTATTTATTTACTGCTGCCGATATTGCAGCTGTGTTCCCGGAGTTAAATCACCATGCGCGTAAGGCCTTAATGAGTCGTGCAATGCATGCCGGGGTATTTACCCGCGTGTGTAGTGGTGTCTATTTATATCCGTATGTAGATTACCCTAAGGGCTTGGTCTTGTACCACACGGCGGCAAAGGTTCGGGCGAATCATTTTAACTATTTAAGTCTTGAAACTGTATTAAGCGATGTTGGAATTGTATCGCAAATTCCCTTAGGATGGATC
>CAYNNU010000073.1:0-10334 GCA_964398645.1 uncultured Spirochaeta sp.
GTCTTACTGTAACAAATCAGGTATAGTCTGCCTATACAAGACTATTTAGCTAGAAGATGGCAGGAGGGTGGCAATGGCTGGCAGCAGTTTCGGTCGTTTTTTAACAATGAGTACGTTTGGTGAGAGCCATGGTGGTGCTGTTGGGGTTGTGCTAGATGGTGTGCCTCCCGGTTTGGACTTATGTGAACAGGATATTCAGTTTGAACTAGATCGACGAAAGCCGGGACAGTCTTCTGTTACAACCCCCCGGAAAGAGGCAGATGAAGTGCAGATTCTTTCGGGTGTGTTTTCCGGGCGTACGACGGGAACGCCGATTCTGCTCATTTTATATAATACAGATGCTCGACCTAGTGCCTATGATGATATTAAAAATGCGTTTCGACCGGGGCATGCTGATTATACCTATTGGAAGAAATATGGTTTTCGCGATTGGCGTGGAAGCGGTCGCGCCTCTGGGCGGGAAACTGCTGGTCGGGTTGCGGCCGGGGCTGTTGCAGGAAAATTGTTGCGGCAGCAGGGAATTCAGACCCGGGCGTATACATTACAGGCTGCCGGGATTCGTTGTTCAGAAATTGATTTTGATCAAATTGAAGAAAATGCTATGAGGGCGCCGGATGCTGCTGCGGCTACAAAAATGATAGAGTTAGTGGAAAAAGCAGCGGCGGACGGTGATAGTGTTGGTGGAATAATAGAATGCCGGGTGGATGGTTTGATGCCGGGAATTGGCGAGCCGGTGTTTGATAGATTGGAGGCTGACTTAGCCAAGGCGATGCTATCGATAGGTGGAGTGAAGGGCTTTGAAATTGGGGCGGGCTTTGCAGCTGCGGATATGCTTGGCAGCGAACATAACGACCAGATGAATGCGGATGGCTTTTTGACGAATAATGCGGGAGGCGTTTTAGGTGGAATAAGCAGCGGACAGCCCTTGGTTTTTCGTGTAGCTGTGAAGCCGACTAGTTCCATTTCGCGGGAACAGCAAACCCGGAATTTGGAGGGTAAGGAAACACCTATTCAGACTATTGGCCGCCATGATCCCTGCTTGTGTCCCCGAATGGTACCGGTGGTGGAGGCCATGACGAATATGGTTCTGCAGGATCAAATAATGATGCAGAATGCCCGCAGCAGTGGTGTTGCAAAGGCCTGGCATAGCTAGCGATAAACAGGGCTATTTGATACACTGCAGGCATGAGTGAAAATCAAGAAGTACGAAAAGATGCGGAATATATCCGTGAGTTTATGATAAAAGTTTTTGAGGGACTGGGAGTTCCTCAGGAAGATGCGGCTATTTGTGCGGATGTATTGATTGCGGCGGATTTGCGGGGAATAGATTCTCACGGCGTAAATCGTTTAAAGCCGATATATTATGATCGGATTCGGGCCGGAATACAGTTTCCGAATGCCAAAATTGATATTGTTCGTGAAGGCCCGACAACCGCCGTGCTGGATGCGAATAATGGCATGGGAATGGTTGCTTCTCATCGTGCAATGAGCATGGCTATTGAAAAAGCGAAAAAACTAGGCTTGGGAATGACGGTTGTGCGAAACTCAACGCACTATGGAATTGCAGGCTATTATCCTTTAATGGCTGCAGAGCAGGGTTGTATCGGATTAACTGGAACGAATGCACGCCCCTCAATTGCTCCGACTTTCGGGGTGGAAAATATGCTGGGAACTAATCCGCAGACATGGGCCATTCCAACCGATGAAGATTTTCCATTTTTTCTTGATTGCGCAACTAGCGTAAGTCAGCGCGGGAAGATTGAGGTGTATGCCCGGCAGGGAAAAAAGATGCCCGAGGGTTGGGTGGTCCGTCGCGATGGATCAACAGCAACTGATCCAGTTGAAGTGCTGCAGGATTTGGTTAATGGTACGGCCGCCCTGGCGCCTTTGGGTGGCATAGGCGAGGATGGCGCCGGGTATAAAGGCTACGGATATGCGGCGGTCACCGAAATTTTATCTGCAGCATTACAGGGCGGTGCATTTCTGAAGGCCTTGAGTGGCTTTAATGAGGCCGGTGAAAAGCAGCCCTATCGCCTGGGACATTTCTTTTTGGCTGTGAATATTGAGGCCTTTACCGATCTTGATTCTTTCAAAAAAACTACTGGTGAAATATTGCGGGCCTTGCGCAATTCCGCCAAAGCTCCGGGCTGTGACAGAATATACACCGCCGGAGAAAAAGAATGGGATGCGTATACCGAACGTTCCAAAAAGGGAATTCTCATTACTGAGTCGGTAGCTATAGAGTTTCGCACAATGGCGCAGGAATTAGGAATAGAAGGTTTTGACTGGTAAGGGCATGTTTGCTCGCGATTCAGTTTTTCATATTGAAAATCTACCGCAGCTTACTCAACCGCAGGCTCCGGTGAGCCTATCTTTTCATTCGCTAAAACAGGCGGTCGTTTCTGAATCGGCGGCTGATTCGGCTTCGCAGTCGTACATGTGCATCTTTAGTCATCAGCAGCAAATTTTGCTCGACCGGAATTGTCGACTACCAAATGTGGAGCAGGTTTTTATTGAGGATGATCAGCTTTGCGTGAATGTCGGTTCATTTTCCAAGGTACAGGTGTATCTGTGTATTGATGAACAAGAGACAGGCGGAGATCAAAATCCGGATTTTCAGCTTTGCGACATTCGGATATTTTTAGCAGAATGCCAGAAGCGGCAGGATAGTGTTGCCTTTGCTGCTGTACTACGGGCATATCATTTGTTTCAGTGGGATAAGCAAACCCGCTTTTGCGGAAAAAGCGGGCAAAAAAATTATTGGTGTAATGATGAATTGGCCAAGGCTGTTGTAGGCGGCCAGCGGGTGTATCCGCGGCTAAGTCCGGCAATAATTGTGGGGGTAGTGAAGGATGGAAAGCTTCTGATGGGAAAGCATCCCAATCGAAGTTTTTATAGTCTGATTGCTGGCTTTGTTGAGCCGGGAGAAACTATAGAGCAGGCTGTTCATCGGGAGATTCGGGAGGAAGCCGGTATAGAGGTTGGTAGGCTACAGTATTTAGGAAGTCAGTCTTGGCCTTTTCCGGATTCTCTCATGCTGGGTTTCCAGGCGGAGTGGATTTCCGGCGAATTGTGTCTGGATGAACAGGAGATAATTGCTGCTGATTGGTTTGATCCCGAAGATCTATTGGCACGCGAGGAAAGCATTAGTATTGCAAGTTCGGTGATCAGAAAAATATGCCAGAATCTTGTGCAGAAATTATAGTTTATCCAGCAGCATAGAACATTTTCCCGAAGGAATCGGCAAGGTTTTTATCTTTTCTCCTAGAACATCCACAGTAAAATAATAGAGCTTTTCGCTTTCCAATCGGATTTCCCAGCCACGGCCGCTTTTTTGCGCCAGAATGGTTATGTTGTTTCTTTTCAAACTGAGATTTTCAATTCCCATAATTTCTTTGGTAGGAATAATCCAGCTCACTTCTTTACGCGGGAGACTGATCGTGAGGCCGATGACGTGCTCAATCATAAGCGTGATTGTTGCTAAGCCGGTGTAAGCTAAAAGCATGGGTCGAGGGAAATTCGGGTGGCGTTTCCATTTTGCTGGGCCATCTTTTGTTGGCAGATAGGCTTCCCATACAGTTCCGGTGTTAGAGTTTTCTGGGTGAAGGGTGTCTAACAGGTAATACAGATGCCGCAAGGTAAATTCGCGCGCAAGTTCGTAGGCTTTATTGCGCTCAAGGGCTTTTATTACCATAAAAGTGAAGGGAGTATAGACCGAGCCGCAAAAACCGCCGCCGTCCTGATCAAAATCAGGCTCATTTACAGCAAGCGTGGGGAAAGGGTTTTCAGTGCCGAATGTTTCGGGATTCCGTAAATGAGCTATGAGTTTTTCTATGCGAGCCTCGTTGGGAATTTCACATAGCATTGGCCAGAAAGTTGCGATAGTCTTTACCGGGATTTGATTGTGTTCACCGTCAATGTCATAGTAAACTCCGGCGCTTTCGTTCCACATCAAATTGTTTATTCGGGTTTTCAACGAGAAATACAGCCGCTTGTAGCGGAAGGCAATCTCTTTATCATTTAAGATTTCACCCAATTCGGACATATAGTAAGCATTCAAGGCTTGCTGAGAATTAAAATCAACAAAATATTCTGCATTCTTTCGCGGGCTATTTATCATTTTTGTAGCTTCTGCTGGAACCTTGTATAGACCATTTTCCTGCTGGAATGTTTCCTGAAGCCAAGCAAAATATTTTTCCAGAATTGGCATGATTTCACGCACGCGTTTTTTGTTACCAACTTTGTGAAAAAGATTGAATTCCGCCCAAGCAAACAGAGGGGGATTCACTGCTTCGGGATTGTTCTTGGTGAAAACAGGTGTACCGTCATCGATACGGTAGTCAGATCGAATTGCGCCGTTTTCTTCTTGCTTTCGGTAAAAGGTATCTAGCTGGGCAGCAGCCGGGTATGTTCGATTACTATAGACAAGAAAAAAAGTGGAAAAAATTGCCTCGAACTGGTTTATTGCATCAGTTCCCGGAGAGTGAAAGAATTTTGGTTCGAAATTGTTTTTTTCAGTACCTTTATGCCAATGATCATGGATCCAAGCCCATGTTTGATCGTATACATCAACAAAATCTTGATCGAAATAATTTACCGTTGGGAAATCGGTTTTAATCACGAGGTCTCCTCTTACTTGTACCGTTAAATATAGTATTCACAGGATAAAAGTCAAATTTGAATCAAATTCATACTGTGAGATAGTCGAACTGCGGTAAAGAAAACGAAATAGAATGAACCAGTATCATACATTACCGAGGCATTTTTGTCAAATTTTTGTCTGCGTTGACAATATAAATCTATTTGTGTCATAGTTTTACTATGATTGCAGATGATGAATTACAGACAATTGCGAACTTGGCCCACATAAATCTTGATGAAAGTGATGTGGAACGCTTGCGTTTGGGTGTTAGCCAGATGGTTGAATATTTTAGCAGTATGGCGGATGTGGATGTTGAAGGTATTCCAGCGATGACTCACGTGCATACCGATCGCAGTAGGTTGCGGGAAGATCGCGTGTTTCAGACGGTTGAAGCAGATGATGTGCTGGAAAAAGCGGATGATTTAGAAGATCGATATATTGCAGTTCCAAATGTGTTGTAAGGGCTGTGGGAGTACATGCATACATGAAAAATATTGACTCGTATATTAAGCGGATACAAGAGCGGGATGAAAAGGTCGGCGCTTTTTTGTCTTTTGACAATGGCAGTCGTTTGAGTTCCGACAAGACTGCTGAAGCTAAACAGGGATTAGCAGGTGTTCCTTTTGCAGTAAAGGACAATATTGCTCTTGAGGGCTTTCCTCTTACTTGTGGATCCAAGATGCTGGAAAGTATGCAGTCGGCTTATACAGCAACTGCAGTTCAGCGTTTGTTGGATGCTGGGGCTATTCCAGTTGGAAAAACAAATATGGATGAGTTCGGAATGGGTTCCGCAACGGAAACGTCTGCTTTAGGGAAAACTGTAAATCCTTGGAAGGATGAGTATTCGGCCGGTGGATCAAGCGGGGGGAGTGCAGCAAGTGTTGCCGCGGGTATGGTTCCTTTTGCATTAGGAACGGATACAGGCGGATCAGTTCGTCAGCCAGCAGGCTTTTGTGGGGTGTTTGGTTTGAAGCCAACCTATGGATCTGTAAGTCGATATGGACTGGTTGCCTATGCCAGTTCTTTGGAAACCATAGGGGTTATCGCAGACACGACCACTCGTATTCGGGAAGTCTTTTCTTGTATTCGCGGGCAAGACCCCATGGATCAAACATCAATAGAATGGCGGGAAAATGATAGCGCAGGAGTTGGTAGCCGTCGATTGGCATTTATTGGTGATACTTCTGGTTTGCACTCTGAAGTAGCGCGGGTGTATGCTCAAACTCGAGAGCAGGCTCATGCTATGGGATATGAAACAGAGGATATCGATCTTTCTTTGTTGGATTATGCAGTGCCGGCATATTATACAATTGCTACGGCTGAGGCGAGTGCAAATCTTGCCCGCTATAACGGGGTACGATATGGCCATCGGCCTGCGTATGCCGAAACCCCTATTGAGCTGATGAAAAAGTCCCGTTCCGAAGGCTTTGGTGACGAAGTAAAATTGCGGGTAATGCTTGGAACCTATGTTTTGCGTTCTGGCTTTCAGGATCAGTTTTATGTTCGAGCCCAGCGGATTCGGACAAAATTGTATCGGGAATTACAAAATATCTTTTCCCGGGTGGAAGCGCTGGTGCTGCCGGTATTCCCGGTGCCTCCTTTTCGGCTCGGCGGCGCAGATTTGGATGCGTTTCAGCAAAAACAAGGCGATCGTTTTACAACCTTGGCGAATCTTTCTGGTAATCCTGCTTGTTCGTTTCCTATGGGAACAGCAGATGGCCTGCCGATAGGCATGCAGCTGATGGGTCCGGATTTTAGCGAAGATCGCTTGCTTGATATTATTGATGATATTCGAAACGGGGCTACGCTTGAGCGGCCGCCGGCATATCAACAATCTTTGTATGATATGGAGGCCCAGGATGTATGATATTTTTATTGGCTTGGAGATTCACGTTCAGCTAAAAACTCAGTCAAAGATTTTTTGTAATTGTCGTGCTGCTTATGGTGATGAGCCGAATACAAATATTTGTCCAGTGTGTATGGGACACCCCGGAGTATTGCCGGCGCTCAACGAGCATGCCATGGAGTTGGCATATCTGACGGCTTCGGCCTTAAATTGTGAATTAGCTCAGGTTTGTTCTTTTGATCGGAAAAATTATTTTTACCCCGACCTGCCAAAAAACTATCAGATTAGTCAGTTTGCCCGGCCCTTGGGTACAAACGGCCATATCACCTTTTTGTGCAACGGTGAAGAAAAAACCGTTCGAATTAAACAGTGCCATCTGGAAGAAGATGCTGGGAAAATGATTCATGCTGGGGATATGTCCTTATTGGATTTTAATCGTACCGGGACTCCCTTGTTGGAAATCGTAACTGAGCCGGATGTAAAAAGCGGTGAAGAGGCTGAAGCCCTGTTGCATCATTTACGCTCGATTGTTCGATATTTATCCGTTTGTGATGGAAATATGGATGAAGGATCAATGCGCTGTGATGCAAATATTTCCATAAATGATGTGGGAAAAGGGTTGGGTAATAAAGTTGAGGTGAAAAACCTGAATTCTTCGAGGTTTGTACGCAAAGCAATCGGCTATGAATATGAGCGTCAGCAGGCCCTTCTCAATGAAGGACAAACCATTGTTGTTGAGACCCGTTTGTGGAATGAAAATCGGGATGTGACCGAAACCATGCGGCGGAAGGAAGCCGCTGATGATTATCGCTATTTCCCTGAACCGGATTTGCCGCCGTTTTTTGCAGAAGAATCATTTTTGGCTCGGGTGCAGGAGCGAATGGTTGAGTTGCCTATGCAGCGTCGTGCCCGTTTTATAAGCGAATATGGTATTTCACCGACTCATGCCGAAGTGCTAACCGAAGAGAAAAGTTCGGCCGATTTTTTTGAGGCTGCGGTATCTCATGGAGCAGATCCTGGAAAGCTTGTAGCCTGGTATATCAGTGATGTGAAAAAGCAGCTGAATAAACTAGGAATTGATATCGCTGAATCATATTTACAACCCGAATGGTTAGCTGATATGTTGCAACGTATTGACCGTTCTGAGATTAGCGGAAAGATAGCAAAAAAGGTTTTGGAACTGGTATTTGCTGGCGAAGGTTCTCCGGAGCAAATTATTGAGGCTAAAGGATTACAGCAGATAAGTGATCCTGCTCAATTGGCGCCTGTTATCGATGAGGTGCTACATGCAAATACCGTAGCGGCTCGGGAAATCGCCGATGGCCAGAGTAAACCAATAGGGTTTGTTGTCGGACAGGTAATGCAGAAAACAAATGGAAAGGCTGATCCTGCTATTTTGCAACAATTGATTCGTGAACGTGTTGCTGCGGGTGATTGGTCGGAAGCATAATTTTCTGAAAATTGTGAACGGATAGCAGGAGTTAGGATATGTTGGAAACGCGGATTCCGGTCGCCAAAGTAGGTGATTTTACAGGACAAAAGATTAACGTAGCCGGATGGGTACATCGCATACGAGAGTTGGGCGGAATCAGTTTTGTGTTGCTGCGGGATCGCAGCGGAATGTTGCAGTTGGTATATGAAGGCACAGTTGATTTTGCGCTTGAATCTGTAATTGCGGTTAGCGGAACAGTGATGGAAAGCGATAAGGCTCCCGGTGGGCTTGAAGTTCAGGTTGAACAAACTGAAGTGCTAGCTGCCGCTGCAGCAAGTCTGCCGTTATCGGTAAATCAGGATTTTGATTCGGTCGGTCTGGATGCAATATTGGATAATCGCCTTTTAAGTTTGCGTAATCCAAAAGTGCTGGATATTTTCCGGGTTCAGGCTGTTATTGCTCGAAGTTTTGCCGAATATTTGCGTTCGCAGGATTTTTCTGAAATCAAGACAAGTAAGTTGATTGGTTCAGGAACAGAAGGCGGGACTGGTTTGTTCCGGGTTGAGTATTTTCAGGATCATGTATATTTGGCTCAGTCACCACAGTTTTACAAGCAGGCAATGGTTGCAAGCGGCTTGGAGCGGGTTTTCGAAATTGGGAATGCCTATAGGGCTGAAAAGCATGATACCCCGCGGCATTTGAATGAGTATGTGTCCCTGGATGTGGAAATGGGCTTTATTCAGGGGATTGAAGATCTTATGGATCTGGAATCAAACCTCTTGGCGTATATTTCAGAACAGGTGCAAAAAGAGTGTGGGGATATTCTTGAGGAATATGGACAAAGCGTGCCTACAGCTGAAGATTGGAAGCGGACACCAAGGATTACTCACGAAGAGGCAAAAAAGATAGCTTCTCAACGTAGTGGAAAGCGTTTATTTGAAATCAATCCGGAAGCAGAGCGAGAGTTGTGTTCGTGGGCAAAGGAAGAACATGGTATTGAAGCAGTTTTCATTACTGAGTTTCCCCGAAAAAAACGACCCTTTTATACATTTCCTGATGGCTTGAAAACAATGAGTTTCGATTTATTGTTCCGCGGTTTGGAAATTACGACTGGGGGAAAGCGTATCCATGAATATGATATGTTGCTTGATGCTTTGCCCCGCTTTGGTTTAACTGAGGAAGGTTTGGGCGATTACTGCAAAATATTCCGTTATGGATGTCCGCCGCATGGTGGATTTGCTATTGGGCTTGAACGGCTTACCCAGAAATTCCTAGGTCTTTCCAGCGTGAAAGAGGCTTCGCTGTTTCCTCGGGATAGGAAACGCATTACCCCTTAATTTGATACGTTTTAGCCAAGAAGCAGAACTGCTGCAACAATCGCAATTTGGCCCGGGTAATAGCTTGCAAGAATCCAGCTTTCGCTGTGCTTCATTTCTTTGCGGTATAGATTATGTGCAATGAAACTATCAGAAAGATAGATGAGAAGTGCTCCAAAAAAGATCAGACCTGCAGTGAGCGGTTGGCTGGAAAAGGTAGTAATCGCATAGATAATTGCCGCGCTTAATAAATGACTGAGAACAAAAATATATACATATACCGGGATTTTCATATCCTTTGGTAATTTTCGCATTGTCTTCCCTTGAAGAATTGCAATACCAGCAATGATGATTGTGATGGGTAGGGTGAACCAGTGTAGCCCGGCAATTAGATGTATTGTAATGCCATATATTGCATATGCAATAAGAAAGAGACCAAGACCGGCAATAAAGAACCACTCTCTTTTTCTGCTGCCTAAAAGAAAGTCAGCAACAGCGGCACTGAATAAGGCGGCAGCAAAGGGTATAGCAAGCGAGGCTTGCTCGCTTGCCATTTTATGTTGTACTACAATTGCGAATAGTAACAGGGTAACGAAACACTTTAGATACTCGGCGCCCTTCGTCCCCTTTTCACTCATGATGGTGGCGGGGATGGAGAGTGCTGCTGGAAGTATCAAAAGGTAAAGACTCGCAGCCATGTTTATTCCTCTTTTTCTTCCTCAAAGTCTGGAAGAATATCTGTTTCGATGTCGATATCCAGATCTTCATCAAAATCAGGTAGAATGGATTGTTCGCTTGTGGACTCATCAGCGGTTTCAGTGCTTTCTTCGAATTCACTGAAATCAAAGGCGTCTTCAGGGTCTTTGTTGTCGTCTAATGTGTCATCTGTGGTATCAAAGTCGATATCTTCTACTGCGCCAAAATTAAAATCGTCTACAGCTTCATTGTTTTGGTCAAGATCCAATTCCAGGTCGTCTTCGAGTGTATCATCGAGGTGTATAGTTTCAACACTGTCCATTTCTGGCTCGGGTTCGGGTTCTGGCTCGGGTTCTGGCTCGGGTTCTGGCTCGGGTTCTGGCTCGGGTTCTGGCTCGGGTT
>CAYNNU010000074.1:0-1747 GCA_964398645.1 uncultured Spirochaeta sp.
TCCCTTTATAGGGGTGGTGATGATGACTGTGTGGTGCATTCTGTTGGCACCGCTTTTTACCTGGGTTCGTATAAAGACCCGAAGTGTGGTTGCTGCAGCCATTATGCATGGCACCCTGAATGGAACCTATGGCTTATCCCTGCTGGTTCTCTCCGGCGGAAACGATTTGCTGGTGGGAACAACCGGCTTGGCTGGCATGCTTGTTCTGCTAGTGGCAAATGCCGTCTTGTTTTTTATTATTCGGCAGGGCGCCAGCATTGCCGAGATGGGGGATCATGAGGCCGCACTAGCCTTTTCCCGAGTTTCGGCGGCGGGAGAGGAAAGGGTATGAAATCAATAGAAAAGAAACGTCTTATTGCTGCAGTTTTTGGGCTGATTGCCGCTGCTTCGGTTATCACTCAGTATTTCATTTCGAGCCAGCGTGAAGGTTTGAGTTTTCTGGAAAATTCGATTCGCTATTTCAGCTATTTTACCATTTTGACAAATACGCTTGTTGCCAAATACATGCTGGTGATTGCTTTTGGCCGTCCCCGCGGTCTGCATCGCTTGATGAGTGCGCCGGGCTTTTTGTCTTCCCTGCTGCTGCACATGGCAATTGTTGCCCTTGTGTTCCATGTTGTCCTCAGTCATCTCTACGATTTTGAGGGTCTGACTTTGGTACTGAATCAGATGTTTCATACCGTTGTTCCAATCTTTGTGTTGCTTTTTTGGCTCTTCTTTGAAGATAAGGCCGCAGTGCCATTTGCCAGTATCGGCAAATGGCTTTTGTATCCATTGATCTATTCTGCGCTGGTCATGTTGCGTGGTGTTTTTTCCGGTTTCTACCCCTATTTCTTTTTGGATATTGGCGAAATTGGGGGATTGCAGACTGCAATAAATATGCTTGCAGTGGCGGCGTTTTTTGCCCTGATGGGAAGCCTTATTATAGCAGTCGGTAAAAAAATTGATGCTGCGAAAAAGCGGGGAGAGGCGTGAAACGTGTACATACTGTAGACGAGTATACTCGTTTGCTGGCTGAGAATCCCTTGGTTCTAAGCTATGTTACTGGAATCGATTGCGGCATGTGCGATGCGGTGAAACCAAAAGTAGTGGATATGCTGCAGCGGATTTCGGCTGATATTGCCGAAAAAGCCGGTGATCTGCAGGTGCTGGCGGTGGAAATTGATGCGCACACAGATCAGGAATTGGCTGCTCAGCTTTCAGTGTTTACTTTGCCGGCTATCTTGTTTTCTGTGGATGGTCGCGAACTTGTGCGGGAGGCTAGGTATTTTTCGATAGGAGAGCTAGAAGGGCGTATTCAGCGATACGTTCAGTTATATGTGTGAGCTACACGGAATACCCTGTGCCGGAAATTGTCTTGATCCTGACATTCTGTTGATAAGCGTAAACGCTGGCTATATTCATGCCAATGGTGGCCTGCGCTGGCTTATGGCAAACCTACAGGAGCTTGAGCCCCGGGCGGGTTTACTTGAGGGAACGCGCCGGCTGGGTGTAGAAGCCTTGGCTCGGGCTGCGGCCGGTTTGCAGCCGGCGATTATTGGTGTTTCGGTGGCGATATGGAATCATGCTGAAAGTCGGGAATTGCTTGCTTTGTTGCGGGGGCTGCTACCGGCGGTAGTTTTGGTTGTGGGTGGTCCAGAGGCTAGTTATCTGCCGGCTGACCATGCCTTGTTCGAGCACGTCGATGTTCTGATTCGGGGAGAGGCGGAAACGGCCTTCGCTCAGCTGTGCCGGGAGCGACTTGCTG